>JADFIH010000108.1 GCA_022566715.1 Pseudomonadota bacterium | reverse complement strand
TCGCCACCTCGGCAGCAACGTGGCGCCGGGTCGGCGCGACGTATATGACGCGAGGGTACTGCCAGCCTTCAAGAAAAAGCACGGCCGCGCGCCCAAGGACCGGCACGAGGTCCGTAAGGCGAGCAAATCCGGGTTGACCGAAATCACCACAGGTTGAACCGGCCAAGGCGATCCATCAATCCGGACAATTTGCTCCAACTAATCGGCGCAAAGCGGATTCGCACGTTTAGATGGTGCTGCGTTGCGGTTCCGGCCAAACTCGATCCGCCCGAGGGGCGTCACGCGCCGCCCGGACTAGGGGGGTGTATCGCGGCGTTCGAACACCAATTCGCGTGCCGTCGTATCCTCGATCTCGATGTCGAAGCGCGGCCGAATCAAGTCCCGGCTCACGTCGAGCACATAGGAATGGCCCGCCTCGGCGCGGAAGGTGGCGGTGTGATCTTCGCCGCCTTCCTTTCCGAAAAACATGACGAAGCTCGGCACGAAGTCGAAGGTCACGCGGTACTCCGCGGAACGGAGAAGAATGCGGTTGCATTCCTGGCCAGTGAACGTGTAGCTGGCGCGCTCGGTGCTTTCGGGCGACAACCGGGTGATACGATCGATATTCGAAACGCGGCCCTTCCACGACAACGCCGCAACCTCGGCCGACGGCGGACCGGCCCCGTCGAAGGCATTGCACGTTTGCTCGGGCGCGGCGAAGCGCGCGCATCCGGCCAGGGCGGCGAGCCCAGCGAACACGATGAACGGCTTGCTCTTCATTGCGGAGATCGTTCCCCTTTATCTCGGCCCGATCATACTACTACGACTCTTGGCGCGAATCGTAGCGCTTAGCGGATGATGGCGGGAGCTTTGCGCGGAGTCGAGCCGTTCATTTGGACTATGGGCCGGAATATCCGCACGAAACGTCGCCGGAACGGCGCTAGTTACTTACAGGCCGGGCCCCGGCGCGCGGCGCCGGTTACTTACCGGCAGGCCGTGAACCCGCGCCGCGCCGCTTGCCGCGGTTGAGCGGGTTCGGCCCCGGACTCTACCTCAGACTCTGGCCCAGACTCAGGTTTCGTTCCGACGTAACGCCGGATGCGGTGGAGCCGGTCGGCGAACGCCTCCTCGGGGTTCGCGCGGAGCGTTCGTGCCGGGCCGCGTCCGCGCCAGATTCTCTCGTCCGGCGCCAGATCGAGGCCGGCGGCTCGTTTCCCCGCGATTTCCGCGACGGTTTGAGCCAGTGCCGCGCAGCGCCGCGCGATCGTGGGGTAGGCCTGCGCGCCATCCGTGTCCGGGAAGGTCGCGGCCATGCGGGGGAAAAGGCCCAACGCCTGATCCGGTTGAAATCCCGCCCTGGCGACGAGGTAGAGCCCCAGGTAGTCGGCGTCGTTCTCGATCCTCGCGGAGCCGCGGCCGAAGAACGCGCCCGTGTGGCCGAGGATGATGTGGGAGAGTTCGTGGGCGACGACGAGCGCGAGCTCGGTGTCGGTGCGCACGAAGCGAACCATGCCTTCACTCACCTTGACCTTGCTGCGGGTAGACCAGGAGACCACCTCCTGGGCGGCCGCAAGCACCACCGGCGTATCGCAGATCGCCACCGGCACGACCTTGGCCATCCGCTTATCCGGGCCCCGCCTGACCAACAGCCATAGGGGCGCCCCGCCGCCCTCGCGCATGGCGCGGAACAGGACCTTGCCGCCCTTTCGCGCCGTCCGCACGCCGTTGACCGCCAGGATTTCATCGCCGCCACGCAAGCCCGCCCGGTGCGCGGGCGACCCGGGCACGGTGTAGAGGAGTCTTGGCGTGTCGCCGCGCCGCCCCCGATCGTCATAGGCGTACCCGTTCGCCTCGGCGAAGGGGCTCTCCGCCGCCACCGATAGCCCGAGCGAAAGCCGGGTTCCCGCGCCGCAGAACGGCCGCGCGCCACGCAGAATGGGGAACGCCACCGCGTTGAGCCGCTGCTGCAAGCCGACGCGCCGGTCGACCGCGTTCTGATCCGCCGAGGCAAAGAAAAAAGGTGCGGGCCGGTCGGGCGCGGCCGTGGAGGCCGAACAGGCGGCCAGCGCCAGCGTGCCGGCGAGGATCATCCATATCGGCGGTTGGCGGCTCATCGCACGGGGTCTCTCGGTCCTGTCTCTTTTTCTGCGCCGGGTATCGCACTCAGCGCGGCGCCTGGTCCCGCGCAGTGTTCCCGTGCGGCCCTATGGGTCAATACCGCAATAGGGCGCGCGGCCCCGCATCCTCGGCGCGATCCTTCGGCCAGCGAAGCGTGCGTTCGAGGATATCGGGGGATCAACCGGCTTAATACGGCCGGCTTAATTCGGTCGGCTTAATACCAATCGCGCGCCGCGTTCGTGGAGACCGGGGCCGTCCCGCCGGGGCCTATCGATCAAGCGGTCCGTCTGCGGCGCCGTGGTGCGCTCGCGTTGGAGGGCCGCTTGCGTTTCCGAATACCGCCGTTGGCGGGCCGGCCGCGCTTGGGCATCGAGGCGCCACGGGACTTCTTGGACCTGGCCTTCACCTCGGGCACCGGCCCGGTGGGTTCTTCGCCGATCACCGTCAGCCGCCGCCGGATCAGCCGTTCGATGTCGCGCAGGTAAGCGCGCTCGCTCGGGTCGCAGAACGAGACCGCCGTTCCGCCGGCGCCGGCGCGCGCCGTCCGCCCAATGCGGTGGACGTAGCTTTCGGGCTCGTTGGGAAGCTCATAGTTGATGACGTGGGTCACGCCTTCCACGTCGATGCCGCGGGCCACGATATCGGTCGCAACCAAAACCCGCGCCTCGCCGGCGCGGAACCGTTGGAGGGCGCGCTGGCGGGCGCCTTGGGATTTGTTGCCATGAATGGCCTCGGCGGCGACGCCGCTTTTGTCCAGTTGTTCGGCGACGCGGTTGGCGCGGCGCTTGGTGCGCGCGAACACGAGCACCCGCGACAGCGCGGGATCCTCCAGCATGTTCGTGAGCAGGGCCCTCTTTCCGGCCGTGTCGATATGGTAGACGTTCTGCTCGACGTTTTTGACCGGCGTGGCCTGGGGCGTTACCTCCACGCGGACCGGATCGGTCAGGATCTCGCCCGATATGCGCGCGACCTCGCCCGGCATGGTCGCGGAAAACAGCAGCGACTGGCGTCCGTTGGGCAGGGCCGCGACGATTTTCCGGATGTCGCGCACGAAGCCCATGTCGAGCATCCGGTCACCCTCGTCGAGAACAAAGAACTCGATCGCGCTTAGGTCGAGCCGCCGTTGCCCGATGAGATCGAGCAGGCGCCCAGGCGTCGCGGTGACGATATCGACGCCGCGGGACAGGGCGGCGACCTGTGGCTTTTGGTTTACGCCCCCGAAGATCACGGTCTGACGCAGGTGCAGATGCTTGCCGTAAACGCGGAAATCCTCGCTGATCTGGCTCGCGAGCTCGCGGGTCGGGGCAAGAATGAGGGCGCGGGGGCGGCGCGGCCCCTTGTTCACGCGCTTTCGGGAAAGTTGGTGAAGTATGGGCAGCGCAAACGCGCCCGTCTTGCCGGTGCCGGTCTGGGCGATGCCCAGCATGTCCCTTCCGGCAAGAAGTTCGGGGATGGCTTGTGCCTGGATCGGCGTCGGAATGAAATGCTTTCTGGAACTCAACGCACGCAGTATCGGCTCGGCCAAGCCGAGGTCCGAGAAACGACTATCGCTCACTTAATGGTATCCTTATGCGCCTGGCGGCACGGGCCGCGTTCTCGACGCAGCCTGACCCCGGCGTATCGCCCTTCCCCGGGCGCGGCCGGAGCGGGTGGATTCTTGATTATTATTCCCGGGATATGGTGCCGCCGTTTGGCGGCGCTTCGCGCAATCGCGAGACAATACGAGGCCTGGAAATGGGTCTATTCGCCCGGAATGTCAAGCCATTCCGCCGGAACCGGCCAAACTTAACCCATTTGCCCCTCGTTCGAGGCCTGGTGCGAGAGGCGCCGGCCCTGGCGATTCGCCGGGGGCCACCCTAATATCAACTCACCAGCAACAAACAGAAGGAGGTGATCCAATGTCTCACGGGAAATATGGCGGCAAACGCCCGCTCGGTACGGTGGCAATGGAGAACCCTTCGGTTGGGGAGAACCCTTCGGTTGGGGAGATGCCTTCATTGGCGGCGTAACGGCGCGAGCTTCGGCGAAGGCGTTTCGCCTATTCTCGCGGGGGCCGTCACCCATGGGTGGCGGCCCCTTTTATTGCGGGTCCGAGCGGGGAGAACCCGAGAGCGGGCCACGCCCAAATTTCTGGGCAAGAAAAACCCACGGGCGTTGGCCCGCGGGTTTTCTCGTCGTTGGTGCGTTCGTCGCGTCTGGCGCAACGCCTGTGATCCCGACGCAACACCTATGGTCCCGGCGCGACGCCCGTGATCTAGGCGCTAGGCGCGGTTAGCATTTGCCGACGGCCCGGCCGGTGGCGATGTCGAGGGCGACGAACAGCGACGTGGCGCCATGGCGCGCGAACTCCAATGCGGTGCGCCGCGCGGCGCATCGTGCGGCCCGTCCATCCAGCGTTCGACGAATCGCCGCGCCGTGCGCGCCGTGCGCGCGGACCGCTCCGCCTCGCCGAGAACCAAACCGGCCAACGTGCCGTCGTCAACCTCCATGCAGATCAATGCAAAGAGTCCGACGCGGCAAATCGAATCGGTGATCGTCCGAACTTCAGAGTCGGGACGCTAGGCCGTCCTGGCGAGTACGACCGGCCGCGGGCTCACGTCGGACCGTGGGTCCGAGGACAGGGTCGCGAACAGAATGTGATCGCGCCAGACCCCGTTGATGCATAGGTATTCGCGGGCCGCGCCTTCCTCGGAAAAGCCGCATCTGCGCAGTACCGCCTTGCTCGGCTCATTGGTCGGCACGCAGGCCGCCTCGAGGCGATGCAGCCTCAGGCCCTCGAAAACGAAACGCACCGCCGTCGATAACGCGTCGCTCATGTATCCCTGCCGCGTGTGGCGCTCCCCGATCCAATAGCCGACCGAACAGGATTGAGTCACGCCGCGCCGGATATGACTGAGCGTGACGCCGCCGAGCAGGGCGTCGTCCTCCTTGTGGAAGATGAAGAAGGCGATGCCGCTATCTTCGCGGACCTCGCGCGCATAGCGCCGCAGCCGCCGGCGGAAGGCGGCTCGTGTGAGTGCGTCGGACGACCAACTGGGCTCCCAGGGCTCGAGAAACTCGCGCGACTCTTCCCGCACCGCCGTCCATGCGGCGTAATCGCCGAACTGCGGCATGCGCAGGTACACACGGTCACCCTGAAGGACGGGCACGGACGCGGCTGGAGGAAAGTTACGAAGAAAGGATGTCATGGAGTTGAACCAGCGATCCATTACTCAGACTTGATCCGTGGAGCCAATTCTTGCCGCACCAAATCTTGCCGCAAATGTAGTGTAGCTTTCAAGCCGTCCAATGGGGCCGATGGCGGCCAAGGTGGGCGGCGTCCCGTTGAGGAGGCGCGCCCCGAAGCGGCGCAGTGCGGCGGCGTCCACGGCGTCCACCTCGGCGATGACCTCGGCGGTCGGCAGCGTCCGGCCATAGATCAACAATTGGCGGGCGAACTGTTCGCAGCGCGAGGACGGGCTTTCCAGGGACATCATCAGCCCCGCCTTGAGTTGGGCCCGAGCCCGCGCAACCTCATCCTCGTTCACCGAGCCGGCCATTTTCACTGTTTCCTCCGACAGGGCGGGAATCAGTTCCTCGACCTCGGCCTCGCCGGTTCCCGCGTAAATACCAAAAATCCCGCCATCGACGTAGGAACTGACGAACGAGTAGATGGAGTAACACAGGCCCCGCTTTTCGCGTATTTCCTGAAACAGCCGCGACGACATGCCGCCGCCGAGGACCGCGGAGAAGACCTGCGCGACGTAGTAATCCGGGTCATCGTAGGATACGCCGTCAAAACCCGCGACAAAGTGCACCTGCTCGAGATCGCGAGCTTCGCGGTGTTCGCCGCCATTGTAGCGCGTCTCCTCGCGGCTGACCGATCCGCCCGAAGGCAGTTCGGCGAAGACCTCCCGGGCCTGGGCGACCAGGTCATCGTGATCGACCCGGCCGGCGGCCGAAAGCACCATGCGCGGGGCGTGGTAGTGCTCGGCCATGTAGCTCACGAGCGCCTCGCGGCCAAAGCCCGACACGCCCTCCGGCGTGCCCAGGATCGACCGGCCCATGGGTTGATCGGGAAACGCCGTCTCCTGAAAATCATCGAACACGATATCGTCCGGCGTATCGCGCGTCTGTCCGATCTCCTGAATGACGACGGCCCGTTCGCGTTCCAACTCCTCGGGATCAAAGGTCGAGAACTGCAGGATATCGGCGATGATGTCGACGGCGAGCCGCACGTCGTCCTTCAACACGCGGGCGAAATAGGCCGTCTGCTCGCGGGACGTATAGGCGTTGATGTGCCCGCCCACGTTCTCGATCTCTTCGGCGATCGCCCGGGCGCTGCGGCGCGCGGTACCCTTGAAGGCCATGTGTTCCAGCATATGCGAAATGCCGTTCGCCGCCCGGGACTCGTTGCGCGCGCCCGCATCCACCCAGACCCCGACCGCCGCGGTTTCGAGGTGGGGCATGTCCTCGCTGACAACGCGCAGGCCGTTTTCCAGGGTGGTAATTCGGGGCGTACTCATGGCCTTACGGGGTTACCGCCGCTTAACACCGGGCGGCCAGGTAAGACTGCACGGAAGCGAGATCGTTGGGAAGTACTTCATAGCGTTCCTCGCGGGCCATGATCTCGGCCAGGGCCCTTGGCGGCTCGGGCCTCTGCCCGGTGGCCCGTTCCACCGCGTCGGGGAACTTGGCTGGATGCGCGGTGGCCAGGCAGACGAGCGGCGCGGACTCCGATTTCCGGCGGGCCCGGCCCGCGGCGATACCCACCGCGGTGTGCGGATCGACAAGCAGGCCCGCGTCACGCCATTCCGAGGCGATCGCCGCCAAGGTGCTTTCTTCGTCGACGCTGGCCGCATCGAAGGCGGCGCGCACCGCCTTGAACTGGTTGTGCCCGACCTCGAAACCGTCTTTAGCGTGCAAATCGCCCATGCGCTTCCGCACCTCCTTGGCGTCCCCGTCATAGAGGTCGAAAAGCAACCGTTCGAAGTTGCTCGAAATCTGGATGTCCATGCTCGGGCTCATGGTCGGCGCCACCGGCGCCAAACGGTATTCGCCGTTCTCGAAAAACCGGGCGAGAATGTCGTTGCGGTTGGTGGCGACGATGAGCTGGGCGATGGGCAGGCCCATGCGCGCCGCGGCATAGCCCGCGTAAACATCGCCAAAATTCCCCGTCGGCACTGAAAAGGCGACCTTTCGCGCCGGCGCCCCCAGGGCCACGGCGGCGCTGAAGTAATAGACGGTCTGGGCCATGACGCGCGCCCAGTTCATCGAATTCATGGCCGATAGCCGGTGCTTGCGGCGGAAGTCCGCGTCGTCGAACATCGCCTTTACCAGCGCCTGACAGTCGTCGAAGGTCCCCTCGATGGCGAGGTTGTGCACGTTATCCTCGGCCACCGTCGTCATCTGACGGCGCTGAACCTCCGACACCCGGCCCTTGGGGTGGAGTACGAAAATGCGCAAGGCGCCGCGGCCGCGGCAGGCTTCGATGGCCGCCGACCCGGTATCGCCCGAGGTCGCGACGACGATGGTCAGGGCCGCCTTCCGCTTTGCCAGGACGTGATCGAACAGGCGGCCCAGGAGCTGCAAGGCGAGGTCCTTAAACGCGAAAGTGGGGCCGTGGAACAACTCGAGTAGCCACTCGCCGTCGCCAAGCTGGCGCAACGGCGCGACCGCCCGATGGGCAAAGCCGGCGTACGACTCGCGCACGATTTCCGTGAAGGCGTCCGCCTCCAGGGCCGCGCCGATGAAGGGCCGCATGACGCGCGCCGCGACTTCGGCATAGGGACGCCCGGCCATCGCCGCGATATCGCGGGTGGATATTTGCGGCCAGGTCTCCGGCACGTAGAGTCCGCCATCCTCGGCGAGCCCGGCGAGCAGCACCCCCTCGAAATCGAGCACCGGCGCCCGGCCTCTGGTACTGATGTATTTCAAAAAATGCTCCGGCGACGCTCCGGGATGCCGGGGCGGAACCGGCCTGAAAGCGGCGTAGAGACTACTCGGCGCGCACCGCGTGGGGCAAGGCTCGTCCCACCACCGGGAGGCGTACAAAATATGGCCGGGCCGGCGGCCCGAGCCGGCGATCCGGGGGAAATTCCCTTATTCCGCGAGTCACGTGAAATCCGGGGATAAATGCCGAGGGGCCCGGCCACGGCCCCTTTCAACTCCGCCTGGATGTGGACAAGGCAGGGGACGCGCGGGGGACTCTTTTTAGCATCTAAGCCATTGTGCGGTAACGGAAAATTTGATATGGAAGCGGCGCGGCGGGGAGCCCGCTGGAGGGGGCGCGCCATGGCCAAGCAAGTGGAGTCTCTTTTTCTAAATCTTGGACCAGATCTTGGGCCCAAACTTGAGCCCACACCCGAGGACGACTCCGCCTTGAGTCCCCATCACACGACCGGCATCCTGCCCTCGCAGGCGCTACGCGGCCTCGTCGGCGAGGGCGTGATCGCCAGCGCCGAGGCGCTCGCCCCGGGCCAGATTCAACCGGCAAGCCTGGATCTCCGGCTCGGCGACGTGGCCTACCGCGTCCGCGCGAGTTACTTGCCCGGCAGCAGCCACACGGTGCGTCAGAAGATCGAAGCCATCGGCATGCACGAGGTCGACCTTTCCGGCGGCGCGGTGCTGGAACGCGGCGCCGTGTTCATCGTTCCCTTGCAGGAGGAGCTTCGCCTCAAGAAGGGCCTCTCGGGCGTCGCCAACCCGAAGAGCTCCACGGGCCGGCTCGACATCTTCACGCGCCTGATTACCGACTATGCGACGCAATTCGACCGCGTCACGGCCCAGTACAAGGGCCCGCTATATGTCGAGATCAGCCCGCGCACGTTCACCATCGTGGTCCGCGAGGGCTCGCGCCTGATTCAGCTGCGCCTGCGCCGGGGACACCCGCCCGCCACCGCCGCGGGAACCCGCCGGCTGCACGAGCGCGTCAGCCTGATCCAGGACGAAGACGGCGGAGACACCCTGGACGAACGCATCTCCAGCGACGTGCCCGTATCGGTCGACCTGCGCGGCGACCCGGAGACGGGCATCGTTGGCTATAAGGCCAGGGCCCACACGGGCCTTATCGATGTGGATGCGGTCGGCGCCTATGATGCGGCGGACTTCTGGGAGCCCATCCCCGCGAACGAATCGCGCACCCTCACCCTCGACCCCAACGCCTTCTATATTTTGGCCTCCAAGGAGGCGGTCACCGTTCCGCCGGACCACGCCGCGGAAATGGCGCCGTTCAACCCCTTGCATGGCGAGTTCCGGGTGCACTACGCCGGCTTCTTCGATCCAGGCTTCGGCCATTCGGAATCGGGCGGCGCCGGATCGCGCGCCGTGCTGGAGGTCCGCTCCTACGAAGTTCCCTTCCTATTGGAAGATGGACAGACCGTGGGCCGGCTGGTGTACGAGCGGCTTACGGAAACCCCGGACGTCGTCTACGGCGCGCAGCTCGGATCGTCCTACCAGCGCCAAGGCCTGAAGCTCAGCAAGCACTTTCGCCAGTAGTTGCGTCCGCCCAGTAGTTGCGTCCGCCAAGAGCCGCGGACCCAAGGCCAGTCTTTCGGTAACGCTTTTCTTCCCCCAACTGCCCTCCCCTTCCGCGAAGGGGGAGGGAGCTTTTTCCGGGAACGTCAGGCGCTGGGCCGTGGCGGATCGAAACTGAAGATGGACCGGAAGGCGTCGACAACCTTGGCGCCGAAGTTTTGCCCCGCCTCCACGGCGATTGAATCGGGCATGGAAACGTCGTCCCGGCCTTCCTCGACGCCGGTGATGACGGTGAGCATGACCGCATCCGTATCGCCGGCATTGTGGAAGCCCCGGTAGACCCTCGGCGGGCACGAAAAGGTATCCCACTTGTTGAGCGTCAGCCGATGCGCGATGGGATCGCCCACGTAATATTCGATGCTGCCTTCCAGGACCATGAAGGTCTCGAAGGTGCTGTTGTGGGAGTGCAGACACGGGCCCTGACCCGGCGGCATGATGGAGATGAACATGGTCGTGCCCGCCGCGCCGAAAATGGGCGCCACATTACCAAACGGGTTCTTGGTGTCGTCCAGGATGACCGGCATCAGCTTCCGGGCATAAAAGACGTCCATCGCCTCCTGCCCCACCCAGGCAAGATCGCCGGCCGTGGACATGGGCTTCAGCGCATCGAAGCGGCTGATGCGGCTTTCCAGTTCTTCCCAAGTGGGCGTGTAAATCTCGTTGGGCATTTCGGTGCCTCCCCCGGCCGGTAAAAACGTCGTGTTCGCGCCGATGCTAGCACAACCGGCTCCGGGGGCGGCTCGTTGCCGGGCCACCCATCGATCGTCAGGTAACGGGTTTCCGATGCCCCGCAACGATGCCATTCGAGGCGCTCGCGGTTTTCGCCAACCCTCGGCTTATTGCGAGGCCTGCCCGCGCCGCCAGACCCCGCGCCGCATGGCTGCGGCAATCGCGGCCCTTCTCCACGTAATATTTCGTGTCGATCGAGCCGTCGGGGTTGCGCCGAATTCGAGGGTCCTGGTTCATCTGAAGTCTCCCGCGTTGTTCACTGGCCCCAGGCTACGAAGCGCCGCCGCCGACTGCTTGAAGACCGCCCTGATTTTTCCTTCAGGAAACCTTGAGATTTTGCGTTCCCTGTAGGATAGCTAGCCGATGTACCGGTTTTTGGACTTCACGCTAGACCCGGAGCGGCTCGAGTTGCGCCGCGCCGGCGCCCTCGTCGGGGTCGAGCCCCAGGTCTTCAGCCTTCTCGTTTGCCTGGTCGAGAACCGCGCGCGCGTCGTCACCATGGACGAGCTCATTGAAACGGCGTGGAAGGGCAGGATCGTCGCCGAAGCCAC
>JADFIH010000107.1 GCA_022566715.1 Pseudomonadota bacterium | reverse complement strand
GTGCTCGTCTGGCGTATCCTCGATGCCCTTCTCGGCTTGCAGGCGCGACCCCGCGG
This sequence comes from Pseudomonadota bacterium, assembly GCA_022566715.1. GTDB lineage: Bacteria > Pseudomonadota > Alphaproteobacteria > SHVP01 > SHVP01 > JADFIH01. The sequence goes on along the minus strand of JADFIH010000107.1, from coordinate 10,860 downwards.
CGCTCATCTGTCCGGCGGACAGGTGCAGCGTTCCCCCAACTTCGGGTGCGGCCTCCAGAACCAGGACGCTCGCGCCACGGTGCGCCGCGAAAATAGCCGCCGGCATTCCGGCCGTACCGGCGCCAACGATGATCACGTCCCAAGGTTCTGCCACATGCCCCTCCCCGTGTTATGCGCCGCGCGAATGCCCCAGCGGCCGCGACGCAATATTACATCAGATATCAGGTGGCATTATCGCTGAATCAGGGACGAGGCAGGTGCGTGCCGGCACGCTTGGAGGCGGGACGCACATCCTGAGGCGCGGGCCTCTACTTCGAGACGCCGCAAGCGCGGCTCCTCAGCATGAGGCCCGTGGGTCGCCTGTTTGCGGGAAACCGCTCCGGCGACGGCAGGAAGGGCGTCCTTTCTCAGCATGAGGACCCAACAAAATCCTCATGCTGAGGAGCGCCCACCGGGCGCGTCTCGAAGCATGTTTTCTGATGACTAGAAGCGCGAAGGTCAGCGGTCGACGCGGATCACGATGCGGCGGTTCAGTTCCCGGTTCGCGGGGATCGGCCGGCCGCTGTCGTCGAGGTTGGGCGCCTTCGGCTTGGTGTCCGCATAGCCCGTGGCGCGCAAGCGGGTGGGATCGACGCCGCGTTCGATAAAGAAGCGCACGACGCTTGTGGCCCGGGCCGCCGAAAGCTCCCAGTTCGAGGGGAAACGCGCCGTGTTGATGGGAACGTCATCGGTATGGCCCTCGACCTCGACGTCGAAGTTCGTCGTCCCGAACAGCGAGAGAAGCTGCGCCACGCGGTCGAGAAGGGGTTCGGCCTCGGGCAGGAAATCGGCCGAGCCCGGCGCGAACATTCCCGTGCTCTTGAACTCGAAATTGAGCCCTCGCGCCGTGGATGAGGCATTCGCCTGATCGCCCCCGTCGAAGCTCGCCACCGCGGCGTCCACGTCGACGGAAAGGGACGCGAGCGGTGTAGACGGTTTTTCGCGGTAGAGCGTCTCCCTAATCCCCTTGGTCACGGCCTCGAATTTCTCGGCGTTGGGCTCCGAGATCGAGAACATCACGACGAAAAACGCCATCAGCAGGGTGATGGCGTCGGCGTAGGTGATGAGCCAATCATCGGTGTCCACGTTCGAGCGCTCCATGGGTGGCGGGCCGCTCATGCCGCCCTCCGGCGCGGGGCGGCGCCCGTCTTGGACTTCTTTTTCTTGTCGATCGAGTAGTGAATCTCGGGATCGAGATAACTGTTCATCTTGTCCTGGATGAAGCGCGGGCTTTTATGGTCGGCCAGCATGGAAAAGCCCTCGGTGACCAAATAGTCCCGGAAGCGCTGGATGCCGGCCCGCTGCTCGACCTTGCTGGCGGCCGGCATGAATATGAGGCGCGCCATCAGGACGCCGTAGAGCGTCGTGAGCAGCGCCACCGCCAGGCCGGGGCCAAGGCCCGCGGGGTCGCCCCCAAGGGTTTGCAGCATGATGATCAAACCGACCAGGGTGCCGATCATCCCGAACGCCGGGGCCGTGGAGGCCATGTTCTTGAGGATGTCCGAACTGACCATGGTGCGCTGGAATTTGCTTTCGGCCGCCGCCATCAGCATCGGCCGGACATCATCCCCCGGGTAGCCCGTAATGACGAGGTTGACGCCGAATTTAAGAAATTGGTCGCGGTTCTTGGCCGCTTTAATCTCCCGTTCCAACTCCAGGATTCCATGTTTTTTTACAAGGTAACCCCAGCGGATGATCTTGCCGGTTTCCAATGTCAGCAGACGGCGGTCGATCTTTGGTTTGACCAGGAGTTGCGGCAACTCACGCAAGGCTAGAATGACGTAGCGGGCCTGATAGCCGATAAAGGCGGAGGCGAGCGTTCCGCCGCCGACCAGGATGACGCTGGGGAGGCTGACGAAAGCGATGAAGTTGTCGGTGCTGAGGGCGATGGCGCCGACGAACAGGCCGACCCCAAACAAAAAGCCTAAAAGTGTCGATATTGACATTCTTTGGCCGTCCCCGCCCTTCCCGGCAACCGTGGTGTCCTTATGGAGAACCGCCGAAGTTTCGCCGCGGTGCGCGCCTGTACGAGGCGCTAGCGCCCTCGCGGGCGGCCGGTTCCGCCCCGCTTCCTTAGCGATTAAAGGTTAATAACGCTGAAAGACGGGTTCGGCGGCTTTGGGACCGGCGGCGCGGACGGCGGCCGTCACGCCGTCCTCGAACTGGATGAAATTCCTGTTGAAACGCGCGACGAGGTCGTCCGCCGCCGCGTCATAGGCTTTCTTGTCCGCCCAGGTCGCACGCGGGGATAGGATTTCGGCCGGCACGCCCGGGCAGGCCGTAGGGACGCTCAGGCCGAACCGGGGGTCGTTTTCGAAGGGAACGTCATCGAGGCGGCCCCGCAGGGCGGCGTCGAGGAGCGCCCGGGTATGGCGGATGGACATGCGTTCGCCCACGCCATAAGGCCCGCCGGTCCACCCGGTATTGACGAGCCAGCAGGTGACGCCGTGCTCGACGATCTTGCGGCCCAGCAGGTCGCCATAAACCGATGGATGCCGGGGCATGAACGGCGCCCCAAAACAGGTCGAGAAGGTGGCTACCGGCTCGCTGCCCAAGCCGGTTTCGGTTCCCGCCACCTTGGCGGTGTAGCCCGACAGGAAGTGATAGACCGCCTGCTCCGGCGTCAGGCGGGCGATCGGGGGCAGAACGCCGAAGGCGTCCGCCGTCAACATGACGACGTTTTTCGGATGCCCGGCGGTCCCGGCCTCGGCGGCATTGGGAATGAAATCGAGGGGATAAGAGGCGCGCGTGTTTTCCGTCAGTGTGGCGTCGTCGAGATCGAGCGTCCGCGTTTCGCGGTCGATAACGACGTTCTCCAACACCGTGCCGAAACGATTGGTGGTGGCGTGGATTTCCGGTTCCGCTTCCGCGCTCAGGCGGATGACCTTGGCGTAACAGCCGCCTTCGAAATTGAAAACGCCGTCCGCGGCCCAACCGTGCTCGTCATCCCCCACCAACTGCCGGGACGGGTCGGCGGACAGGGTCGTCTTGCCCGTTCCCGACAGCCCGAAGAAGACGGCGGAGTCCCCCGCCGTTCCGACGTTGACCGAGCAATGCATCGGCAGCACGCCGCTTGCGGGCAGCAGGTAATTGAGGATCGAGAAGACCGATTTCTTGATCTCGCCGGCATACGACGTGCCGCCGATCAGGACGAGCCGCTCCGCGAAATTGGCGACGATAAAGGTTTCCGAAAGCGTTTCGTCACGCGCCGGGTCGGCAAGGAAGCTCGGCATCTGGAGAATCGTGAAGTCCGGTTTGAAGCCGCGCAGTTCGGCGTCATCCGGCGCGATGAACATGTTGCGGGCGAACAGGCTGTGCCATGCGGTCTCGGTAATGACCCGAACCCCCAGGCGATGACCGTGGTCGGCGCCGGCCCAGCAATCCTGAACGAACACTTCGCGCACCGCCAAGGCCTCGATCATGCGCGCGCGCAAGGCGTCGAAGGCCTCGGGACTCATGGGCTTGTTGACCGCGCCCCACGAGATGTTTTCCTCGCTGGACGGCTCGCGAACGATGAACTTGTCCTTGGCGGAGCGGCCCGTGTGAAGGCCGGTGTGGACGACAAAGGCGCCGCCGCGCGCCATCACACCTTCGCCGCGGCGAATCGCTTCCTCGTAGAGGGAGGGGGCCGGGTAATTCCAGTGGCTGGCCGCGACCTTCGAAATGCCCTGGGCTTCAAGCCCGGGCAGGTCCTCAAGCCCGAATCGGTCGAGAGAGGGTGTCCGTTGATCCAAAGTTCCAGTCTCCTTACAGGGCCGGACCCCATTCCGAATCGCCCACTTCGCCGCCAGGCGGTACGGGATTACGTTAAATACGGCGCCGTGTTCGTGCAACAGGAATCCCGCACTGGCGATCGATATTTTGGTGATGTAGTTGGTTAAGAGGTGAACTCACCCCGTTGCAACGTGTTGCGCGCGTTTTTGATATCGGCGCGGCCGCGCGTGCATGTGGTTAACGGGTGCGACGAGGTCGTCCGCCGCCGCGTCATGGGCTTTCTTGTCCGCCCAGGTCGCGCGCGGAGACAGGATTTTGGCCGGCACGCCCGGACAGGCGGTGGGAACGCTCGGGCCGAATCGTCACCGCAATTAGGTCATGGTCCGAAATCAAAACCGCATCCTCGGCAACGGCGGGAACCGTAACCGGGCGCTCGGCGACTAGCCCACGGGTGAAGAACCAGTCCAGCCGCCCAGGTGACGCCGGTGGGCCGTCTTTTTCAAATCGCTGCGTTGGATCCTGCCGATTGCAACGATGCCAGTCGAAACCGGCTGCCGCCGCGGCCTCGAACAAGGGCTCATAGGGAATCGGAAAGACGAACCGGCGGGGGTCCTCAGCCACAACGGCTGCGCGCCACTTCGGGTCCCTTGCCTCGGCGAGTGTGGCTGTGCCGGAGTTGAAATCCCCGCCGATGATCACCGGACCCTTGCCCGCATACGCCTCGACGGCAGCCAACAGCACTCGCATCTGTGCGCCGCGTTGCCGCGGGTCGCCATGGCTCTCGAAGTGAACGGAAAAGAAGCCAACGTCAACGCCGCCGACCGGTATCGTCGCAGCCAGGGCGATACGGCCGCCCACGCGGCGCTCGCCACGCGTTCCATCAAACCAGTCGCCATCGGTTTCGAGCCGACACAATGCGGGCCGTGTGAGTGGGCTGGGAGACAAGATCGCAGCTCCATGCATGCCTGCGATGTTCTTCTCGCCGGCGTGTCGATGGCGCTCGCGCTCGTTGCCCAGACCCAACTCGACGAACTCGACACCGAATGCATAGCCTTGATTTAGTCGCCCGGCGAGGTCCCGGGTCGTATGACGTTGGCCCGAGCGAGCCATGCCGAGATCAAGCTCGGTTAGCAGGCTGATGTCCGCGGCGACGGCGGCCAAAAGCTCGGCGGAGGTCTCCAGGTGCTTGCAGCGTTCCAGGTTCCAAAACGCCACTTTGGCGGATGCGCCCAGTGCCGGTGCTGGCGCCGGCGGCTGCTGAAGTTCGATATCTCGCAGGGCGCCGATCTCGGCGGCGAGCCGCGAGTGAACCGCGCGGCTGGTCGGGCCCGCCGCGAAGGCCTGCCGGCGCTCGGCGGACACCCCGGGAATATCTTTGCAGGTGTCGAAGATCAGCCCGTCGGGCTTCGGATCAACCACGCATCATGCTCTCTCGACAGGTCTCGGGGGCCAGTCTACCCGGTGCGGACGTTCAGGGCGTCAGGTCCACCCACCTATAACAGGCGCCGCCAATGTGGCGCCAAGGTGGTGTAGGTTGGGGCGATCTTTTTAGCTCACCACGCCGTTCATTAGACTCATGATTGCTCGGGAGCGCCCGGCGGACCCCCGGCTTGTGCAGACGCTGCGCGGGCACGTCATTGCGACACTCGTGCTCGCCGCCCCGGTGGTCGTGGCGCGGGCCGGGTTCGTCATTCTGCAGATCGTCGATACGGCGATGACGGGCCGTGCCGGCACCCAGGAGCTGGCCTTCATCGGGATTGCCGGCGCCGTGCAGATGGTTCTCATGCTTCTTGCGCTGGGCATGCTGCGCGGCATCCCGGTCCTCGTGGCGCAGGCGCGCGGGGCTGGAGACTTCGAGCGATGCGGCGAGATTTGGCGCAGCGGCCTTCTCCACGCGGTCGTGCTCGGCTTGCTTATGGTTCCCGTCAGCCTGTCGGGCGAACCAATCCTGCGTCTTGTGGGTCAGGACCCCGAACTCGCGCGCGGTGGCGGCGAGGTCATGGCCATGTTCGCCCTCGGCTTGCCGTTCTTTTTTGTCTGGACGGCGAGCACCATGTTCCTGGAGGGCGTCCGGCATCCCATTCCGGCAATGCTCATCACCATCGCCGGCAACATCCTGAACGCCGGCCTCAATTGGGTTTTCATTTTTGGCCACCTTGGCGCGCCGGAAATGGGGGCCAGCGGCGCGCTGTTGGCGACCTCGATCATCCGCGTCCTCATGTTCGCGGCGCTGATGACCTACGTGTTTTCGAGGCCGCAGCTCGGCATCTACAACATCAGGGGCGGGTTCGCGGGCCTTTTGGGAATTGGGCGGCGGCTGCGCCGGCTGGGCTATCCGCTCGCGCTCGCCGCGGGCGTCGAAGCAATCGCCTTCGCCACGATGACCATGTTCGCGGGTCTCCTGGGCACCGAACGGCTTGCCGTGTTTCAGATCGCCATCACCAGCATCACCTTCATATTCATGGCTGCGGTCGGGGTGGGGGCCGCGACGGCGGTGCGGGTCGGGTACGCCGTGGGGCGTCAGGATACGCGCGAAACCAAATGGGCGGGCTGGACGGGACTGGGAATGGTGATCGCCATCATGATCCCGGCGAGCATTGCTACCTTGGCCGCGCCGGCGGGCCTGATCGGCATTTACTCCAACGATCCGGCTATCGCGGCCCTGGCCCCGGGCGTCCTGACGGTGGCCGGGCTCTTGCTCGTTTTCGACGGCGGTCAGGGGGTTCTCATGGGCGCGCTGCGGGGGACCGGAGATGTCTGGATTCCCAGCCTGATCCAGCTCATGTCCTTCTGGATGGTCATGATCCCGGCGGGTGCGCTGTTTTCGTTCGTCTTCGATTGGGGTGCGGCGGGCTTGATGGGCGCCGTCATGGCGGGCGTATTCACCGCGTTCGTGGCCCTGAGCACCCGCTTTTCGATCGTTTCCGGGCGGGCGATCCGGCGCCTATAGTCCTGCAAATCCCTTGATTACTGGTAATTCCCGCCGCAACCGTTAGGGTTGACCTGTCAGCGACTCAGGTGGGGCGGGGGGAACCGGCCTCACGAGGGAATAGACGTGGCGGCGACCATTGCACTCGCCGGGAGCGGCTATTGAATCGGGGAGGATTTCGATGACTATTTATATGAAACTCATAAAGCGGTTTGCCGTTGCGGCGGTTGCGCTGTTGCTGGCGCTCTCGTTCTTTGCGCCGGCGCATGCCCAAGGCGTGCGCCACAAGCCTTTCGTGCATGCCTATAACACCACCGACGATATGGAAACCGCGGCGGCGGCGGTGCGCTCCAGTCTGGTTTCGGCGGGTTTGACGATCGCCGGGGAATACAGCCCCTATGAGGGCGCATTGGTCATCGCGGTCACCAGCGAAGTCTTGCAGGCGGCCGCCTCGGCCACCGATTACGGCGCTTACGGCGCCGTCCAGCGCGTATCGCTGACCGCCATGGGCGAGGGGGAAAACGCCCATATCCAGGTGACTTATACCAACCCCGTCTACATGGCCAAGGCTTACCGCATGGACAGCGATCTGGTGGAGGTGCGCGAGGTTTTAGAGGGTGCGCTGAGCGCCGAGGCGGACTACGGCTCGAAAAAGGGCCTGACGGAAAAGAAGCTTGCGAAATACCGCTATATGGGTTTGCCCATGTTTACCGAGCGCTTTAACCAGCGCGACGAGCTGGCAAGCTACGGCTCTTACGAGGAGGCGGTGGGCAAGGTCGAGGAAAGCCTGGCGGCGGGCGTCGCCGGCACGTCGAAAGTCTATCGCATCGACATCCCCGGCAAGGAGCAGACGCTTTTCGGCGTCGCCCTGACGCGGGAATGTTCCAGCGATAAGTTCATCATGGAAAAGATCGATTTCAAGGATATGCGGCAGACCGCGTATCTGCCCTACGAGTTGCTGGTGAAAGGTGGCGATATCACCGCGCTGGCCGGGCGGTTCCGCATCGCCGTCCATTTTCCCGACCTGAGCATGCTGGGCGTCCACGGTTTTACCAGCATCATGTGTTCGCCCAAATCGATCCGCAGTGCGCTGGAGGAAGCGGCGGGTGTCGTCCCGGCGGACGCCAAATAACCCTCGCGGCTCGGCGTCCCGAGCCACGCATCAAAAAACCTTCATCGGTTTAGCTCCTTTGCATCGGTTGTTTTGAGGGCGTTGTAACAGGTGGATTTGCCGATGCCGAGGTTCCGGCCGGTCCCGGTCATCGGCGGCCGATCGTCCGGGTAGGCCGGCGGGCCCCGCCGGAGCAGCGTGGGAGTGAGCTTTTCGGTGGTTTCCGGGCGGGCGATTCGGCGCCTGTAGACCCGCCAACCCCTTGATTGCTGGTAATTCTCGCCCCAATCTTTAAGGTCGAACCGTCAGCGATTCGGTATGGGCGGGCGAGCCCTGGCCTTACGGGGGTATAGACGTGGCCGCGACCATTGCACTCGTCGATGACGACCAAAACATTCTGACCTCGGTGTCGATTGCGCTCGAAGCCGAGGGCTTCGCCGTGCGGACTTACGCGGACGGCGAAGAGGCGCTCCACGGCCTCGACCGTCAGCCCGTCGACCTGCTCATTCTCGACATCAAGATGCCCCGCATGGACGGTCTGGAGCTTCTCAACCGGATCCGGCGGACCAGCGATGTGCCGGCCATCTTCCTGACCTCCAAGGACGACGAAATCGATGAGGTCCTGGGCCTCAAGATGGGCGCGGACGATTACATTCGGAAGCCGTTCTCGCAGCGGCTCCTGCTCGAACGCATCCGCAGCGTGCTGCGCCGGGCAAGCGGCGCGGCCGCGGCCGCGGCCGGCCAGGGCCGGGGCGCCGACGAACAGACCATTACACGGGGATCGCTCGTACTCGACACCTCGCGTCACGCCTGCACCTGGCGCGGCAACGAGGTCGTGCTGACGGTGACCGAGTTTCTGATCCTGCAGGCGCTGGCCACGCGGCCCGGTCACGTCAAGAGCCGCGACCAATTGATGGACGCGGCCTACGACGACCAGATCTACGTCGATGACCGGACCATCGATAGCCACATCAAGCGGTTGCGGAAGAAATTCAAAGCGGTCGACGCGGAGTTTGACGGAATCGAGACGTTGTACGGCCTCGGTTACCGTTTTCGCGAGTGATTCAGGACCGGGTGATCTAGAAGATGCCCTCCAAGTCGCACAGGCTGCTGGGCGACCCTGACTCTACGGGTGAGGAGGAGCACGGGGACGACCCGTTCGTAGCGCCGTTGGCGCCGGGCCCGGCAGGGAGCTTGAGGGCTCCCGATGATGGGCCCGCGGTCGGGCGCAAGAAAAAGAAACGCGTCAAGCGGGACGAGCGCCGGAAGGCCCGGGTCCGGAAGCCCGTGGCGCAGAGGCCACGGGCGCGCAAGCGCAGCCGCTTTAGGTCGCTGACGTCCCGCATTCTCGCCCTCAACATTATTGCGCTTGGTGTTTTGGTTGGCGGCCTGCTGTACCTCGATCAGTTTCGCGAGGGCCTGGTCGAAGCCAAGATCGCGGCCTTGCGGACGGAGGGCGAAATCATTGCCGGCGCCCTGGGCGAAAGCGCCGTCATTGGCGAGGAAAACGAGCTGAAGCTAAGACAGGACCGCGTTGCCCAGATCGTGCGCCGCCTCACCGAATCCACCGGCACGCGGGCCCGGGTCTTCGGCTTGGACGGTGCGCTATTGGTCGATACGCGAACGCTCACCGGCCGCAAGGTGCAGGCGCGCCGGTTGCCGCGTCCGGACGGGGTCGCCCCGCGGATTTTCTTCGGCACCTACGACCGCATCGTCGACTGGCTGCCCGATGGACCGGCCCTTCCCGAGTACGTCGAGCACAACGTTCAGTTGGCCAGCCACTACGTTGAGGTCGAGGGCGCGCTGACCGGTAACACCGGCGCCATGCAGCGCATCCGCGAGGGCGAGGTCGTGATCAGCGTCGCCTTGCCGGTGCAGTTCTTCAAGAAGGTGCTGGGGGCGTTGATGCTCACCGCCGATACGGTTGATGTCGACGAAAGCGTCCGCGACGTGCGCTTCGCCATTCTCCAGGTTTCGGGCCTTGCGCTGGCGGTGACGATCCTTTTATCGCTTTTCCTCGCGGGCACGATCGCGCGGCCCGTACGCCGTCTCGCGAGGGCCGCCGATCAGGTTCAGAAGGGTCTGGGCGGGCGCGTCGCCATCCCCGACTTCACCCGGCGCCGCGACGAGATTGGCGATCTTTCCGCAGCACTTCGCGACATGACCGAGGCGCTGTACCGGCGGCTCGACGATATGGAGGCGTTCGCGGCCGACGTCGCCCACGAGATAAAGAACCCCCTGACCAGCCTGCGCAGTGCTGTCGAAGTGCTTGAGACCATCCAAGACGTCGAGAAGAGGAAAAAGCTGTTGGCGATCATCCGCGAGGATGTGGGCCGCATCGACCGTCTGATCAGCGATATCTCGGATGCCTCACGTCTGGATGCGGAACTCTCGCGCGCCGCCATGAAACCCTTTGATGTCGCCGCCGTCTGTTCCGCCATGGCCGAGGTCTACGACGCCACCGCCGCCAACGACGCGCCACGGCTTGAACTCGACATGCGGGCGGAAAACGGCCTCGTCGTCGAAGGCGTGGAGGACCGCTTCGCGCAGGTCGTGCGCAATGTTCTGACGAACGCCGTTTCCTTCAGTCCACCGGACGGGATCGTCCGCATCATCGTGCGGCGCGCCGCCACGATGGCGTTCGATGCCGGCACGGTACAGGTCGCGATTGAAGACGATGGTCCGGGGTTTGCGCCCCAGAAGATCGACGAGGCCTTCGACCGGTTCTATTCCGCCCGGCCCAAGGGGGAGGCGTTTGGACAGCACTCGGGCCTCGGGCTCAGTATCTCGCGCCAGATCATTGAAGCCCACCACGGGCGCATTTGGGCCGAAAACCGGATCCGGGCTGATGGATCGATCGCCGGCGCCCGCGTCGTTATCCGCCTGCCCCTGATGGCGTCGCGATAATTGGACAACTGCGCGCGGCGGGTTCGCCTGCCGTGGGTTCAGTTGACTCGGCGGCAAACGCAGCGCAGGCTCCGGGCCGATGATCAAGGTGCATGCGACGTGCGTCGAATGGGGCGGCGGCGCGGTGCTGCTGCGGGGTCCACCAGGCAGCGGCAAGTCT
>JADFIH010000106.1 GCA_022566715.1 Pseudomonadota bacterium | reverse complement strand
GTCGTGCGAGCCGCCGAACCGGGAACGTCTTACGAACCGAACCGCAGGCCCGGCCACCACCTCGCGTAGGAGACCACGCAAGCATGCGCTCCAGAGTTGTCCTCGTTTTCCTCATCACCCTCTACGCCTGTTCCTTCTTCTTCCGCGGCGAGGACCCGAAGCTCGAGCTGGGTGACAGAGTCATGGAGGGTGTCTTCTTCCAGGGCGGCTACGGCATGCAGTGGGTCTACGACACCGCCGCCGAGTTCGAACGCGCCCATGGGGACATCACCGCCTACGTCTGGGGCAATCCGCGCGCCTGGGACCAGACCCGTCCCCGATTTCTCTCCGGCAGCCCGCCGGACGTGTTCTGGGGAATCCACAACATCAACTTCTGGGTCAACCTCCATGACGGCCTGGTGGCGGATCTCGACTCGCTGATGGAGTCTCCGGCCTACGGTCAGGAGGATCTCAAGTTCAAGGATACCTTCTTCGACGGCGCGCTCGAAGAGGGACGCGAGCCGGACTGGCACGACGAATGGACCGACCCGGAACGCCTCCCCGCCCTCGTCGCCCTGCGGGTGAGCTTCCCCGAAGGCGACCGCCGCCCCTGGCCCGAACTGGTGATCGCCCTGCGGCTCGGCGCGGACGTGGCGCCCAAGCTTCGATAAGGGGCCGCGACAGGCGCAAATCGGGCAATCCGAAATCCGGTGGATTTCCCGAACACCCCCTTTCCGCCCATGGCGCGAGATCAAAGGGGGTATAATTCGCGAAGCTGGGCGGGACGGAGGAACCGGCCCCGCGGAGGTCCTTGGGAGTTCGGTATGGAGTTCGGGCGGAACGGAGTGGCATGGCGAGTTTGAGCACCGCGGCCAGCGGTTTCTTCAGGTGGTGGTTCGGTGAGTTGCGCGGCGCCATCCCGCCCTTTCTGCGCGGCGGCAGCCGGCGCAGGCGCAGGGTGTTCTGGATCGAAATCGGCGACCGCACCGCCCGCTTCGGCCGCGAGGCGCGGGGGAAAACCAAGGACCTTGGCGAGGTCACCCTAAAGCCAGGTAATCCGGCGGCCCAGTATCGCGAAATCCGGCGGCATATACGGCAGCGGCGGATTCGCCCGCGGGACCTCGAACTCAAGCTTTCCCGGGACCAGGCCCTGCGCCAGGTCGTCGTGCTGCCCACGGCCGCGCGCGAAAACCTGCGTGAGGTGCTGTCCTTCGAGATGGACCGCCACACGCCGTTCAAGGCCGACGAAGTGGTCTTCGACTACCGCGTCCTGCGAATCGACCAGCAGCGCAAGCAAATGGATGTCGACCTGGCCGTGGCCAAGCGCGACACCCTGTCCCAGGCGCTTGAAACGGCGCGGTCCTGGAAGCTCAATCCCAAACGAGTCGGGGTCGAGGGCGGGGGCCTGGACCTCCTGAGCTCGGCCAGGCACGAGGTTGGCGCAAGACGCGGCCGCGGGCTTACCGCCGTGCTCGGCGTGGTGACCGCGGGCCTCTTCGTTGCCGCGGCGCTGGCGCCCCTGCAAACTCAAAGGGGGCTGCTCGACGAGGCGGAGGAGGCGCTGCGGCTCGCGCGCGGCGAAGCGGTCGAGGTCGACGAGTTGAGACGCCTAGCGGCCAAGTCGCTGGAGCGCGGCGAATTCCTCGTCGGCCGTAAGAGGAACGCCGTCTCGGTATCCGAATTGCTGAACGAAGTCACCCGGCTGCTTCCCGACGATACTTGGGTGGTGCAATTCTCGCGCCGCGACGATCAGCTGACCTTGTCCGGATTCTCGGCCAAGGCCTCGGCCCTGATCGGCTTGCTCGAACAGTCGGACCTTCTAACGGACGTACGTTTTCGCTCGCCGGTCAATCTCGACCCGCGCATACAACTCGAACGCTTCAATCTTTCAGCGGCGGTGGTGGCCCAGGCTGAGGCCAACGCTCAGGAAAGACGCGAGTGACCGGGACCATGCCGACATGGGTCAGCCGGCTTGCGGCGATCGGTTTGCTTGCCGCGGTCATCGCGGCGGCCGCGGTCTTCGCGGTCTTACCCACCCTGAAGGCCTATGACGATACGGCGCTCGCACTGGCGCGGGCAAAGGAACAGGTGATCGGCTTTGAGCGCGTGGCCCGGCGCCGGTCCGCCTACGAGGCCCGTCTGGAGGAGCTGACCGCCCGCGAATCGGCCAGCCAGGTCTACCTGCAAGGCGGGACCGACGCGCTCGCCGCGGCGAGGCTACAGGACCAAGTCAGTGAGGTGATCGAGCGTCACGGCGGGACGGTCCGCAGCATCCAGAGTCTTCCGGGTCAGGACGATGAGGCATTCCGGCGCGTCTCCGTCCGCGTTCAGTTCACCGGCACCACCGAATCTCTGTTTCAGGCGGTCTATTCGCTGGAGACGGCGCGGCCCTTCGTATTTGTCGATAATCTCGACATCCGGAACCGGCGCTCACGCCGGCGGGCGAACCAGCAATCCGACAACCCGGCCCTCAACGTTACCCTCGACCTGTCGGGATTCGTGAGGCCGCGCCAATGACGCGGCGTCGAACCCTCGTGTTCTGGCCGGTCTTGCTCAGCGCGGCCGCTGTTGTGCTGGCCTGGTCGGTTTATTCGGAGTTGACGGCGGCCCCTGGGGACGGGGCGTGGTCGATCTATGGGCAGCTCAGGCCGGCCCAAAGGCCGGACACACGGGCGGTCGCGGCGATTCCGAGCCCTGCGCCCCTTCCGCCCACGCCGCCAGCGGCGGAGTTCTCCCTCCCCGCGATCGAAGCCTTCACGAGTGTGCTGGCCAGGCCGATGTTCTCGGCGACGCGCCGCCCCCCCGTGGAGGAGCCGGCGGTTGCCGCCGTCACACCCGAGCCGACGCTCGACCTGGCGTTGCGCGGCGTTATCTTGAGTGACACGGAGCGCATCGCCCTCATCATCCCCGCCGCGCGCACCGAGGTGGTGCGCATCAAGGAAAACGAACGGTTCGAAGGATGGACCCTGGTGGCGGTCGAAGCGGATTACATCGTGTTCCGGCAAGGCCTCGAGGAGCTTACATTCGAGATGACCTTCGATGCGCCAATCCCCGATCCGCCGCCCGCCCGTCCGCGCCGCCGGCAGCCCCGCCAACCGCCTGGAGTGGCCCCGTAATGGTGAGCCTCACCGGAAATTGCTTCCGTGGGCCCCGAATTCTGCTGGGCGACCAATGAGGTAGCCCCATTGGGACCGTTGTTTGTGGGCGCCGTGGGTAGCGGTAAGCCACAAGTTGAGGTTACACTTGGACCGGCCAATGAAACCGCGCCGCGGCCAGGCCGCGCCGCGGAAATAAATCGAGAACAGCCGGCCATTGCGGCATAATTTAGCCGCGACAGGGGGGGAATTGCACTTCACGAAGGCCAACAACGGATTGCAGCGCCGCCGCGCCACCTTCGTGCTGTGGGGCGTAATTGCGTTTGGTCTTGCGGCGTGTACCGGCGCAGCGACCGAATCGGGGCCGGGCTCGGGGCCGGACTCTGGGGGTGTGACGGTGGCTGCGGTCGAGGAGCCACGGCCGCGGGGGTTGCCCGTCGGCTCCGTCGAGCAAGACCGCTTTGACGAGGCTCGCGATCCGGCGGTGAACCGCCAGAGCCGGGCGCTTCCGGCGCCCGAGGTCTTTCCGGCGACGGGCCGGCTTTTTGGCCAGCCTGAGCACCCCCGCCGCACGGTCTTCTTGCTGGACAACGGCACCGTGTCCCTGAACTTCGCGAACGTCGACATCCGTGAGGTCATTGGCGTCGTCCTGGGCGATACGCTCAACCTCAACTACGTCATCGATCCCAGAATCCAGGGGACGGTGACCGCCCGCACGGCGCGGCCCATCGCGCGCTCGGACGTGATCCCCGCCCTGGAAAACATCCTCGCTCTCAACGGCGTGGCGCTCACGCGGGTGGGCGGCGTCTTTCGGGTGGTGCCGCTCAACGAGGCGGCGGCGGGCATTTCGTCGCTCGTCGTGTCTCCGACTCCCGGCGATCTCGCCCAAGGATTTGGCACGCACATCCTGCCGTTGCGTTTCGCCTCGGCGCGGTCGATGGAGGAGTTATTGCGTCCGTTCGTGGGCGCGGGCCGGCTGCTTCGCGCGGACAAGGACCGCAACCTATTGATATTCGCCGGCCTGGGCACGGAGGCCCGCGATCTGCTGGACATGATTCAAGTCTTCGATGTCGACTGGATCGCCGGGATGTCCTTCGCGCTTTATCCGTTGGAGGTGGCGGACGCCGAGAGCCTCGTGGCCGATCTCAAAGCTATCTTTGCCCAAGACGAACTAAGCCCCATCGCAGACCTTCTGCGCTTCGTTCCCATCGAACGGTTGAACGCAATTCTGGTGATCTCACAGCAACCGTCATACCTGGCCACCGCACAGCAGTGGATCAAGCGCCTCGACCGCGGCGACGGCGGCGCGGGCCGCCGGATCTTTGTTTATTTCGTCCAGAACGGGCGCGCCGAGGATCTCGCGGCGACGCTAAACGACCTGTTCGCTTCGGGGCAGGCGCGCGGTACGGCGCCGCCGCCGGCACGAATCGCCCCCGGCACGCCGTCCGTGGACATCGCCGCGGCGCCCCGCCCGGCCGGAGATGACGAAGCGGCGGGGCCCGCCCGTGTCGCCGCGGAAGCACCGGCGCGGCCCCCGGTGTCCGCCGCATCACGCGATTTGGTTTTGAACGCTCCGGACACCATAGGTGACTTTGGCGATATTCGCATTACGGCCGACAAAACGAACAATGCCCTGCTCGTCCGCGCGACCGATGCCGAATACCGGACGATCGAAAGCACCCTGCGCAAGCTCGACATCGTGCCGCTGCAGGTCCTGATCGAGGCCACGATCGCCGAGGTCACCCTAAACGACCAGCTTCGGTTCGGCCTTCAGTTCTTCCTCTCGCGCGGCAACAGCGACGTCACCTTGAGCCGGCTCTCGTCGGGCGTTGTCAACGCGCAGTTTCCGGGTTTCAGCTATTTGTTTACTCCCGGCGATGCGCGCTTCATCCTCGATGCCTTGAGCGAAATCACGGACGTAAACGTCATATCCTCGCCACAACTCATGGTGCTCGACAATCAAACGGCCCGGCTGCAAGTGGGCGATCAGGTCCCGATCGCGACCCAGTCCGCGGTCTCGGTGACCGATCCCGACGCGCCCATCGTCAGCAACATTCAGTTCCGCGACACGGGCGTGATCCTGGAGGTGACGCCGCGGGTGAATGCAAGCGGCTTGGTCGTCCTCGAGATAATGCAAGAAGTCAGCGACGTTGTGCCGACCACGACCTCGACCCTTGATTCCCCGACGATCCAGCAGCGCCGTATCGAGACCACCGTTGCGGTCCAGAGCGGGCAAACCATCGCCCTGGGCGGATTGATCCGCGACATTGAATCGGAGGCGCGTTCGGGCGTGCCATTTATCTCCGAGGTGCCCATCATCGGGAATCTCTTCAAGACGACGACGAAGATCACGCGCCGCACCGAGCTTCTGGTGCTGATCACGCCGCGCGTGGTGCGCGACCAGAGCGAGGCGCGTAAGGTCACCGAGGAACTGCGCCGGCGCCTCAGTGCCCTGGCTCCACTCGAGGCGAAGATAAAGCTCCCGTCCTCTCCACCGCCCGGGGCCGCGGAGTAACGGGTTCGGCGGCGGCGCAACGGGGCTAGGGCGTTTCCGGTCTAACCGGAATCGCCCAAGGCCGCGAGGCGGCCCGCCGGTTATCCGGCGCGCCCGCGCAGGCGCGGACTTTCTGGTCCGCAGCCGTGAGCGAAAAAAGCTAGAGTGGTTCCGGCCAAGTCGGAACCACTCTAACGCCCGTCGACGGGGCGCGGAATGCTGACCGGGCCGTCGCGCTCGACCTTGATGATGCGCGGATCGGCCAGAAGGTCCCGTGCCGTCGTGCCCGCCGGAACGGTGATGGCGAAGCCATGTAACACCGTGGTGTAGACGTACAGCACGGCGCCGCCTGTGGCGGCGGCCACGTCATCCGCGACGCGGCGCGGGCTCTCCTCCTCGGCGACTTCCACGACGTAGGCGATGGCGCCGCGCGAATCGGAGTCCTGCGCGTTTGACGCGGTGGAGCAGGCGGCGAGGAGGGCCGCCACTGCTACCGCCAAGACACTTCGCTCGACCACTTGAGCCTCCAAATTCGAGGCCAATTTTGCCACAAGTGGCGCGTCCGCGGTGCGGCTAATATCGAAATGGCCGGCCGCCTCGGTGGCGCGAGGATTTCGAGGGTGGCAGGGCGCTACACCCTCTGTTTCCTTGACGGATTGGGCGATTCGCTGCTAAATATCGTGCCTCGAATGGCGGGCGGCACACCGGCTCGGGAGGGGGAGCTTGATGCGTCGAATTCTAGCCTTCGGACTTTTGCTCGCCGCCGTGGCGTCGCTATCCGCCGCCGCCGCCGCCCCGCGATCGGACGACGCCTCCTTTATTCCGACATTTCGAGGTTTTGCGGACCCGCGCGGCACCGGCATGACCGACGCGCTGCGCGCCAAGTTGCAGCAATTCCGGCCCAACGACCGCGTGCAAGTCATCGTCACTTTTGACGAGGACGGCGGCGATTCGTTTTTCGCGCGGCAGAGCGTCGGGAACTTCGACCTAAAGCACGATTTCCGCACATTCTCCGGCTTTGCCGCCACGGTCAGCGCGGCGCAGGCATCGGCGCTTTCGACCCTACCCGGCGTCTTCCGCGTCGAGGAGGATATGGAGGTGTCGATCACGCTCGACGCCGCCAACCTGGATTTCGGGGCCGAGTACGCCAGGACGGACTTCGGCGTTAGCGGAGCGGGCGTAAGGGTCTGTGTCATCGATACCGGCATCGATCCGGATCACGAACAGTTCGACGATCCGGGCAAGATCGTCGGCTGGGCCGACTTCGTCGAGGAAGAGGAAACTCCCTACGACGATCACGGGCACGGAACCCACGTCGCCAACATCCTCGCCGGCGCCGGCACGGGCGGACCCGATGCGTTCAAGTACAGGGGCGTCGCGCCAGGCGCGTCGATCATCGCCGTCAAGGTTCTGAATTCCGCCGGCAGCGGCAGCGGCAGCGATATCATCGCCGGCATCGAATTCTGCGTCGCGGAAGGCGCGGACATTATCTCCATGAGCTTGGGCGGCGCCCCGACGGACGGCCTGGACGCCATGAGCCGGGCCGTCAACGCCGCCGTCGACAACGGCGTGGTGGCCGTGATTTCGGCCGGTAACAGCGGCGACGAGCACGAGACCATCGGCACGCCGGGCGCGGCGGAGAAAGCGATCACCGTGGGCGCCGTGACCGACTGGTCGGCGACCGAGGGCATTCACCTGGCGCCCTGGTCGAGCCGGGGACCGAACCTGGCCGGCCTTACGAAGCCCGACACTGTCGCTCCCGGCGTCCTGATCGCCGCGGCGCGGGCCGGCACGGCGAGCGGTTACGTTCTGTTCAGCGGCACCTCCATGTCGGCGCCCTATGTGGCCGGCGCCGTTGCATTGATGAAAGAGATCAATCCGTCGCTGACGCCGCCACAGGTCAAATCCCTCATCCACACCTGGTCCCAGGATTGGGGCGTCGCGGGAATCGACAACGACTACGGCGCCGGCCTGATCGACGTCTACGCCCTGGTCGGCGCGGCCGCGGGCGTCACGCCGGAACCGACGGTCTTCCCGGAGCACCAGGTCTTGGCGGCCAGCGTGCCGAACGATGGCACGTGGACCTTCGACTTCGAAATCGGTGCGGACGCGCTGAACGTTCCAATCGCCGCGACCATCCTGATCGACGGCCAGGCCGTGTGTCTGGGCTGGTTCTGGCGATGCACATCGCAGTGGAGCCCCGACCTCGACGCGGAGCTATACGATCCCACCGGGCAGCGCCTCGATCTCAGCGAATGCCTGGCTGGAAGCGAGTGCGGCGATATTGGCCATCAGGAAACGCTGCACGCCATGCCGACCGTCGCGGGCACCTACACCCTGCGCGTCTACCCCTATTCCGGTTCGCCCAACAACGGTCTGGGTGGCGATTTCACGGTCGATCTTTCGGCGGGACCGGTGCTCCTCGTGCTTGGACCAACCGACGATCCACCGACCGCAAGCATGACGGCGCCGGCGAACAACGCCACGGTCGCCGGACCGGTGCTAATCCAGGTGCAGGCGGACGACACCGAAGATGCGCCGGGGGACCTCACGGTCGAGGTTCGGATCGACGGCGGCGGCTGGCAGAGCGCTGCTTGGAATGCCGGCGCGAGCCGCTACGAGTACTCCTGGAACAGCGCCTCGGTTGGCGACGGCGCGCATACCATCGATGCCCGCGCCACCGATGGCGCCTCCAATACGACGAGCGCCGCGCAGATAAGCGTAACCGTGGACAACGTGGACGAAGCGCCCAGCGCCGCGATTACTTCGCCCGCGGACGGCGCCACCGTGTCGGGTGCGGTACTCGTCCAGGTGCAGGCGGACGACGCCGAAGATGCACCGGGAGACCTCACGGTCGAGGTTCGGATCGACGGCGGCGGCTGGCAGGCGGCGGCGTGGAATAGCGGGTCGAGCCGCTATGAGTGGACCTGGAACACGCCGGGCGCTGATAACGGCGTGAGCCATTTGATCCAGGCACGCGCTACGGACAGCGCCGCCAATGCGGCGGATGCCTCCTCGATTAACGTAACCGCCGACAACGTGGATGATCCGCCCAGCGCCGCGATTACCTCGCCCGCCGACGGCGCCAACGTATCGGGTGCGGTACTCGTCCAGGTGCAGGCGGCCGACGCCGAAGATGCCCCGGGGGACCTCACGGTCGAGGTGCGGATCGACACGGGCGCCTGGCAGGCCGCTGCTTGGAACGCCGGCGCCAGCCGCTATGAGTGGACCTGGAACACGCCGGGCGGCGACGACGGGGTGGCCCACACGATTTCGGCCCGCGCCACGGATGGCGCCTCCAATACGACGGACGCCTCCTTGATCAATGTCACGGTCGATAACGTCGATGCGGCGCCCTCGGCGGACCTTACCGCTCCCGGCAATAACGCCACGGTCGCCGGACCGGTGCTAATCCAGGTGCAGGCGGACGATGCCGAAGACGCGCCGGGATCGTTGACGGTCGAGATGCGGATCGACGGCGGTGGCTGGCAGGCCGCTGCTTGGAATGCCGGCGCGAGCCGCTATGAGTACTCCTGGAACAGCGCGTCGGTTGGCGACGGCGGGCATACCATCGATGCCCGCGCCACCGATAGCGCCTCCAATACAACGAACGCCGCTCAGATAAGCGTGACGACGGACAACGTGGACGAAGCGCCCTCGGCGGGCCTTACCGCTCCCGGCAACAACGCCACGGTCGCCGGACCGGTGCTCATCCAGGTGCAGGCGGACGACACCGAAGATGCGCCGGGAGACCTCACGGTCGAGGTTCGGATCGACGGCGGCGGTTGGCAGAGCGCTGCTTGGAATGCCGGCGCGAACCGCTATGAGTATTCCTGGAACAGCGCGTCGGTTGGCGACGGCGCACATACCATCAATGCCCGCGCCACGGATAGCGCCTCCAATACAACGAACGCCGCGCAGATAAGCGTAGCCGTGGACAACGTGGACGAAGCACCCTCGGCGGGCATTAGTTCGCCCGCGAACGGCGCCACCGTGTCGGGTGCAGTACTCGTCCAGGTGCAGGCGGATGACGCCGAGGACGCGGCGGGAACGCTCAACGTGGATATCGCGATCGACGGCGGCACCTGGCAAAACGCCACTTGGAATGCCGGCGCCAGCCGCTATGAGTGGACCTGGAACACGCCGGGCGGCGATGACGGCGTGGCCCACTCGATTTCGGCCCGCGCCACGGATAGCGGTGCCAACACGACGGATGCCTCCTCGATTAACGTCACGGTGGACAATGTCGACGCGGCTCCATCGGCCGGCATCGACGATCCGGGTGCCTCGTTGCAGGGAACCGTGATCCTGCAAGTACAGGCCAGCGACGTCGAGGACGCGGCGGGCACGCTCGATGTCGACATATCGATCGATAGCGGGAGCTGGCAAAACGCAACATGGAATGCGGCCACGACCCGGTATGAACTCGCCTGGGACACGACGGGCGCGGCCAATGGCGGCCACACCATCGACGCCCGCGCCACCGATTCAGCCGCCAACACCGGAAACGCGCCGCAGTTGAACGTCACCGTCGACAACCCGGCGGTGCTCGAAGTTCATGTCGGCGACCTCGATGGGACCTCGACGCCGTCCGGCAGCCGGCGCTGGATCGCGTCGGTGACGATTATGGTGCACGGCGCGAATGAACTTCCGGTCGCCGGCGCCAACGTCTCCGGGGACTGGTCGCGCGGCTCGGCGTCCGGCTCGTGCACCACCGGCGCCGACGGCACCTGTACCGTGTCCACCGGCACAATGTCCAGGTGGCGCCGCAGCATCGCATACACGGTGGAGGATATCACGGGCTCCACCTATGATCCCGACGCCAATCACGACCCCGACGGCGACAGCGACGGCACGACGATCACGTTCTCGCGGCCTAGTTTTTGATCGGAGGTCTTGACCGGGTCCGCGGCGGACCCGGTTCGATTGAGCGCGGCGGACCCCTCCCGTTCACCGCGCTAACGCCTCAAGGCCCTTGCCCGCCGCTTGCCACCGTGCGTTGATAGGTGCGGCCATGCCATGAAGTGGATACGCAACCCGCATTTCAGCCGTCAGCGCGGCATTGCGCTCATCGCCGTCCTGTGGACCGTGCTGCTGCTGTCCCTGATCGCCACCAACTTTCTCACCCAAACCCGCACCGACGCGCGCATCACCCGCAACCTGATCGACAACGCCGGGGCCGAGGCCCTGGCCGACGCCGGAATACACCGCGCCATCGTGGCCCTGCTCGCGCCCGCCACCGGGGGCCTTTTGGGCCCCGAGATCGAGGGTCTTCTGGAGCTTGGCCGGGGACCTGGGGCCGTCACCCGGCGTAGCGTCGAGGACCAGTTGCGTCCCCTGCTCGAAGGCCGCGTGGGGGCCGCCGACGGG
>JADFIH010000105.1 GCA_022566715.1 Pseudomonadota bacterium | reverse complement strand
GGAGAAGGCTTTCGTCCCGATGACGTGTCTGGAGCGGGCCTGTCAGGTGCAGATTGCGGCCCTGGCGGGTGGCGGCGAAGTCATCGTGCCCACGCCCGAGGTGCAAAAGGTGGTGACTCAGCAGGCGCAGGCCGCCTTCCAAGCGGCCGGCTTCATGGAGTGGGCCGGCCTGCTACGCACCCTCGACGCCGAAGACCCAAGCTACAGGGATTAGGGTGGCTCCGGCTTGGCCGGCATTCCTATGGTGGCGTTCTATTCCACGGGTTTGGCCGCGGCCTTGGTCCGTACCGCAACGGTCCGCGCGGCGGCGCGGTGCTTTTCCTCGAGGACGCTGAGACGCCGCGCGATGTGGCCGACGGGCTTGGTATAGCGCGCCAGCAGAAAGTACAGCACCGGCACGACGAACAGGCTCAGCACGGTGGAGAACGCGACGCCGCCGACAATGACCGTTCCCAAGGCGCGGCGCGCTTCGGCGCCGGCGCCGGTTCCAAAAGCAAGTGGCAGGGCGCCCGCGCCCGTCGCGATGCTGGTCATGAGGATCGGACGCAAGCGTATGATCGCCGCCTCGTGCACCGCGTCGATGATCTCCAGCCCCTGATCGCGTAATTGATTGGCGAACTCGACGATCAGAATTGCGTTCTTCGCGATCAACCCGATCAGCATCACCATGCCGATCTGGCTGTAGATGTTGACCGTGACGCCGGCGAGCTTCATCGAGGCCAGGGCGCCCGTCACCGCGAGCGGCACCGACAACATGATAACGACGGGGTGGATGAAGCTTTCGAATTGCGCGGCGAGCGCCAGGAAGGCGATCAAGAGGGCCAGGCCGAAGGTGATGAACAGCGCGTTGCTCGATTCCTTGAAATCGCGCGACTGACCGCCGAGCGTCACGCGCGCCTCACTGGGCAACTCCTCCGCCGCGATCCGTTCCATGTACCGGACGGCTTCACCGAGCGTGTACTCCCCGGCCAGGGAGGCCCGGACCGTGATGGCCCGCAGCCGGTCCACGCGCCCGAGGCTGGGCGGGCCTGCTTCCTGGGTCACCTTCACCAGGTTGGAGAGGGGCACGATCTCGCCACCGCCCGCGCGGACGAATAACCGCGAAAGGTCGCTCGGGCTAGTCCGGTCCTCCGGGCGGCCCTGCATGATGACGTTGTAGCGCTGGCCGTCCCGGTCGAAGGTCGAAACGAATTGGGTCCCGAGCATGGTTTTGAGGGTGCGGCCGATATCCTCGATCGATACGCCAAGGTCGGCGGCGCGGTCGCGGTCGATTTCGACGCGCAACCTGGGCTGGGTCTCGCGGAAGTTCATATTGACGTTGACCAGCCCCGGGTTCTCGCGGGCCCGGTCGATCAACTGCTGGCCCCAATCGGTGAGCGTCTCGTAGCTCGGGCCTCCGAGCACGATCTGAACCGGCGCGCCAAATCGGCTGTGGCCCAGGGTGGCCGGATTGACGGCGAAGGCGCGGACGCCCGGGATGCGCAACAGGCCCGGGAAGATCTCCTTGACCACGTCCTGCTGCTTGACGTCGCGTTCCGCCCAGGGCCTCAGGCTGATGATCAAAAAAGCGGAATTGACCGCTCCCGGGCGGCCGAAGCTGGGCGCCAGGATGGACAGCACCCGTTGGGCGTCGCCACGGCCAAGTATCGGCTCGAGTTGTTTCTCGATTTCAAGGACGTAGCGCCTGGTGTATTCGAGGCTGGCGCCCTCGGGCGCCGAAACACTGATGAAGAACGAGCCGCGGTCCTCGGTCGGCGCGAACTCCCTGGCCATGCCGGAGAACAGCCAGAACGAAAGCGCGGAGAAGCCCACGGCGACGGCGACCACGACGATGGGCGCACGCAGCGCCTGATGCACCGCCCAACCGTATCCGCGCGTAAGGCCCTTGAACCCGCGCTCCGACAACCGGAACAGCAGGCCCTCGTCGCGCGGCGGCCGCAACAGCTTCGAGCACATCATCGGCGTCAGGGTAAGGGCGACAAAGCTCGAGAAAATAACCGCCGCGGCCACGGTGATGCCGAACTCGCTGAACAGGCGTCCGGTGCTCCCTTCCATGAAAGAGATGGGCACGAAGACGGAAACCAGAACGACCGTCGTGGCGATCACCGCGAACGCAATCTGGCGTGTCCCTAGAAGCGAGGCAAGCAACGGCGGCTCACCCCCCTCGATGCGCCGGTGGATGTTTTCCAGCACCACGATCGCGTCGTCGACCACCAATCCGATCGACAGCACAATCGCAAGTAGGGTCAGGATATTGATTGAAAAGCCGAGCGCGCCCAGGACGATGAAGGTGGAGGTAATCGAGACCGGAATGGCGATCGCCGGAATCAAGGTGGCCCGGAAGGACCGCAGGAAGACGAAATTGACCGCGATGACGAGGACCAGCGCGACGCCAATGGCGACAAAGACCTCCCTGATCGCGCCGCTGATAAATAACGATTGATCGAAGGCCTGAATGATGCGGGTGCCCGCTGGCAGGCCGCCTTCGATATCGGCGACCACGTCCCTGACGCCGCTTGCGACGTCCAGGGTGTTGGCCTGGGATTGCTTGACGATGCCGATGCCGACCGCGCTTTGCCCGTTGACGCGGTACTCGCTGCGGTCGTTCTCGGCCGCGAGCCGCACCTCCGCCACCTCGCCGAGGCGGATGAAAAACCCCTCCCGCTCGGCCACGACGATGTTGCGGAAGTCCTCCTCCGTGACGAGCGACGACTTGGTATTGACCGTCAGCTCGCGCAGCACCGACTCGATGCGGCCGGACGCCAGCGCAACGTTCTGGCGGCGGATGGCCGCCTCGACATCCCCGGCCGTCAGTTGGCGCGCCGCCAAGGCGTTGCGGTCGAGCCAGACCCGCATGGCGAGATGACGCCCGCCGCCGATCCGCACCGAGGCCACGCCGGACACGATCGACAGACGGTCGGCCACGGTGCGCTCGGCCAAGGCCGTCAATTCCAGACTATCCAGGCGGTCGCTGGTCAGCGACATCCACATGATGGCGCGGGCGTCCGAATCGGACTTGGCGATACGTGGCGCGTCGGCATCGCGCGGGAGGTTGCGAATGGCGCGGCTGACCCGGTCGCGTACGTCGTTGGCGGCGCCGTCGATATCGCGGTCGAGATTGAATTCGATCGAAACCGAGGAAGATTCCTCGCGGCTGGTCGAATTGATCCGCTTGATCCCGCCGATGCCGGCGATGGCTTCCTCGATGACCTGAGTGACCTGGCTCTCGATGATTTCCGCCGACGCGCCGCGGTAAACGGTGCTGACCGAGATGATGGGCGGATCGATATCCGGAAGTTCGCGCACCGTCATGCGGTTGAAGGCGAAGAACCCGAACAGCACCAGGACGGCGCTCAACACGGTGGCGAAAACGGGCCGCTTGATCGAGAGGTCGGACAAGAACATGGCGAAGCTTACTCTGCCTGGCGGCGTCTCCGTTCGCCCCCCGGCGGGGGGCCGCGGCGGGGCCCGCCGGGCGGGGCGGCGTTCGCATCGCGCACGGGCGCCTGATCGCGCGCCTTCTGAACGCCCGCCGTCACAACAACCGAATCGGGCTGCAAACCGGACAGGATCTCGACCTTGCCGGAACTTTGCTCGCCCAGTTCGACGATGGTGCGCACGGCGCGGCCATCGACCACGGCAAACACGAAGTGGCGGCTGCCGCTGGACACGATCGACTGCTCGGGCACGAGGATGGCGTTTTCGCGCGTCGCGACGATGATCGTCGCCGTGAGGAACATGCCGGGCTTTAGCGCATTGTCGGCGTTGGGGATCAGGGCGCGCAACTCCAGGGCGCGCGTCACCGGATCGACGCGGGTACCGATGGTTCTGACCGTGCCGCGAAAGATGCGGCCCGGAAACGCGGCGCTGCGTGCCTCCACGATCATGCCGGGACTTACGGCCGACAGGGCCGTTTCCGGCACGCGGAAATCGACCTTGATCGTCGAGGTATCGTCCAGCGTGGTGATTTCGGTTCCCGGCCGCACCAAGGCGCCAAGGCTGACGCGTCTCAGCCCGAGCCTGCCCGCGAAGGGCGCACGAATCACGTAGTCCCGCAACCGCGCCTCGTCGCCGCGGACCCTGGCCTCGGCCGCCAACAGATCGCCGTAGAGCTCGTCGACCCGGGCCCGCGCCACGTTTTTGGTTTCAAAGAGCTTGAGCGCCCTTTCATACAGGCGGGCCGTGTTCGAGTGTTTCGCCCGTTCCTCCTCGAGCCGGGCCACGAGCTCGCCGGCGTCGAGTTCGACCAATAGCTGGCCGGCCTGCACCGTCTCGCCTTCTTCGAAGGCGATGCGCTTGATGATCCCGGTGACTTTGGGCGTCAGAACGACCGCCTCGCTGGCCGCCGCGGTTCCGACCGCCTGGACGGTCACGTTAACGGGCGCCACCTCGACTCTCGCCATCTCGACGATGACGGCCCGGCCGCCCGGCGGGCCTCGGCGCGCCGTGCTGGTGTCGGCGTCGGCCGATGAACGTTGCGTCGCCCACCAGGCTCCGCCCGCTCCGGCGACCAGAATAGCGACAATGACGAGCTGGGTTACGACACGCAAATCCGTGATCCTCCCACGGTCGCCGCTCCCTCTCCGGCAACGGCGCACGCCCACTCATGCTAGCATTTCCGCACCGGAATCGGGAGATTCCTGAGCTAACCCCTTCAAATCTGCGTAAGATCAGGGTTACATGACGACCCTATACTACACCCATCAAGCTTTTCTAAACCATGAGACGGGCCCCTACCATCCGGAGAGCCCCGACCGGCTGCGGGCCATCTGGGAGGCCCTGGACGCCCCGGAGTTCGGGCCTTTAGACCGGCGCGAGCCACCCGAGGCGACCCTCGCGCAGATCCACCGCGTCCACCCGCACAGCCAGGTCGCGGACGTGCTATCCGCGATCCCGGCCAGGGGCACGGCCAGTATCGACGGCGATACGGTGGTGTCGTCCCGCTCGGGCGAGGCGGCCTTGCGTGCTTGCGGGGCCCTTACGGCGGCGGTCGACGCGGTCATGGCGGGCGAGGGGGCGAACGCGTTCTGCGCGGTCAGGCCGCCCGGCCACCATGCCGAGCCGCGGCGGGCCATGGGGTTTTGCCTCTTCAACAATGTCGCCGTGGGCGCGATGCAGGCCCGCGAAGCGCATGGTCTGAAGCGCGTCGCCGCCGTCGATTTCGATGTCCACCACGGCAACGGCACGCAGGCGTTTTTTGAGAACACGGCGGAACTCTTTTACGCGTCGACTCACCAGTGGCCGCTTTATCCCGGCACCGGCGCGCGCACGGAAACGGGCGTCGGCAACATCGTGAACGTGCCGCTCGACCCCGGCAGTGGGTCGGCTGAGTTTCGCGCGGCGTTGACCGGCGAAATCCTTCCGGCGCTGCGCAAGTTCTCTCCCGATTTTCTGTTCATATCGGCGGGATTCGACGCGCACGCCGACGATCCGCTGGCAAACCTCAATCTCGCGACCGGCGATTTCGCCTGGGCCACGCGGGAATTGCTGGCGGTTGCCGCGGACACTTGTCACGGCCGCGTCGTTTCCACCCTGGAAGGCGGATATAATCTCCCGGCCCTGGCTGAAAGTTGCGCGGCGCACGTGCGCGCACTCATGGAAGCCTGAGGAGGGGACGCCGGAGGAGGCGACGCCTGAGGAGACTGGCGCGGCATGTTGCCGGGCCCGCCACATCGCCCTAAGATCGGCTTCGGAGGAGATGTCGATGGCGCCACGGGGGTCGGGGGATAAGGCTGGAATTCCAGCTGATATCAAGAAGTTATCTTTTGAGGATGCGCTTGAGGCCCTGGAGGAGATCGTCCAGCGGCTGGAGAGCGGCGAGGTCTCGCTTGAAGAGTCGATCGACATCTACAGCCGCGGCGCGCATCTCAAGACGCACTGCGAACAAAAGCTCCAGTCGGCCCGCGAGAAGGTAGAGCGCATCGTGCCGGGCGACGGGGATGAGGTGGGCGCGGCGCCCGCCGACATCGACTGAGCATGTGACGGGGCTAACTCAGAACCTGAAGGAAACGGGCGCGGCAATCGGCGAGGTCCTCGACGAGCTGTTGCCGGAACCGGACGGGCCCGAGGCGCGGCTTATCGAAGCGATGCGCTATGCCCTGATTCCTGGCGGCAAGCGCCTGCGCGCGGCACTGGTCGTGACCAGTGCGGGCATGTTCAGCGTGAGCCGTTCGTCCGCCCTGCGGGTCGGCGCGGCGATGGAGATGGTGCACGCCTATTCGCTCATCCATGACGACTTGCCTTGCATGGACGACGATGACCTGCGGCGAGGCCGGGCCTCCACTCACATTCAATTTGATGAGGCCACAGCCGTCCTCGCTGGAGATGCCTTGCAAACCCTCGCCTTCGAAGTGCTGGCGGACGAAGACACCCATTCCAACCCGGCGGTGCGGCTCGAATTGATCCGCACTTTTAGCCTGGCGGCCGGGGTCCACGGCATGGCGGGGGGGCAGATGATCGATCTCGAGGCCGAACACCACACCTTGGAAATCGCGCAGATCACCCGTTTGCAGCGCATGAAAACCGGCGCCCTCATTGCCTGCGCCTGCGAATCGGGCGCGATCCTGGGCCGCGCCCCAGCACGCCAACGCCAGGCCCTGCAGGCGTTCGCCCACGATCTCGGCCTCGCCTTCCAGATCACCGACGATCTGCTTGACGCCGAAGGGAGCCCCGCCGTGACGGGGAAGGGTGTTGGCAAGGACGCGGCGGCGGGCAAGGCCACCTTTGTCTCCCTGCTGGGACTCGATCGGGCGCGGCAGCAAGCTCAAATGTTGGCCGATCAGGCGGTCGCCCACCTCGATACCTTCGATGACAAGGCGGAATTGCTGCGCCAGGTGGCCCGCTTCGTGATCACCCGCGATTCGTAGAAACGTCCAGTCGGCCGGGCCATGGCGAAGCCGCGGAAAGCACGCCTCGATTCCTTGCTTGTGGAGCGCGGCCTCGCCGAGAGCCGGGCGCGGGCCAAAGCCCTGGTCATGGCGGGCACCGTGTTTAGCGGCGAACGCCGCCTCGACAAGCCGGGTGAGGCGGTGCCGGACGACACGCCACTCGAGGTCCGCGGCCATGAGCATCCCTGGGTTTCGCGCGGGGGCCTCAAGCTCGACCACGCGCTGCGGGAATTCGCGCTCGATGTGGACGGGCGCGTCGCCCTGGACGTGGGCGCATCGACCGGCGGCTTTTGCGACGTGCTGCTAAGCCGCGGCGCGTCCAAGGTCTACGCCGTCGACGTGGGTCACGGACAACTCGCCTGGAAACTGCGCTCCGACGATCGGGTGATCGTGCTCGAACGCACCAACGCCCGCTGGTTGTCACACGACGCCGTACCCCATCCCATAGATATCGTCGTCTGCGATACAAGCTTCATCGGTCTGCAAACGGTGTTGCCGGCCAGTCTGGCTTTGGCCGCGGACGGCGCCGACCTGATCGCGTTGATCAAGCCGCAGTTCGAGGTGGGCAAGGGAAAGGTGGGGAAGGGCGGCGTGGTGCGCGACCCGGCGCTGCATGAAGAGGTTTGTGCGCGCATCCGCGATTGGCTGAACGGCCTGCCCGGTTGGACGGTGACCGGCCTGACCGAGAGCCCCGTCCTTGGACCCAAGGGCAACAGGGAATTTCTCGTCGCGGCGCACTACACGCGCGGAACCGCGCCGTAGTTCCGGGCAAACTCGATCCGCTCTAAACGCCGTCCGCGATGTCTTCCAACTCCTCGGCGATCCGGCACAGCGTCTCGGCGTCCTCCGCCTCCTGCGCGGCCTTCTCGCGCAGGTCCATGGCGCGTTTGAGCAGGCGGTCAGATAGGTTCAGCATCGGCAGCCCTTTCCTTTGGAAGCGGGTGGGCCGCGGCTTCGTAAAGCGCCGCGATGAAATGATGTTTCCGTGCCCGCCGGCGCTTCAATTCGGCGACGAGGCGCAGCTGCTGGGCGGCGCACTTCAACCGGGTACGAGATAGGGTTTCAATCACGGGCAACCTCCTGTGGTTGAGGATGTTGCAAGCGGCATACCATCGTTTTCTCCAAGGAATCGGCCTCGTGGTGTGTCATTTTGGGATTCTAGCCGGGATTCGGGGGGCCGCCCCGCGAGATTGTCCCATTTCGAAACAACCTCGGCCTCGCGGACACAACCGCAACGTTCAGGACGAGCCCACCTGAGCCCGGTGGCGGAGCAGGTGGTCGGCCAGGACGCAGGCCATCATGGCCTCACCCACCGGAACGGCGCGAATCCCAACGCAGGGGTCGTGGCGGCCCGGGGTCGAGATCTCGCTGTCCTTGCCCTCGCGGGTGACGGTACGCATTGGCGTCAGGATAGAGGATGTGGGCTTGACGGCAAAGCGGGCGACGATGTCCTGCCCCGTGGAAATGCCGCCTAAAATCCCGCCCGCGTGGTTCGACAGGAAGGAGACGGTCTCGCCCTCCATGCGCATCTCATCGGCGTTCTCCTCCCCGGACAGGGCCGCCGCCGCGAAACCCGCGCCGATCTCGACCCCCTTGACCGCGTTGATCGACATCAGGGCGGCCGCGAGGTCGCCGTCGAGTTTGCCGTAGAGGGGCGCCCCAAATCCCGCTGGTACGCCGCTCGCGACGATCTCGATCACCGCGCCCGTGGAGGAGCCGGATTTGCGGACGCCATCGAGATAGCCTTCCCATTCCCCCGCGCATTCGGCGTCCGGGCACCAGAAAGGGTTTCGCTCCACGTCGTCCCAATCCCAACGTTCGCGCGAAATCCGGTGCGGCCCCATTTGCACCAACGCGCCGCGCACGGAAATGCCGCCGCCAAGGATCTTCCGCGCGATGGCGCCCGCCGCAACCCGCATGGCCGTCTCGCGCGCCGATTGCCGGCCGCCGCCGCGGTAATCCCGCATGCCGTACTTAGCGTCGTAAGTGTAATCGGCATGGCCGGGCCGGTACTTGTCCTTGACGCCCTCGTAATCGCCCGACCGCGCGTCCTTGTTCTCGATCACCAATCCGATGGGGGTTCCCGTCGTAACGCCCTCGAAGACACCGGACAGGATCGAAACGGAGTCGGGTTCGCGGCGCTGGGTCGTGAATTTGGATTGGCCGGGCCGCCGCCGGTCCAGCCAATATTGAATGTCCGCTTCGGCAAGAGGGAGACTCGGGGGCGTGCCGTCGACAACACAGCCGATGGCCGGCCCGTGGCTTTCGCCCCAAGTGGTGACGCGGAACAGATGTCCGAACGTGTTGTGCGACATTCCGGCCTAACGGTTGTGGCGTCGTCCGCCCGCACGGAGTCGCACCGCTAGACGGTGGCGATGTCCGGCGCGTCCTCCGATTTCATTCCGACGACATGATAGCCGCAGTCGATGTGGTGAATCTCACCGGTGACGGCGCGGCTTAGATCGCTCAGCAAGAACAAGGCGCCGCCACCGACTTCATCGATCGTCACGTTGCGCCTCAGCGGGGCGTTGTATTCATTCCATTTGAGAATGTAACGGAAGTCTCCGATGCCCGAAGCGGCAAGCGTCTTGACGGGCCCCGCCGAAATGGCGTTCACCCGGATGTCCTTGGCGCCCATGTCGACCGCCAGGTAGCGCACGCTCGCTTCCAGCGCCGCCTTGGCGACACCCATGACGTTGTAGTGCGGCACGACCTTTTCGGCGCCGTAGTAGGTCAGCGTCAGAAGACTGCCGCCGCTGGTCATCAAAGGCTCAGCGTGCCGGCACACCGCCGTAAACGAATAGCACGACACGTCCAGGGTCATGGCGAAGTTTTCGGTGGTCGTGTCGACGTACCGGCCCTTGAGCTGCGTCCGGTCCGAGTAGGCGATGGCATGAACGACAAAGTCGAGTCCGCCCCACTTGTCTTTTATCGTGGAAAAGACATCTTCCAGGCTCGCGGCGTCGGTGACGTCGCAGGGCATGACGAAGTTCGAGCCAACCGAGTCCGCGAGCGGCACGACCCGCTTGCCCAGGGCCTCGCCTTGATACGTGAAGGCCAGGTCCGCGCCGTGGCTTGCAAGGACCCGCGCGATTCCCCAGGCAAGGGAACGGTCGTTGGCAACGCCCATGACCAAACCCTTCTTGCCGGCCATCAAGCGGCCCGAATCGTCCATTGTTATCCTCGTGTTAGATAAGCGGGGGGCATGTGGATCAAAGCGCGGACCGGCATCGTACACGAAAGGCGCTAGGCGCAAAATCCCTTTGCCCGCGCGTCGCGACGGGTGGACAGCGGCGTTTCACTTCTTGGATGAGTCGCCGCGAACATCGTAACCGTGCTTGCGGCCCCAATCCTTGGCGAATTTCTCGAGCTCCGCACCTGGCGTGTCGGGAAGCTTCACCACGAGTTGGACGAACTGGTCGCCGCGTTTCTTCGATGTTCCGAGCGCGATGCCGCGCCCCTTCAAACGTAGAACGGTGCCGCTATTCGCACCCTTGGGAACGCTCATCGACACCGGCCCGTCGATGGTCGGCACTTCGATCTTGGCGCCCAGCACCGCTTCGGGAAGGGTAATGGGAACTTCGACGTGGACCGCGTCATGTTTCCGGCTAAACACGGGGTGGGGGACGACGCGCACCTTGAGCAATGCGTCGCCCGCCGGTCCCCTGCCCAGGCCGGGTTCGCCCTGTGCGCGCAAGCGGATCGTTTGGCCCTCGTCGATGCCGGAGGGGATGTTGACGTCGAGGGTCCGCCCGTCGGCCAGGGTGAGGCGGCGCTTGGCTCCCCGGGCCGCGTCCAGAAAGCTGATATCGACGGTGTAGGACCGGTCGGCGCCCTTGGCGTCGACACCCTGCCCGTCCCCCCGATTGCGGCGCAGCCCAGAAAAAATCTGGGAGAACAGATCCTCGGCGCCACCGAAACCGCCGCGGCCGGGTCCGAATCGGGAGTCCTGGCCCGCGCCGGCGTGGGCGTGGCGATACCCCTTTACCCGCTCTCGGCGTTCAGGGCGATGAACGCCGCAGCCCTGAACGTGTTCCGGACCGTCAGGGCCGAGGGCACGCAGGCGTCGGTTATCCCGGCCATGC
>JADFIH010000104.1 GCA_022566715.1 Pseudomonadota bacterium | reverse complement strand
GAAGCGGTCGGGGCGCGTCTGGATTCGTATTTTCCCGGACGTCCCGGTCAGCGCCAAACCGACCGAGGTGCGCATGGGAAAAGGCAAGGGATCGCCGGAGTACTGGATGTGCCGGGTCAAGCCGGGCCGCATCATGTTCGAGGTCGATGGCGTGTCCGACACCGTGGCCCGCGAGGCGTTCGACCGCGGTTCGGCCAAGTTGCCGCTGAAGACGAAAGTCGTGACGCGCATCGGCGAAGGGGTTTGACGGTGAAGGCGGAAGAAATCAGGGGCAAGTCGCCCGACGAGATGAAGGCGGACCTGATCGGACTGCGCAAGGAGTCTTTCAACCTGCGTTTCCAGGTGGCCAACGGCCAGCTCGAAAACACGGCGCGCATCCGCGAGGTGCGGCGCGGCATCGCGCGGATCAAAACGATCATGCGCGCCAAGGAAATGGAATCGGCGTCCTAGGGGACGCAAGACGGAGTTTAAGGATGCCCAAACGTGTTCTGAGTGGAGTGGTCGTCGGCCGGTCGGGCGACAAGACCGTCGTGGTCCGGGTGGACCGCCGCGTCAAGCATCGGCTGTACAAGAAATTCATGCTTCGCTCGAAGAAGTATCAGGTTCATGACGAAGAGAATGAGTACAAGGTGGGCGACAACGTGAAAATCCGGGAATGCCCGCCGATCTCGAAGCGCAAGTTTTGGGAAGTTCTCGAGGTCAAGGTTTAAGCGGGGCATTCCGCCCCCGCGGTTAAGGTAGTCGTTATGATTCAGGCCGAAACAAATCTCGAAGTCGCCGACAATTCGGGCGCCAAGCGTGTTCAGTGCATCAAGGTGCTCGGCGGTTCGAAGCGCAGAACGGCGTCGGTCGGCGACATTATCGTCGTCACGGTGAAGGAGGCGATCCCGCGGGGCAAGGTCAAGAAGGGTGAGATCCACAAGGCGGTCGTGGTGCGGACGGCGAAGGAAATTCGCCGGGCCGACGGCAGCACCATCCGCTTCGACCGCAACGCCGCGGTGCTGATTTCGGCTCAGGGCGAGCCCATCGGGACGCGTATTTTCGGCCCGGTCACCCGCGAGCTGCGGGCCCGCCAGCAGATGAAGATCATCTCACTGGCGCCGGAGGTGCTCTAGATGGCCGCTAAGATCAGGCGGGGCGACGACGTGATCGTCTTGTCGGGCCGCGACAAGGGCAAAAAAGGCACGGTGCTCAAGGTCGACCCGAAAAAGCGCCGCGCCGTCGTCCAAGGCGTGAACCTGGCCAAGCGGCACACGGCGCCGACGCAGGGCGATCCGGGCGGCATCAAGGAGAAGGAACTCACGATCCACCTTTCCAATCTGGCCCTGGAGGATCCGAAAACCGGCGAACCCACGCGCGTGGGGTTCAAGACCCTCAAGGACGGAAAGAGGGTCCGGGTGGCGCGCCGGTCGGGCGAGGAAATCGACGCCTAGCGGCGCCGGTTGAAGGCTAGAGATATGACACGGTTCAAGGACCAATATAACACGGTGATCCGCCCCGCCCTGATCAAGCGATTCTCGTACAAGAATCCGATGCAGGTGCCGAAGCTCGAGAAGATCGTCCTCAATATGGGCGTCGGCGACGCGATTGCGGAAAGCCGCAAGATGGATGCGGCGGCGAGCGACCTCACCCTGATCGCGGGTCAGAAGGCGGTCATCAACAAGGCGACGAAATCCATCGCCAATTTCAAGCTGCGCGAGGGCGTCAACGTCGGCTGCAAAGTCACCCTGCGGGGCGACCGCATGTACGAGTTTCTCGACCGGTTGGTCACAATCGCCCTGCCGCGCGTGCGCGATTTCCGCGGCGTTTCCGACAGGAGTTTCGACGGGCGCGGCAACTATGCCCTCGGC
The DNA here is from genome assembly GCA_022566715.1 of Pseudomonadota bacterium. Taxonomy (GTDB): domain Bacteria; phylum Pseudomonadota; class Alphaproteobacteria; order SHVP01; family SHVP01; genus JADFIH01. The sequence continues at coordinate 9,282 of JADFIH010000104.1, read as the reverse complement.
ATTCAGGAACACATCGTGTTCCCGGAGATCGACTACGACAAGGCGGAAACGATCCGCGGCATGGATATCGTCATTGTCACAAGCGCCAAAACGAATGACGAAGGGCGGGAACTCCTGCGTGGGTTCGGCATGCCCTTCCCACATTAGACGGAAAGAATTGGAACAGGCTGGATATGGCTAAAAAGAGCGCCATTGAAAAGAACAACCGGCGGCGCAAGCTCGTCGCCAGGTACGCGGCCCGCCGGGCCCGGCTGAAGGCGGCCGCCAAGGACGAGTCGCTCCCGCAGGAGGAGCGTTTCGCCGCGCGGTTGAAGCTTGCGGAGATGCCGCGCAATTCATCGGCCACAAGGGTTCGCAACCGCTGCCTGTTGACCGGCCGGCCCCGGGGGAATTACAGGAAGTTCAAGATATCGCGCATCGCCCTGCGCGAACTAGCGTCCGCCGGTCAAATTCCGGGGATGGTTAAATCCAGTTGGTAGGTAGGAGACGCCAATGACAATGACCGATCCTCTCGGTGACTTGCTGACGCGGATTCGAAATGGTCAGCGGGCGGGGATGTCGATCGTCTTGAGCCCGGCATCGAACCTGCGGGCCAATGTTCTCTCGGTCCTAAAGGACGAGGGCTACATTCGCGATTACGAACGTAACGAGATTATCGTCGGAAAGCCCGAGCTGAAGATTCATTTGAAGTATTTTGAAGGTGCCCCCGTTATCAGGGAAATCAAGCGCGTGTCGAAACCAGGCCGGCGCGTGTATTCCGGCATTCGCGATCTGCCGAGAATCTGTAACGGGCTGGGCATCGCAATTTTGTCGACCCCACGAGGCGTGATGTCCGATTCTCAGGCGCGCGAGAAAAACGTGGGCGGCGAAGTCCTCTGTAGCGTTCTTTAGGATTTGGTGATGTCCCGAATCGGCAAACTTCCCGTCACGGTTCCAAATGGGGTCGAGGTCCAGCTTTCCGGGCAAGATGTTTCGGTGAAAGGCCCGAAGGGTGCCTTGTCGTTGACGCTTGTGGATGAGGTCGAGGCGAGCCGCGAGGACGACAAGATCTGGATCAAGCCGCGCAGCGATTCCAAACGGGCGCGGACCATGTGGGGGATGCAACGCACGCTCGTCAACAATATGGTCGTCGGCGTGTCCGAGGGTTATAAGGTCGGCCTGCAGATCAATGGCGTGGGGTACCGCGCTCAAATCCAGGGCAAGGATTTGGTGCTGGCGCTGGGCTACAGCCACGAGGTGCGCTACACGGTGCCGGACGGCATCGAAGTCAAATGCGAGACGCCGACGGCGATCTCAGTGACGGGAAGCGACCGCCAACAAGTCGGTCAGGTTGCGGCGGAAATCAGGAGCTTCCGCAAACCCGAGCCCTACAAGGGGAAGGGCATCAAATACGTGGACGAATACGTCTACCGCAAGGAAGGCAAGAAGAAGTAGGTCGAGGATGGCGGACACAAAGGAATTAACGACCCGGCGGCGCAGGCGGGTTCGCTATAATCTGCGGAAGAAGGGCGGACTTAAGCCGCGCCTTAGCGTCCACCGCAGCAACCAGAATATGTATGCGCAGGTTATTGACGATGTGAAGGGCCACACCATGGCGGCGGCGTCGACCCTGGAGAAGGATTTACGCGACTCGCTCAAAACGGGTGGCGATAAAGGGGCGGCCGCGGAAATAGGCAAGCGTATTGCCGAGCGCGCAAAGTCCGCCGGCGTAACGGAAGTCATCTTCGACCGCGGCGGCTACCGGTATCATGGCCGCGTCAAGGCATTGGCCGACGCCGCCCGCGAGGGCGGTCTGTCGTTTTAATTTGAATGGGAAATAAATAGGCATGGCCCGGCATCGTGTAGTGGATCGCGGCGAGAGCGACCTCGTCGACAAGCTCGTCTCGATCAATCGTGTGGCGAAGGTCGTCAAGGGCGGCCGGCGCTTCGGGTTCACCGCGCTCGTCGTGGTCGGCGACCAAAAGGGCCGGGTCGGTTTCGGCAAGGGGAAGGCGCGGGAGGTGCCCGAGGCGATCCGCAAGGCCACCGAGACGGCCAAACGGAGTATGATCCGCGTGCCCCTGCGCGAAGGCCGTACCCTGCACCACGATACCACCGGCCGCTATGGCGCCGGCCGTGTCGTCTTGCGGACGGCGCCGCCGGGCACCGGGATCATCGCCGGCGGGCCCATGCGGGCGATTTTCGAGACCCTGGGAATTCAAGACATCGTGACCAAGTCAATCGGCACCTCGAACCCACATAATATGCTGCGCGCGACCTTCGCGGCGCTGGAGAGCGTGATGTCGCCGCGGTCGGTGGCGGCGCGGCGCGGTAAGAAGGTGGCGGAGATATTTGGGCGCCGGGACGGCGATGAAGAGGCGGCTGCGGGAAACTAGGTAGACCATGGCGGAAACGAAGAAAACCTTGAAGGTCACTCAGGTCGGCAGCCCGATCGGCCGCCGCGCGGATCAGCGCGCCACATTGATCGGCCTGGGTCTCAATAAGATGCACCGGACCCGCGAGCTCGAGGACACGCCCTCCGTGCGCGGTATGATCAACAAAATCAAGCACCTCGTCCGGGTCGAGGAAGCGGAATAGCCCGGGGCGAAAGCACATGGAACTCAATCAGTTAGCGGATAAGAAGGGCGCGCGGCACGCCTACAAGCGCGTTGGCCGCGGTTTGGGCTCGGGCCGGGGCAAGACCTCGCGGCGTGGCCAAAAGGGCCAAAAATCCCGCTCCGGGGTCTCCATCAACGGCTTCGAGGGCGGGCAAATGCCCATCCACCGCCGCTTACCCAAGCGCGGTTTCAAGAACAGGTTTAGGAAGAACTTCCAAGCGGTCAACACGGGCCGGCTCCAACAGGCCGTCGATGCCGGGAAACTGGACCCCGGCAAGCCGGTCACGATTGCGGTACTTCAGGCTGCGGGAGTTGTCGGAAAGGCGGGCGATGGCGTACGCTTGCTGGCCAACGGGGACCTCAAGGCCAAGCTGACCCTTGAAGTGGTGGGCGCCTCGAAGGCGGCCATCGCCGCGGTCGAGAAGGCCGGGGGCAGTGTTCAGGTCGCGACGCCTAAGCCCAAACCGCCGACGCGGGGACGGGCGTTAGCGCGGGCAGTGGCCGCGAAAAAGGAGGCGGAGGCCAAAAAGGCCAAAGTCGAAAAAGCGGTGGGCGATAAGTCCAAGGGCGGCAAGGACAAAAGCGATAAGTCCAAAGGCGGCAAGGACAAGACCAAGGGCGGCGAGAAGGGCAAAGGGGATAAGGCCGGGAAGGCCGCCGGCGACGGCAACAAATAGTTCGCCGTGGAGCGCACCACTGCTTCGGGCGCTAAAGTGTAGGATAGGACCATGGCCTCTGCCGCGGAACAATTAGCCAGCAATATCAACTTCGGCGCCTTCTCGAAGGCGACCGAACTGAAGAAGCGCCTTTGGTTCACCCTGGGCATGCTCATCGTCTACCGCCTCGGAACCTACATTCCGATCCCCGGTATCGATTCCCAGGTCATGGCGGACATCTTCCAGCAGAACCAGGGCGGCATCCTCGGCGTGTTCGATGTGTTCGCCGGCGGCGCCTTGGGGCGCATGACGATCTTCGCCCTCAACATCCTGCCCTACATCTCCGCCTCGATCATCATGCAGCTCATGACCTCTCTGTCGCCCAAGTTCGCGGCGCTGAAGAAGGAAGGCGAGTCGGGGCGCAAGAAAATCAATCAGTACACGCGCTACGGCACGGTCCTGCTGGCGTCGCTGCAGGCCTACGGCATTGCGGTTGGTCTGGAAAGCTTCGCGTCCTCGGTGGGCAACGCGGTCATCGATCCGGGCACGTTCTTCCGCGTCACCACCGTGATCACCCTGACCAGCGGCACGATCTTTTTGATGTGGCTGGGCGAGCAGGTGACGGCGCGCGGCGTCGGCAACGGCATCTCGCTGATCATCTTCGCGGGCATCGTGGCCAACTTGCCCTCGGCCCTCGTCGGCACCCTGGAGCTCGGGCGCACCGGTGCGTTGTCGCCGGCCTTCATCGGCATCCTGCTTGTCATGGTCGTCGCCGTGATCGCTTTCGTCGTGTTCATCGAGCGCTCGCAGCGCCGCATCCTGGTGCAGTACCCAAAGCGCCAGATGGGCAACAAGATGTTCGGCGGCGAAAGTTCTCACATCCCACTCAAGCTCAATACGGCGGGCGTGATTCCGGTGATCTTCGCCTCGTCGCTTCTGCTCCTGCCGATTACGCTGGCCAACTTCTCCGCTGGCGGCGGCGGCAGCGCGGAGTGGCTGATCGCGGTTACCTCGCTCATGGGGCGGGGGCAGCCCCTGTACCTCCTGATGTACGCGACCGGGATCGTGTTCTTCTGCTTCTTCTATACGGCGATCGTCTTCAATCCGAGCGACACCGCCGACAACCTCAAGAAGTACGGCGGCTACATCCCGGGCATCCGGCCGGGCAAGAACACGGCGGAATTCCTCGATTACGTGCTCACCCGTCTGACGGTCGTGGGATCGACCTATCTTGTGGCGGTCGCCGTCCTGCCGGAGATCCTGATCTCGCGGTTCGCCATCCCCTTCTATTTCGGAGGGACGTCGCTGCTCATTGTGGTGACGGTGTCGATGGATACGGTGTCTCAGGTGCAGTCGCACCTGCTGGCGCACCAGTATGAGGGCCTCATCAAGAAATCGAAGTTGCGAGGCCGCAAGAGATGAACCTGATCCTGCTGGGCCCACCGGGCGCCGGTAAGGGAACACAGGCTCAGCGGTTGGAGGAGAGCCATGGGCTGGTCCAGCTATCCACGGGCGATATGTTGCGTGCCGCCGCCGCGGCGGGAACGGCAGTGGGATTGCGGGCAAAGGCCCTCATGGATGCGGGAAACCTGGTGCCCGACGAGGTGATCGCCGAACTGATCGGCGACCGGCTCGACCAGTTGGACGCGGGCCAGGGCTTCATCCTCGATGGCGTGCCGCGGACCACCGCTCAGGCCGACGCGATCGACGCCATGCTGGCCCAGAAAGGGCGACGGCTCGATCGGGTCATCGAGTTGAAGGTCGATGATGAATTGCTCGTTGAAAGGGTGACCGGCCGTTTCACCTGCGCGAATTGCGGCCAGGGCTACCACGACAAGTTCAAACGCCCCAAGGACGAGGGCAAGTGCGACGTCTGTGGCGGAACGGACTTCAAGCGGCGCAGCGACGACAACGAGGACGCAATGCGGGCGCGCCTTCAAGTCTATTACAAACAGACCGCCCCGCTGCTCGACTACTATCGCGCCCGGGGCAAGCTCCATTCGGTCGACGGGATGGCCGATATGGAAGATGTGGCCCGCGAGATTGAAACGGCGCTTAAGGTTGCCTAATTAGTTGACTGGAAGGCGATTTCTGCTGATACTCTCGCCCCTTCGGTCGCATGATCATCGAAATACGGGACACGTCGGAGTCGGGCATTGAAGTTGGCCCACGGCTGCGGCGCGGTCTATTTTTGTGAGGAGATAGGGGTTTGGCTCGGATCGCCGGGGTAAATATTCCGACAAATAAGCGTGTCGAGATTTCGCTGACCTACATCTATGGCATCGGCCGCACCAAGGCGCGGCAGATCCGGGAAGCTGTCGGGTTGCCGCCGGAACGCCGGGTTCAGGACCTGACCGACGCCGAGGTCATGCAGATTCGCCAGATGATCGATAAGGACTACCAGGTCGAGGGCGAGCTCAGGCGCGAAACTTCGATGAATATCAAGCGCTTGATGGATCTTGGCTGCTATCGGGGGCTGCGCCACCGGCGCCGTCTGCCGGTCCGCGGCCAGCGCACCCATACCAACGCGCGGACCCGCAAGGGCCCGGCCAGGCCCATCGCCGGCAAGAAAAAGGCGGTCTAAGGAAATATCATGGCCAAGGAAGCCCACGGCCGGGTGCGCCGGCGCGAGCGCAAGAACATCACCTCCGGCGTGGCGCATGTGAGCGCGACGTACAACAATACGATGATCACGATCACCGATGCCCAGGGCAACACGATCGCCTGGTCGTCGGCGGGCCAGCAGGGCTTCCGCGGCTCGCGCAAGTCGACGCCTTATGCGGCCCAGATGGCGGGCACCGATGCCGGCAAAAAGGCCCAGGAGCACGGCATGAAGACGTTGGAAGTAGAAGTGCGCGGGCCCGGCTCGGGCCGGGAATCGGCCTTGCGCGCGCTTCAGGCCGTGGGATTTATCATTACCTCGATTCGGGACGTTACACCCATTCCGCACAACGGGTGCCGTCCGCCCAAGCGCCGGCGGGTTTGACCCCGGCGTTTTCGATTAACGGCTAGCCACTGGAGTGTGGCCGCTTGCAGCAAGACCAATCGGCCCGCCAAATGGCCCAACCAAGCCAAACGGAAGACCCAAGCCAAACTGGCTATTCAAGCCAAGCTGGCTACTAAGGAAGGCGAAACTGTGGATTTGATTCATAGAAATTGGCACGATCTCATCAAGCCCGGCAAACTCGTTGTCGCCCCAGGCGAAGATCCGGAGCGTCAGGCGACGGTGGTGGCGGAGCCGCTCGAGCGCGGCTTCGGCATGACGCTCGGGAACGCGTTACGGCGCGTGCTGCTGTCTTCGCTCCAGGGCGCCGCCGTGACGTCGGTGCAGATCGACGGGGTGTTGCACGAATTTTCGTCCATCCCGGGCGTCCGCGAGGACGTGACCGACATCGTTCTCAACATCAAATCGCTCGCCCTGCGCATGCACGGCGATCAGCCCAAGCGCGTCGTGCTGAAGAAACAGGGCCCTGGCGAGGCCCGCGCCGGCGATATCGATCTCGGGCATGACATCGAGGTCCTCAATCCCGAGCTGGTCATATGCACGCTGGACAAGGATGCCACGATCAGCCTGGAAATGACCGTCGAGTCGGGCAAGGGATACGTTGCCGCGCCGGTCGAGCGCGCGGAGGACGCGCCCATCGGGCTCATTCCCGTGGACGCCGGCTACAGCCCCATCAAGCGGGTCTCCTACAAGGTGGACAACACGCGGGAAGGTCAGATTCTCGATTACGACAGGCTGACCATGCGGGTCGAGACGAACGGCACGGTGACGCCCGAGGATGCGGTCGCCTACGCCGCCCGGATCCTGCAGGACCAGTTCCAGTTGTTCATCAACTTCGAGGAGCCGCGTGAGGAAACCCGCGAGGAGGTTCTCACGGAGCCGGAGTTCAATCCGAACCTGCTGCGCAAGGTGGATGAACTGGAACTGTCGGTTCGCTCGGCGAACTGCCTGAAGAACGACAACATCGTTTACATCGGCGACCTCATTCAGAAGTCGGAGGCGGAGATGCTCCGCACCCCGAACTTCGGGCGTAAGTCCCTGAACGAGATCAAGGAAGTGTTGGCTCAGATGGGCTTGCACCTTGGCATGGAAGTGCCCAGCTGGCCCCCCGAAAACATCGAGGAAATGGCCAAGAAGCTGGACGAGCCCTTCTAAAGGGGCGAACCCCGCCCCACGGAGTAGGAGTTGAGCGATGCGCCACCGCAAAAGCGGCCGCAGGTTGAATAGGTCGAGCTCGCACCGCAAAGCCATGTTCATGAACATGGCGGCGGCGCTGATCAAGCACGAGCAGATCAAGACGACCCTGCCCAAGGCCAAGGAACTGCGGTCCGTGGTCGACAAACTCATCACCCTGGGCAAACGCGGCGATTTGCACGCGCGCCGGCAGGCACTTTCGTTCCTGCAGGAACCGTGGCTGGTGGGCAAGCTTTGCGACGGCCTCGCCGAGCGCTACAAGGACCGTCCGGGCGGCTACACCCGCGTCATTCGGGCCGGGTTCCGTTATGGAGACTCGGCGCCCATGGCGATCATCGAGCTCGTGGACCGCGACGAGGAAGCCAAGGGCCTCGATTCGGGACCGGATCAGAACCTCGATGAGGAAGAGGAGTTGGAGGCCACCGGTTAAGGGGGCGTCGCCCGCGGATTTTTCGGGGATTGCTCCAGGGATTGCTGGGGATTGCTCCAGGCATTGCTAAAGAGGGTGGCCACGCGCCGCCCTTTGTTTTTGAAGGGACTTCGGGGTTATCCTTGGCCCGCATCTCGCGGTCGGGACATGGAGCAAGGATTCGCATCATGAACGCCACCCGTTTTGAAATACGAACAGACGTCCTTCAGGTCCGGCGGCTGCCCGTATGAGCACGCTCTTCGAAGCCGCGGGGCTCGAGGACGGCGCGCCCCACCCGCTCGCCGACAAGCTGCGGCCCGTGACCTTGGGCGAGGTACTGGGGCAGGATCACCTGCTCGCGCCCGAGGGGCCCATCGGCCGCATGGTCGCGGCGCACCGCATGGCCTCGGTCATCCTGTGGGGCCCGCCCGGCAGCGGCAAGACCACCATCGCCCGCCTGCTCGCCGAGGCGGCCGATCTCGAATTCGTTCAGTTCTCGGCCGTGTTCTCGGGTGTGGCGGATTTACGCAAGGCCATTGAGACCGCGCGGGGGCGCCGCGCCAGCGGACGCGCCACCCTGTTGTTCGTCGATGAAATCCACCGCTTCAACCGGGCCCAGCAAGACGGCTTCCTGCCGGCGGTGGAGGACGGCACCATCATTCTGGTTGGCGCCACGACCGAGAATCCCTCCTTCGAGCTCAACGCCGCCCTGTTGTCGCGCTGTCAGGTGCTGGTGCTGCGGCGTCTCGACGATGCCTCCCTGGAAGCTTTGTTGCAGCGCGCCGAGGCCGCCGACGGCCGCGGCCTGCCCCTCGACGCCGACGCCCGGGTGGCTCTGCGCGCCATGGCCGACGGTGACGGCCGCTATATTTTGAACCTGGCCGAGGAACTGTTCACCATCGCGGGCGAGGCGCCGCTCGATACGCGCGCGCTGGTTGAGGCGGTGCAGCAGCGCGCGCCGCTTTACGACAAGGCGCAGGAGGGGCACTACAACCTGATCAGCGCCCTGCACAAATCGCTGCGCGGGTCGGACACCGACGCGGCGCTCTATTGGCTCGCCCGCATGTTGGCCGGCGGCGAGGCTCCGCTCTACATCGTGCGGCGGCTCGTGCGCTTTGCGGCCGAGGACATCGGGCTCGCCGATCCGCAGGCGTTGGTGCAGGCGATCGCGGCCAAGGAGGCCTATGACTTTCTCGGCTCGCCCGAGGGCGAACTCGCGATCGCGCAGGCGGTGATCTATCTCGCGACCGCGCCCAAGTCCAATGCGGCCTACGCCGCGTTCTCGGCCGCCGGGCGGGCCGCCCGGGAGACGGGCTCCCTGATGCCGCCGAAACATATTCTCAACGCGCCGACGCGGCTGATGAAGGACCTAGGTTACGGCAAGGGGTACGAATACGACCACGGTGCGCCGGACGCGTTCTC
>JADFIH010000103.1 GCA_022566715.1 Pseudomonadota bacterium | reverse complement strand
GACGGCCTGGGTATCGAACGCGTTGATTTACACGTCCTTTTGATGGGCGCCCGCGCAGCCGTGGAGATCGCGATCCAGGAGCCCGCCCGCGTGCGCAAGCTGGTCATCGACCGCATGGGCATGCTCTCGGCCGAGGTCAAGGCCGAATGGCTCGCCAACTTCTGCCCCAAGGTCGAGCCCGACGCCCAGGGCAGCCAGTTCCGCTTCGCCTGGCAGTTCGTGCGCGACGAGTTCATCTTCTTTCCCTGGTACGCGCGCGATGCGGCGCACCGTATTCAGCGCGACGTGCCCGACGCGGACCACATGCACGACAAGGTGGTCGAGATGCTCAAGGGAATCCGCACCTACCACCTGTTTATCCGCGCCGGCCTTGAATACCCAGTGGCGGAAAAACTGCCGCAAATCACCGTGCCCACCCTGGCAACCGAGGAGGTTCAACCCCACGTACCTGGGGCTATCAAAAAGACCAACCCGGGGATGCCCGACATGGGCTACCAACCGATCGAAGCCATACGCGCCAACGCCGCCGAGATCGCCGCTTTCCTCGACGCATGAACGCCGCCGCGGTCAAGCACGAAGCCGCGCCCGGCGCGCCGGCGCCCGCGGGCGCCGAACGCACGATCCTCGACCTCATCGGCAACACGCCGTTGCTCGAGTTGACCAAACTCGATACCGGCCCCTGTCGGCTTTTCGTCAAACTGGAAAATCAGAACCCGGGCGGCTCGATCAAGGACCGGATCGGACTTTCCATGATCGAGGCCGCCGAGCGCGACGGCCGCATCAAACCCGGTGCCTTGCTGATCGAGGCGACGGCGGGCAACACCGGGCTGGGGCTCGCCCTGGTGGCCGGGCAAAAAGGCTACCGGCTCAAGATCATCGTCCCCGACAAGATGAGCCAGGAGAAGATCTTCCATCTCAAGGCCATGGGCGCGGAAGTCGTCATGACGCGGTCCGATGTCGCGAAGGGACACCCGGAGTACTATCAGGACATCGCGGAACGGCTGGAAAAGGAGACCGAGAACTCCTTTTGGATCAATCAGTTCGAGAACCCGGCCAACGCGCAGGCGCACGAGGACGGAACCGGCCCCGAGATTTGGGATCAGATGAACCACGACCTCGACGCCGTGGTCTGCGGCGTCGGCTCGGGCGGAACCCTCACGGGCCTGGGCCGTTTCTTCAAGCGGGCCGCGCCCCAAGTCGAGATGGTCCTGGCCGATCCGGAAGGGTCGATCCTCGCCGGCCTGATCAACACGGGAAAAGCCGGAGACCTGGGCTCGTGGCTCATCGAGGGAATCGGCGAGGATTTCGTGCCGCCCATTTGCGATCTGAGCCTGGTTTCGCAGGCCATCACCATTAGCGACGCCGAAAGCTTCGAAACCGCGCGCGAGCTGTTGCGCCTTGAAGGCGTTCTCGGCGGATCCTCCTCCGGCACGCTTGTCGCCGCCGCGTTGCGCTACTGCCGCGCGCAGAGTTCCGCAAAACGGGTCGTCACCCTCATCCCCGACAGCGGCAACAAGTACCTGTCGAAGATGTTCAACGAATATTGGATGATGGATCAGGGCTTCGTCGAGCGCGAGCCCACGGGCGACGTACGCGAATTGATCGCCCGCCGGGCCGAGGACGACGGCGTCATATCGGTCAGCCCCGAGGACACCGTGCTCATCGCGTACGGGCGCATGCGGCTCTACGAGGTCTCGCAGCTGCCGGTCCTGGACGGAACCCGCATCAAGGGCATCATCGACGAGTCGGACCTGTTGCTGGCCGTCTTCCATCACGAAGAGAACTTCCGCAAGCCCGTCGGCGAGTTCATGACCAGCCGGCTCGAGGTCGTTCCCCCCTCCCACCCCATCGACGAACTGTTGCCGATCTTTCGCGCCGACCGGGTGGCGCTGGTGGTGGACGGCGACGAGTTCCTCGGCATGGTCACCAAGGTCGACCTGATCAACCACCTGCGCCAAAAGGTTCTCTAGACCTTGACGGCCGCGCGCAACCGGCCCGGATTCGCAACACGCGCCGTTCATGCGGGCCAATCGCCCGATCCCACGACGGGCGCCATCATGACGCCCATCTACGCCACTTCCACCTACGTCCAGGAGAGCCCTGGCGTGCATAAGGGGTTCGAATACGCGCGCACTCAGAATCCGACGCGCGGCGCTTTTGAGGCCTGCGTGGCCGATCTCGAAAACGGCGCCGCGGGATTCGCCTTTGCCTCGGGCATGGCGGCGACGGCGACGGTGCTCGAACTTCTGGACACGGGGGCGCACGTCGTGGCGGGCGACGATCTCTATGGCGGAACCTACCGCCTGTTCGAGAACGTGCGGCGCCGGTCGGCGGGACTCGATTTCACGTTCGTTGACTTAACCGATCCTGTAAATCTAGAGGCCGCGATCCGGCCCGAGACGCGCATGCTGTGGGTGGAAACGCCGACCAACCCGATGCTCCGGCTCGTCGACTTGGAAGCCTCCGCGGCCATCGCCCGCCGCAACGGTGTGCTGACCGTGTGCGACAACACGTTTGCGTCCCCTTACATCCAACGGCCGCTGGATCATGGCTTCGACGTCGTGGTGCATTCGACGACGAAATACCTCAACGGGCACTCGGACATGGTGGGCGGCGTCGTCGTGGTGCGGAACGACGACGATCTCAAGTCGCGGCTCGCTTATTTGCAGAACGCGGTGGGCGGCATATCCGGCCCCTTCGACAGCTTCCTGGCGCTTCGCGGTCTGAAGACCCTGGCGCTGCGGATGGAGCGCCATTGCGCCAGCGGCCAGGCCGTGGCCGAGTATCTGGCCGGCCACGCCAAGGTGGAGAGCGTTCACTATCCGGGCCTTGCGAGCCATCCCCAGCACGCCTTGGCGAAACGCCAGATGGAGGGATTTGGCGGCATGGTGACCGCGATTCTTTCGGGAGGCCTCGATGACGCGCGGCGTTTCCTCGAACGCTGCCACTACTTCGCCCTGGCGGAAAGCCTGGGCGGCGTGGAAAGCCTGATCGAGCACCCCGCGATCATGACGCACGCCTCCATCCCGGCGGCGGAGCGCGCCAAGCTTGGCATCAGCGATTCACTCGTGCGCTTGTCGGTCGGCATTGAGGACGCCGACGACCTGATCGCCGATTTGAAAAACGCCTTAGGGTGAATTCAACTCGTCGAACAAGGGCGCGAAATCTTGCCCGTTGATGAGGAGCTGTCCCTCGGGGCCGACCTCGAGGTTATAGACGAAGGCCCGGCCGCGCTCGTCTTCGACTTCCTCGCCAAGCGCCATGAGGATGCCCAGGATGGCGATATAGCTCAGAGTCTCGGTTGAAATCTCGGATAGAAGCTCGCGCTGCAACCGCTCCAAGCCGCGGATCGTGATCCGTCCCTTGCCGGTAACCGGGCCGCGGCCGGCCGGGTCGGGCCGCACGGTCCCACGGCCGTCGAGCGCCAAAATGTCGGATTCCAGGGAAAGCTCGTCGATGGCGAGCAGCGATTGCGCTTCCATAAACAGCCCAACCAGGGCTTCGCCGAGGGCGGCGTCGGCGGCCGGATCGGGTTCCCCGTCCTGGGTCAAATTGCCGTACTCCACGGCTCCCTGGAATATCTCCCGCATGGGAAGCCCCTGAAACGATAGGCTGAGCCCCACCGAGTGCGGCAACACGCCCGGCGGCAGGCCGTTGTTGGGCACGTCGATCCCGCGGTGGCCATAGCGCAGCCGGATCGTGCCGGTTGGATCGCCCAGCCCCTCTAGCCCGAAGCCGAACTCAATGGAGTCCACCGAAAACCGCCGGACGTTTGTCCCGAAACCTCCGAAGCGCCCAGACAGACCCTCGGCCCCGACGAGGTAGTTGAGATCGCCGAGCACACCAAGGTTCGACAGGATCAGGTCGTCGAGTGCGCTCAAGGTATCGGGGTCGGAGAGGTCGCCGGGCGGGCTCGCTGCGAAGTCTCCGAGAAGCCTGCCGTACCCCTCGAGATCGGAGTTCCGGGCCTCCCCGCTTGCGGTGATTCGGTCGATTTGCAGAACGCCCAAAAACGGAGCGGAAACGAAAATGTCGTTCAGTTCAAACTCGATGACGGTATCGCCATGCGTGGAGGAGGTTTGTTCCAGCTTAAGGATCAATCCGCCGGACATAATGGTGAAAACTTCCGCGCCCGTCGCGTCCACCGCGCGCCAGGAATCGCTTCGCCAATCGAGGGTCTCGAACTGGAAGAAATTTTCATTCCAAATGCCGTCGAATTTGTGGCGCTCTACTTGAAGGCGGCCGGACACGCCGCTCGAACCGCGAAACACGATCTCCTTGGGCAGATCACCCGAAATCTTGAATCGTCCTTCCCCAAGGACCGTAATCTGAAGCGTTATGTCGCCCAGTTCGGCGCCGGTTCCTTCCGCGCCGGTGAACCGAATGCCGGGAAGGGTGACGTCGAAGCGATCGGAGTCCGGGCCGCCGGCTCGGTTCAAACGAAGCTGGGCACCAAGCTCAAATCCGGCGCTAGCAGTTCCCAAAAAGGCGCCCAGGTACAGCCCCCCAAGCATCGCGCGGACCTCGTCCTCGGAAGCGTCCTGCGCCTGCGCCGCCGGTGCGCCGTAGGTCACGAGGGCCAGAGCGACTATGGCCGCCGCGACTCCTCCGCGCACGCTGTCTCGCAACCTTTTCAAGCAGCCGATCATTGTATTTCCCCCCGCTAAAAGCCGCCCCGAGCGTCAGCGAACATGGTGCCGCCGGGACGGGTCTCCCCCGCGATCTCCCGCGTGAGCTTGTTGAGGATCGCCGCCGAAAATGTGCTGAAACTGTCGGCGGTCACGATGAAGGCGCCGGGTCCGCCCACGACGAAACGCGAGAAGTAGGTGTCGAGCTCGGGAAATTCGTTGAGGATGGTCAGGCCATTTATGGTGATGCCGGCCTCGATCGCCGCGTCGCGCGCAATGGGCACCGGGCGGCCGACATTGTTCGTGCCATCGCCCGAGATGTCGATCACGCGGCGCACCCCGGCGAACCCGTTGTCATTGAACAGGGATACGGATTCGATGATCGCCGTGCTGATCGACGTTCCATCCATCAACATGTAACGCGGCGTTTTGCGGAATTCCTTCGCGAACCGCGCCGCCGATTCGAGGTCGTCGATGAGCATCCATTCCGCGATTTGACGGACGCCGCCATCGCCCGCCCAAATGACCAGGGTCGCGGCAATCGCGCCGTGGTCGCCGTTTCTGATGGATTTGATCACGGCGGGATTAAGGAAAGCGTCGGCGTATCCCTGGAGCTGGAGGTTGAATTCCTCGGCATTCACGCTGCTGGAAGAATCAACCGCCAGCACGACCTCGAGATCGACAGGAATATCCTGGGCCCGGCCCGGCCCGGGGAGCGCCAAACCAACGAACGCCATGCCCGCGATCGCCAAGCCAGTATGCACCGGACCCCCAATCCTCATGCCGTCGATGGCCTCATGCCGCCGATGTCCTCATGCCGCCGATGTCCTCATGCCGCCGATGTCCTCATGCCGTCGATGGCCTCATGCCGTCGATGGCCTCATGCCGCCGATGCCCTCATGCCTCTGATCCCCCCCCCCCGCGGCGGATGCCCGTGGCGCCGCCTTACTACCTGAGCCTACGACAGGCCGGCTCTTCCACCCAATTACAATCGGGGGTCCACTCACCTTGAAGACGCGGGGAGAGGCGGGGCGGTTTGTCTTGGCGCGGCGGCGCGCCTATATTAAAGGGCCCCAACCACCCGAAATTGCACGATGATCCCACGCTACAGCCGTCCGGAAATGGCCGAAATCTGGTCGCCGGAGTCCAGATTCCGCATTTGGTTCGAGATCGAGGCGCACGCCTGCGACTCCCAGGCGGACCTCGGTCTCATACCCAGGGAGGCTGCCAAGGCTGTTTGGGAGAAGGGTGCCTTCGAGATCGCGCGCATCGACGAGATCGAGGCCGAAACGCGCCACGACGTCATCGCCTTCCTCACCAACCTGGCCGAGCACGTGGGGCCCGAGGCGCGTTTCATTCACCAGGGCATGACGTCGTCCGACGTCCTCGACACCTGCCTCGCGGTTCAGCTGTCGCGCGCCGCCGACCTGTTGCTCGACGATCTCGGTGCGGTGCTGGAGTCGCTCGAGCGGCGCGCCCTCGAACACAAGAACACGGTTTGCGTCGGGCGCAGTCACGGCATTCACGCCGAACCCACCACGTTTGGGTTGAAGCTCGCGCAAGCCTATGCGGAGTTCGCGCGGGGCCGCGAACGGCTGGCGCACGCGCGCGCCGACATCGCGACCTGCGCCATCTCCGGCGCCGTCGGCACGTTCGCCAACATCGATCCACGGGTCGAGGCGCATGTCGCGAAGGCCATGGGCCTAACGGTCGAGCCGGTGTCCAGCCAGATCATCCCGCGCGACCGTCACGCAATGTTCTTCGCCACCCTGGGCGTCATCGCGGGCTCGGTCGAGCGTCTTGCGACGGAGGTCCGGCACCTTCAACGGACCGAAGTTCACGAGGTCGAGGAGTTTTTCGCCAAGGGACAGAAGGGCTCGTCGGCCATGCCGCACAAGCGCAATCCCGTGCTCTCGGAAAACTTGACGGGTCTTGCACGGCTGGTGCGGGGCTATGTCACACCGGCCCTGGAGAACGTTGCGCTCTGGCATGAGCGCGACATCTCACACTCGTCGGTAGAGCGCGTGATCGGCCCCGACGCGACGCTGACGCTGGACTTCGCGCTGGTGCGGCTCGCCGGGTTGATCAAGAACCTCGTCGTCCACGAAGACCGCATGCGCCAGAACCTCGACCGACTCGGCGGGTTGATCCACTCGCAGCGCGTCCTTCTGGCCCTGACCCAGGCGGGCCTGAGCCGGGAAGAGTCCTACGAGCTGGTGCAGCGCAACGCCATGAAGGTCTGGGACGGGGGCGCGGACTTTCGCGAGGCGCTTGCCGCGGATGCCGAGGTCGCCAAGTTGCTGCCGGCCGCCGATCTCGACGCTCTGTTCGATCTCGGCTACCACTTGAAGCACGTGGATACCATCTTCAGCCGGGTTTTCGGGGACGGAGCCACGGCCGCGGCCGCCGCCGAGACCCGCAGCGCCGCTGAGTAAGGCCAAGCCGTCAAGTCGCGATAAGACGGGCCCCTGCGGCGAAATGCCGCGCCCCCGCTCCAAGCTTTTCTTAGGAATTGGCTGATTAGCTGGCCCACCGGAGGGGATTTCCCGGCGAAAAGGGCGGCTAATGACCGGCACGGTCTATTCGAGTCTCAAGGTCCTGCGCGATCCGGCGCGGCTCGGCGTCTTGCGCGCGGGTAAGATTCCGGCGCCCCTGCACGTGCGGATCAAGCCCACCAACGTGTGCAACCATGCCTGCACCTTCTGCGCCTACCGCAGCGGCGACCTCAGTCTGGGCGCCGAGATGAACACGCACGACCGGCTGCCGCGGGAAAAGATGATGGAGATCGCCGACGACCTCGTTGAGATGGGCGTGCAGGCGGTGACGTTTTCCGGTGGCGGCGAGCCCTTGATCTACCCCCATATCGTCGAGGCGGTCCAGCGGCTGGCGGCGGGCGGCATCCGGATCGGCGTCCTCACCAACGGGTCGCGGCTCCGGGGCAAAGTGGCGGACGCCTTTGCCGAGCACGCCACCTGGGTCCGCGTTTCCATAGACGGCTGGGACGGGCCGAGCTACGCCCGCTACCGCGGGCTGCCCGAGGACGCGTTCGAAAGGGTCCTTGAAAACCTCCACGCTTTCGCCCGGCGCGGCTCCCGCTGTTCGTTGGGCGCGAGCCTGATCGTCGACCGCCGCAATTACCGGCATGTCGCGGCGCTCGCCGCGCGCCTCAAGGCGTGCGGCGTGGAACACGTCAAGGTTTCGCCCTGCATCGTCGCCGACGACGGCGCCGGGAACAACGCCTACCACGACCCCCTGGCGCCGGTGGTACGCGAGCAGCTTGCCGAGGCCGCCGCGCTGGAGGATGCGGGCTTTCGCGTGATCGACCACTACCACGCGCTGCCGGAGAAGTTCGACCGGCCCTACCGGTCTTGCCGGATGGCGAACCTGCTCACGGTGATCGGCGCCGACGCCCGGGTCTACACCTGCCAGGACAAGGCCTACACCGAGGCCGGGATGCTGGGGTCCATCGCGTCGATGCGGTTCCGGGATTTTTGGTTCTCGCCCGAAAACAAGCACGCGTTGCGGGCGATCGACCCGTCCCGGACCTGCACCCACCACTGCGTGGCGGATGCCAAGAACCGGCTCTTGGAAGAGGTGCTCGCGACGGACCCGGATCACGCCGCCTTCGTTTAGGTCAGGCGGCGCGAGGCCTAGCCGCCGCTTTTGACCTGGTTTTCCAACTGCTCGCGGGCGGTCTCCACGAGGCCGGCCATCTTGCGCCGCATGTCGTGCTCCGATACCGGCGCTTTGGCCTTCTCCAGGTCCGCCATGACCTTGCGGTAGACATCCTCCTCGCCCGGTTCCTCGAAGTCGGCCAAGACGCATTCCTTGGCATAGGCGTCGGCGTCCGCCCCTTGGATGCCCATCCTTTCCGCGGCCCACAGGCCAAGAAGTTTGTTGCGCCGGGCATTGATTTTGAAATTCAACTCTTCGTCGTGAGCGTATTTCGCTTCCTGACCCTTTTCCCGCCTATCAAACGTTGACATACCTCCCACACTCCCTGCTCGGCCCTGGATGGACCCAGGGATAGACGCTCGCCGGGGCCAAATCAACTGCTTTGGCGAATCACCCCTGGCCCCGGGCTAGGTCGGGTGGGGGCCCGGCCTTGGGCTACGGCGGCGGCTCGGGCGAATTCGGCCCGGCTCCCGTTTTTCACCCCGGCAGGGTCCTAAACCGCTGGAATTCCAGCAAAAAACCCTTGCCTGCAAGATCAATTGAGTTGCCCAACTAGATCAGGTAGGTTCGGAATTGGCAGGGCGTCACGGCATTCTCCGCTATCCCGAGCCCTTGCAACTACACTGGATAACCCACATGGCCCGTCGCAGACGGATTTACGAGGGGAAGGCCAAGGTCCTTTTTGAAGGACCCGAACCCGGCACCCTCGTGCAGTACTTCAAGGACGATGCGACCGCCTTCAACAATCGGAAGCGCGGCACCATTACCGGCAAAGGCGTCCTGAACAACCGCATCTCCGAATACCTGATGACGCGCATCGGCGAGATCGGCGTGCCGACCCATTTCCTTCGCCGCCTCAACATGCGCGAACAACTCATCAAGGAGGTGGAGATCATTCCGCTCGAGGTCGTGGTGCGCAATGTCGCCGCGGGTTCCATCTCGAAACGCCTGGGGCTTGCCGAAGGGACGACGCTGCCGCGCTCGATCATCGAGTACTACTACAAATCGGACGAGTTGGAGGATCCGCTCGTCACGGAAGAACACATCACCGCGTTCAGCTGGGCGACGCCGCAGGAACTCGACGAGATCGTCTCGATGGCGCTGCGCATCAACGACTTCCTGTGTGGTCTGTTCTTTGGCGTTGGCATCCGGCTGATCGACTTCAAGCTGGAGTTCGGCCGCCTTTACAACGACGACGACGTGCGCCTCGTTCTGGCCGACGAGATCAGCCCGGACAGTTGCAGGTTGTGGGACGTGAAGACCAACGAGAAACTGGACAAGGACCGCTTCCGCCGCGACCTCGGCAAGGTTCCCGAGGCTTATCAGGAGGTGGCGCGCCGCTTGGGCATTCTTCCCGAAGCCGGCCCGACGGATTTCAAAGGCCCGAAGGTGATGCAGTGACGGACCGGGTTCGGTGAAAGCCCGGGTCCACATCACTCTCAAATCCGGCGTTCTCGACCCGCAAGGCAAAGCGATCGCGCAGGCCCTCGGCAACCTCGGCTTCGGGGACGTGCACGGCGTGCGGCAGGGCAAGTACATCGAACTGGAGCTCGCCGATACGGACCGCGAGGCGGCGGCGGAACGGGTCGAGTCCATGTGTCAAAAGCTTCTCGCCAACACCGTGATCGAGAACTACCGCATTGATCTGGACGACTGAGCCGGCCGCGTCCCGAATGGCGGCATCGAAGTGAAAGCCGCCGTCATCGTCTTCCCGGGTTCGAACTGCGACCGCGACGTGGCCGTGGCGCTGGAGCAATCGCTCGGACACGCGCCGCGCATGATCTGGCACGGCGAGGCCACGCTCCCCGATCTCGACCTCATCGTCGTGCCGGGCGGCTTCTCCTATGGCGATTATCTGCGCTCGGGCGCCATGGCGGCCCACTCCCCCGTGATGGGAGAGGTGGTGGCGCGGGCAAAGGCAGGCGTGCCCGTGCTCGGCATCTGCAACGGCTTCCAGATCCTGACCGAGACCGGCCTGCTGCCCGGCGTGCTAATGCGCAACGCGAGCCTCAAGTTCGTCTGCCGGGACGTTCACCTGCGCGTCGAGTCGAGCCAATCTATGTTCACCAATGCCTATGAGGAAAGCGGCGTCGTGCGTATTCCCGTGGCGCACATGGACGGCAATTATTTCGCCGACGAGGATACGCTCGACGGCCTGGAGGACGCGGGCCGGATCGCCTTCCGCTATTGCGCGCCCGACGGCGCATCGTCGCCGGACGCCAACCCCAACGGCTCGGCCCGCGATATCGCCGGCATCTTCAATCGGGAACGAACCGTGCTCGGCCTGATGCCGCACCCCGAACGCCTGTCCGACGACGCCCTTGGCGGGCACGACGGGCGGGCCCTATTCGACGGCCTTGTCGCTGCGTTGTCGTGAGCCGAACCCTGGAGAGGGCCTCGCCCCCCAATTCTTACCAGAGCGGCTTCGCTCTGGCAGGCGGCAGGCTCAGGGTGAGGCTTCGTCAGGCTCAGGGTGAAGCCCTCATGCTGAGCACGTCGAACCATCAGGGACTCGGGCCGCGGCAACCATGAGTGAGACGGTTGAATTGGACCTCGCCGAAGACGCCGGCGTCTCGCCCGAGGTGATCGCCAGCCACGGCCTCAGCCCAGAGGAGTACGCGCGCATCCTGGAAATACTGGGGCGCGCGCCGAACTTGACGGAGCTCGGCATCTTCTCGGTCATGTGGAGCGAGCACTGCTCCTATAAGTCCTCCAAGAAATGGCTGCGCACCCTGCCCACGACGGCGCCGTGGGTGATCTGCGGGCCCGGCGAGAACGCGGGCGTGGTCGATATCGGCGGGGGACTCGCCGTTATCTTCAAGATGGAGAGCCACAACCATCCCTCTTACATCGAGCCCTACCAGGGCGCCGCCACGGGCGTGGGCGGT
>JADFIH010000102.1 GCA_022566715.1 Pseudomonadota bacterium | reverse complement strand
CACCGCCACCCATTCCTCGTTGACCGCCGGCCCCACCACTTCGACCCCGCCCCGGCGGCCCAGCCGCTCCTGGATTCGGTAGGCCTTGCCGGGCCCGCCGCGAAGGTTCAGGGCGTCGGCGACGACGAAGCGAAAGTTCCGCGGGTCGCCGTAGCCGGCGAAGATTTCCGGGTCGGCCGACCAAGTATCGGGAATGGTGCTCACCAAGCGGCGCGCAAGGTCGTCCGTGACGCGCTCGAACTGCTCTCCGCCAAGGTTGTTGGCCGCGTTAAAGATACTCATGACCACGCCGAGGGGCGAAACCGGGACGCTTCCGCCGCGGCTGCGCGCAATGTGACGGCCTTTCCATAGAACCGCGCCGTCCCAAGCCCGGACGATGCTGACGTCGGCGCCAACGGCGACACTGGAATACAGGCCGAAGAACCCCGACCCAAACTTGGTCACCTTGCCGATCAACAATGCGTCGCAGCCCAGGGCCGCGCCAACGCGCGCCAAGTCGTTTCTTTCCGCCGCCGGCATCCTGGAGAGTACGAAATCCACGCGCCGGAGTTCGATATCCGCTTGGCCGTGGAGCGAGAGCTGAGCATAGAAAGCGCGCCGGACCGACTCAGCCTGGTTTAATCTTTTGCTATATTCCGCCGACTCCTCCGGCCCGCCGCCGAATTCATCGGCGCCCGAGGCGGCGCCTTGCCGGCCACCCCCAGCGAGGCTCGCGGCCGGGCTCGGATTCGGCGCCGGATTTGCCTGCGGATTCGGTTTGGCGGTTTCGAGCTCGAAAGGAAGGATGGCGACGCATCGCGGCGGGGCGGCGTCGAATTCGGAATAAACTTGGTAGAAAATGCGGTCGAGCGACGTCGACTCCGCCAGCGCCGCGCTGTCACCCTGATCGACATAGGTTGGCGCGGCGCAGGCCGCAAGCACTACGGCGGACGCACCCAGCCACATAAATTTTGGTACTAACATTTTTTCCCCTCGCCCCTAGCGGGACAAACTCCCTCCACTAACTTGCCCGGAAAATGCCTCGGCCCCTCTTACGTGGGCAATGCGGCACCGTCCCAGACCCCGACAGGCTAGACCGCCGCGCCACGCACCTGTTGTGGCAAAGCTGTGGCGCACGCCGGGCCGCGTCAGCGGCCCGGGCGGATCATGAGGCGATCTGGACTTCGTTTTTATCATTTATTTCAACCACTTACGAACGGACCACCAGGCCCCTCCGCCACTCGTGTTGGCGGCCACCCGGAGCTCCGGCTTGGGCTTCTTGCGCGGCGTCGGAACGGCCGACCAGGGTATGCCGATTTCGGCGGCGGCCAACTGTACGGTGTCGAAATCCCTGAGCCGGTTCGCGGAAATGATCGTGCGAAGCTTCGTCGTATATTTGGGATCGCCTTTGCCATACGCCCTCAACGAACGCGCGAGCGTGCGGCTGTCCGCGATCCCGTCACCGGCACGGACGCGAATGGCGCGGAACTCGCGGTAGGCGTTGTGACTGTTCAAGTTGTTCATGTAACCCGTGACGCTTTGAAACAGGTTGTCGAAGCTACGAATCTTGTGGTCCTGGCCGTCGCCCCGGTCGTTCGGAACGATTCCCCGTGCGTTGCCGAAGGTCCACTCGCCATACAGGGCATTGCCGGTGTGGACAAACCGCGAGCGGCCCCATCCGGTCTCCAACGCCGCCTGCGCGATCGCCAGGGACGCCGGGACTGCGTTGACCCGGTAGCGTAGGGTCGAGTGCTCGCCCGGCTTCGTGCGGTAGCGGCTCGCCAGGCGGGACAGCCAGACCTGGTCAAGCTCGCCGATCTGCTCGCCCCCGTCGATCCGCGCCAGCAGGGCAAGCAAATGCGCCCGGTCCTTGAGGATCACCTCGTTCGATTGGGCGATCAGGGGCAGCAGGATGCGCATGAAAAGGGCCTTGCGCCGCTGTGGGTTTTCGATATTGACGATATCCTTGGGCAGCGAACCATACATGTAGCGCGGGACAGGATGCTCTTGCCGCCGGATTGCATGAAGTTTGCTGTTGAGCAACGTGCGGCGGGTGGCCGACACTTGGCGCTCGCTGACGTGCCGCAGCAACGGCTCGATGGGTTCGGCGGGCGGATCGGCGCGAAGCGCCTTCAGCCGCGTGGTCAGCTTCTGGCCATCCCCCTCGTCGCGCAAATAGGCAGTGAAGTGATAACGGTTGCCGCTCGCGTCGCGGCCGATGCCCTGGCCCGACTCGGGACCGCTAAAGGCAAAGCGAATAAGAATGGACGTCCCGTTCGTGCAGGTAAGATGCGCAATGCTGTCAAGCAGGACATCGGGCGAAGGCGCGGCTGCGGGCGCCATCAAGCCAAAGCAGCGCGTCCGCCGGTCGACCAGGTCGACAACCATGGGGCGCGGCTCGCCATCCGGAGAAAGCTCGGTGGCGCCCACGAAGCCCTGATTGTCCTCGGTGCGGTGACCGACAATCCAGAGCGGCACACTCGACGTTAGGGTAAGGGAGGCGTCGCCTTTCGAGCTCCGCCATGAAAGCGGATCGAAGCCCGCTTGAAAGACCTGCGCGCATCCCGAAAGGAACACGAGCGCGAACAGAGACCCTCTCTTGAACAGATTCGTTCTTACGAACGCAATTCGGCTCTTTATCACGATGTCGGCCTTATTTGTTATTATTGGAATGCCGACTCATAGCCAAGACGACGCGTTAACGGTTGTGGCCAATATGTGGCAGCGCCGCCGTTACGGTGCGGCCCGCGGTTCTAAAAGGGTTTTTGCGGGGAAGCGGCCCTAGGCGGGCGCGGGCACGATCGCCACGACTCGCAGGCCGCCGCCGTCCCGGTTTTCGGCGGTGACGGCGCCGCCGATCGCCTCGATCTTGCGCCGGACGGTCCACAGGCCGATTCCCATGTGATTGCCGGAGGGGATGCCGCTGGAATCGGGCCTGTCCGAGTAATAGCGCGTAAAGATTTTCTCGAGGTTCTCGTGGGCGACGCCGACCCCGTCGTCCTCGACCGTTAACTCGGCGTTAACACCGGCCCGGCGAACCGACATGCGAATCGTCCCTGACGGCGGGGAAAAGCTCAAGGCATTCTCGAGAAGGTTCTCGAACACCGTTTCGATCAGATCGTCGCTGGCCCGAATCGAAATTTCGTCATCCGCGTCGATCTCGACGGTAACGTTCTTGTTGCGGACAAGCTCCTCGTACTCCATGGCGAGGCGCCGCAGAATGAGGCCCGGCTTGACGGCATCCTGGGGTGGCGCGATCAGCTCGGCTTCGGTCTCGTCCATGCGCCTGGCGAAGGAGACCAGAACGTCAAGGCGGTCGAGGGCGGAACCGATCATCTCCAGCGCGCGGGCGCCGCGCCCGGAGTTGCCGCCGGTGTTCGCGGTCAAGGGCTCAAGGCACTGACGAATGATGGCGATGGGCGTCTTGAGGGCGTGGGCGTTGTCCTCGGCGGCCCGCTTTATGGACCGCGCGGAGTTTTGCAGCGTCTCCACCATGTCGTCGAATTCCTCGGCGACAACGGCAAGCTCGGGGATCCGGTTCTGTTTGGCGAAGGTCGGGACCTCCCCGCGTGACGCGCGAATGGCGCCCGCCAACCGCCCGAAGCGGCGCAGGCTGCGCCAGACTCCGCCGAAAAGAGCGAGGATCGCCATCACCATCGCCAGGTAAATGAACGCCGCCGATTGCACCTCGGCCCTCTCCCAATAGGGTTTTCCCAACGTCGAATCGCGGTAGGGCCCGGTCGAATGCGAGGCGATGACGAGCCAGCATCCGGCGGGGGCGAGCACCGGTGTGATCGAGGTAATGATTTCCTCGGCGCCCTCGGTCGGTTCAAAGCGGATCGCCGATTCGATGCCGCCCTGGCAGCTCGGAACGAGCTTTTCGAAGACCCGCTGCTGCAACAGTTCAGCCCGCTCCTGCTCCAGGTATCCTTCCGAAAGAGGAAACGAAGAGGCCACGTAGTAGAACTCGTCGACCGCCGTCGCCGCTTCCGGATGCAGCAGAAGGCGGACCGCGACGCCGTCGCCGGCAAGGCGCTCAAGCTCTTCCCCCAATCGCTCGAAGAGAAGCACATCGGCCTCGCCCGCGCGCCCGGCAAGCATCGGTTGAATGGCGCGGGCCACCAGCCGCCCTTGATCCTGCACGCTTTGAAGCAGGAGGCGCTGATTCTCCGCAAAGCCGTCGCGGAACTGCTGGTAGACGATGAAGGGCACCGCGGCGAAGATCAGGGAGAGAAGAACGAGTTTCGCGCTCAGGGAACGAATGAGGAAGCCGCCCGCCCGCACGGTTTGCCGCGAGGCGCTGCGCAACTCGCCTTGGGCCGCACGGGTCACGAGGGGGCGGACCCGCACCCTACGCGCGAGAACGGCTCGGGCGAAGCCGACCAGCGCATGACCGGCCCGGCGCATTCGTCCGGTGGCCGCACCGCGGGCGGCGCGCACGCGGTCGGACACTGTTCGCCCAAGGGCCACTGTCCGCTCGAGGGCCAGCGCCCGCCCTAAGGCCACCGTCCGCCCAAGGGAATGGGCGCGCCGGCCCGCCTCTTGGCCGAGCACCTGAAAGGGGTGCAAGAGCGCGCGCCGGGCTTGCCGGTCCAGACTATTCAGGGCGCCAGCGATAACCGAAAGCCGGATAGTTCTCGATATGGCCGAAGTTCTCATCCACCGCCCGGAACTTTCGCCGTATGCGCTTGATGAATGTGCGAACGTTCACCCGGTGACCCTCTCCGTCGATGCCGGCGATGAATCCTTCGCCGTGGACGAGGTCGTAGATTTCGCGGTAGGACGCGTCGCTCCCACACTTGTTGATCAGCAACGAAACGATGTCGAACTCGGTCACCGTGAGATTGACCTGCTTGCCGTCCCACGACGCACGCTTACAGTCGTGGCGCAATTCGAGCTTGCCGATGTGCTGCTCGACGTCCGGAGGCTCTTCCCCGGATGCGGCATGGCGGCCGCCGATCAGCGAAATGCGCTTGAGCACGATGGAGAAGCTGCGCGATTTTTCGATGAAATCGACGGCGCCGCCGTCGAGGGCCGCTGCCTCGTAGATCTCGTCGTCCAGCACGGTCAGAAAGATGACGGGGATATCGAAGTTGCTCGCCCGCAGCCAGCGCAGAACTTTCGGCCCGTCCATCTTGGGCATCCGCCAATCCAAAAGGATGACGTCGCAGGTGCCCCCCTTTGAAAAGTAGTCGACGGCGTCCGCCCCATCCGGAAACTCGACGACCAGGAACCCGGCCTCGACCAGATTGATCGAAAGCGACTCGCGGAACAGGCTGTCGTCGTCGACGATCGCGACGAGCTGACGCCCGGCGGGCGCGCCCGGGGGGCTACCGTGCCCGCTGGCTGGCGAAGAGACGACCGATGCAACGTCGCTGGGCATCGAGATCCTCTGGGTTGCTTACTTCGATGAGATAGGACAGCGTCCGGTATTTTTCGGACACGAGATCCTGAAAGAACATCAGGCTCACGACACAATTCTCACCCTCGTAGCGCCAAATCTGAGCGGGAAACCGCTCGGTCCGCTGGCTGGGCTCGCCGAGCAGCTCGACGGCGCGCCTCGGCGCCAAGCCGATGAGATCGTCCGGATTGAACTTCGCATCGAAAATGCGGGGCTTTGAACGGGGGATGGGTGGTGCCGACTTCAGCCGGGCGCGGGCCGCCGCCTGACCGCCGGAGGCCTTCACTCCGGCGGACGCCCCATCAGCCGCCGACGAGGTCTCGTCCGGACCGTTGTGGGAGGGCAGGTGCAGCCGCGCGGTAATATCCGCACATCCCACCACGACCAATGGAAGGATCAATGCGGCCCACCGCCTTCGATTCCTTTGCACCAGATCCGCTCCCCGATACCGCAGCGTTAACAAACAACTACTTTTGAGAACCCGTTAACCAATTAAGCGGTAAGGGTTAACAATTCGTAACGTTAAGGGAGAGAATCGTTCAGTAATTAAGTGATGCGTTTGCTTTAGGATATTTAACAGACCGTGATTTTCGTGTTCCAATTACTTTGGACACGCCACTATGATTGCGAAATTCGCCGAAGAACGCAAAGTATTTGAAGGCGGTTTTTTGTGGCGGTCAGGGCGATTTTCACGCCGGGCGCGCGAGGCCCGGCGGCGCCGCTCGCCCGCCAAGGCCATGGAGTCTCCCCCTCAGGCCGGATCGGCGGTTTTGGCCGGATTCAGATAGATGACCACGTCGCTCCAAAAGCGATAGCTCTTCGACGGCAGGTTATAGGGCGCGCAACGATTGACCGCCCGGACCGCCGACGCCGAAGCCAAGCGGAAGTTCCGGCCGTCGATTTCGTCGGAATCAGGGTTGAGCAGCAGGGGATTGCCGATGATCGTCCCGTTGGGATTCAGCTGGACGCGCAGCGCTATGGTAAATGAGGGCGCATTCGGAGGCACGGTCCAACAGGCCCGGACCTGCCGCTGGAATTCTAGGATATCGACGTGAGCGAAAGGCTCCTGCGGCCACAGGCCGGAGTTGGCGCAGGCCGCCAACCCAAACATCAACGCCCCGAAAATCCCGAACTTCATATTAACCATATCGCTGCTCCGCCCCCGCCGCGTACACCCGCAAGCGTGCCACAACGAAAATGGCTTTCACCGGGACAAGGGGGGTAGATCACTAATTCTTTTGGCGAATCGGCGCCTCCAAATCCGGGGGTTCGGCAGGGCGGGCCAAGCCCCTCCGTGGGACGGATCGAGACCGCCGAACGGAATACGACTCTTGCGTCATCTGGCCGCCAAACGATCGTGATCCAATGACTTTGCCCATTCGAGAGTGGGCCGAATCGAGAGTGGGCCTAATCGAGAGTGGGCCTAATCGAGAGTGGGCCTATTCGAGAGCGTGAAACGTCACAACGAGGGGGGCTCGATGCCGCGTTTCCTACCTTTCCTACCTTACCTACCTGGCCCACTTGGCCGGCTTAACCGATTTGGCCGGCTTGGCCGGCTGGGCGCCGGATGCGCCGCGCTTTTGATCCTCGGGGCCGCGGTGGCGCCGGCGCTTGTACCAACGGCCCGGGCACAAACGGCCCCGGCGCAACCGTCCCCCGCGCAACCGCAATGCTCCCTCGACGCACGTGTCCAAACCGCGGCCGAAGAGCGGCACGGCGCCCAACCCGTGTTCGTGGGCTTGACCGCTTCGGGCGATCTCATGGAGGTGCGCTCGACCAGCGGCGGGAATTGGACCATCGTCCTCACGCTCAAGGACGGTTCGTCCTGTGCGGTGGCCTCGGGAAACGGTTGGGAGACGGTCGAGCGGCCCAGTAATTCCCTACTGGAACCAAGCCATAGCCGCACGCGCGTAGACTAAAGCGTCGCAACAGAATTGTCGGCCCCGTACCTCGGAAGCTAGCGCACACACTACGCCGTCCGCGCGTAGTGTTACTCCGCATGGGATCGCGGACGTGAACATTTGGCGTATTTCGATATCGGACTTGATGGACCGATGCGCGAACGAGGTGCATCCGCGAACACCTTGGACTGACGCCCCTGCACACCGTTGCGCACACGCCGGCGCCCGGCCAACACGAACGATCGGCGGTTGGCGGTCATTGCCGGCAATCGGTTTGATGTTCTCAAAACCCGCCGCAAAACCTGAAGGATGCGCGCAACGCCGTTTCGGCCCGCAACGCCATTTCGGATGGGCGTCCCTGCATCGCTGGCGATCCGTCGCCGTGCTCGGCCTTATCCTTGGCGCGTCGGGGTGCGTGACCATCGTGCCTGCGCCCGTCCGGTCCACGCAGGGTCTTGACGTAAAGACTCCCGAACCGGCGATTGCCCGTACGACAGGTCTGAATCGCGAAAGCCAAGCCGCGCGGAATGCGGACGCCGTGCGCGGCCGGCTGCTGCCGGGGGATGTTCTGCAGATCAGCTACTTTTTGAATAGGGCGGAGAACGAAGCGGACTACCGCATAGCGCCAGGCGATGCGCTCTCGATCGAAGTCGAAGGCTACGCCGACCTTTCGTTGTCGAACGCACGCGTGGCGCCCGATGGGCAACTTCTGCTCGGCCGGATCGGGCGGACGCGGGCGGCCGGCGACACGGCCGAGAGGCTGGCTTCGCGAATCGCCTTCCTCTATTCGCTACAACGCCTGGAAAATCCGCGGGTGACGGTGGCGGTCGCGGAAAGAGGGGCCGACCCAAAGCGCTTCATCGACCAGATGATCGCGGGAAGCGGTGAAAACACTCTTACGGTGGCCCTTCTCGCCGACATGACGATTCAGATGCCGCTGATCGGGGCTGTTCGGATCGAGGGTAGTTTAGCCGAGGCTCGGGCCGGTATTCGGGACGCCTATGCGGCCCTCTTCGACGACGGCCTTGAGGTCATCGTCAATCTGCAAGGCCGCTCGCCGCGTACCGTCTATGTCCTGGGCGCCGTGGATCGGGCGCAAGCGCTGCCGTTGACTCCCCTGATGACTCCCCTGATGGCGGTCGAGACCGTGGGCGGTCTGGCGCGGGACGCCGACCCCCGAAAAGTCGTCCTGTTGCGAGTCTTGCCGCAAGGGGGTCATCGCTATTGGGTGCTCAATTTGGTGGAGGGCCCCTCCGACCCGCCCTTCGGCGTCGATTATGCCGGCCTGCTGCCGAACGACATCGTGTTCGTGCCGCGCGAGTCCGAAGGCGACATCGAGGGAATCGTCGAGAAGCTGGTCACGACCGGTCTTCCCAGACCTCTTCGGTCTCAGCCTGGGCCGAGCGCGCAAGACGTAACCGTCCGGCGCGTGACCGTTCGGACTTTGCGCTAGAGGGGGGTCCGGTGCTTTCCACCCGCAACCCCGCCGATGTGGACAAGTGGTACGACGAGATTCGCGGTCAGATAAGGACGCGGTCCAACCCAGGTGACGGCCGCTCAGGCGGCCTGGTCATTGCACTCACCTCCATGAAATCCGGTGAGGGCGTGACGACCGCGGCGCTTGGGCTTGCGAGATCGTTCGAGCGGGAATCACGCGGAGATGTCCTGATGATCCTGGCCAAGGAAACGCCGGGCGACTTCGATTCCATGTTCATTGGCGTCAAGCCCCGCGTCATTGGCGACGACCTGTTGTTTGCGTCGGCGAACGATCCGGAGCGGGACCGTTCCGAGCCCTATCTCGTGCTGCCGCCCATGCTGGATCGGGAACCGTCCGACCTCCGGCTCCCCGAATCCACGGACAATGAAACCGTGGATGATGAAACCATGGATATCGTGGGACGACCCGCCAACGACGGCGCGGCGGTCCTCGACCGGGAGCCCGGCCTTCCGGCCGAGGAGGCCGAGGACTCATCGGACGTCGTGGAGCTTCCCCGAGACGTGATCCAACGCTTCGGAGGGATTCGGCCGATGGCAAGGGCCATGAAGGTACCCGCCTCCACCGTCGCGAGCTGGAAGCGGCGCGGCCGGATTCCACGGCACCGGCGCCAGGAGATTGCCGAGGCCCTGGGGGAGCCGGTGCTTGCCGAGGGTCCCGAAACGGACGCCGGCGCATCTACGAACCAGGGCGCAAGTCAGGGCGCGGGCCAGGTAGCGGGATTAGGCTCCGGCCTGGGCCACCCGGACGAGCGATTGGCGCGTCAACTGCTCAAGGGCGGCGGGCTTCGCGCGGCGGAGGTCATGGACTTCTTCGGCGGGTCCCAGGCGCTGGCCAATGCCCTCGATATGCCGATGACCACGGTCCAAGGTTGGGAGACGGAGAACCACATTCCAGACCTCTATCACGCCACGATTCGTCTTGCGGCGCGCGAGCGTGGAGGAAGTCTGGACGCCGCCGAACTCCCCTTCACGTCCCCCGCCCCCACTCCCTCTGCCCAGGAACAGGACGCGCCACGTGCCCGGCGGGCATCCCTGATCCCGCCGGAGACCGCCCCTCAGGCGGACGAAGACGTCCTTCCGGTCTGGCAAACTAATTCGGCGCGCCCGGAGGAGCGGTTTATCGTGTCCCTGGGCGAGGCAGGCCCCGATGTCATGGCGCTTGGCACATGCGGCCTGAACGGGTCCGGGTACGGCCGCCGCTGGGAGAACACCCTCAAGCAGCTTCGCGAGACCTACAGCGTCATTATTGTCGATGCCAGCTCCCTGGAGACGCCCATTCCCAAGATGTGGCGGGACCAGACCTCGCAGACCCTGTTGGTCATCGACTCGGCGAAAACCACGGCCAACGAACTACGCCGGATGAGCCGTCTCAACGATCTGCCGGGCCTGCGCCTCTCCGGAACGATCCTCAACAAGACCGTGAGATAGATGGGCGAACGGCGCCGAACCGGCTTTTTGCGCCACCACGCACCGGCGGAGATGACCCTGCCATGGTGACGCGGTGGATTCCGGTCCTTCTATTGAGATGGAAGGGCACGATCGTCATGACCGTCGCATTGGCTCTGGCGGCGGGAACCGGACTTGCGTTTTCGGCCCCGCGCGTTCTTGAAAGCCGTTCGACGATCCTGATCGACCGGACGGCGGCTTCGGGTCCGGCACGGGACGACGCAACCCGCCGCCGCGAGACCGTGGAAACCCTGGAGACGGAGCGGCGCGTCATCTTATCGCGCGCCACCGTGGAGGCCGTGGTGGTTGAACTCGGTCTCGAGCGCCGGCCGGGCATGGCGCCGGCCGGCTTGGTTGGCGCGGCGTTTGGCGTTGCCGTTGGCTTCCTTGCGAGGCCGGACGGGCTTAGCGAGCGCGAGCGCTGGATCCGGCGCATTACGGGTGGCCTCAGGGTCTCCACGGACGCCGAGTCGAGCATGTTGACGATCCGCTACGCGGACCAAGACCCGGACCTCGCCAAATCGGTCGTCGCCGCGACGGCCCAGGAGTACATGAACCGGCGGCTGGGCGCCAACGCCGGGCTGGATCTGCGCGGGTATTACGCCCGAAAGCTCCTGGACCTGCGGCAACGTCATGCCCGGTTGAACGCCCTGCAAGAGCAAAACTCGGTAACGGCGATCGGCGCGAACAGATCGCGGCTTGTCCTGGAATCGAAGGCCCTGCGGGCGCGCATCGCTGAACTCAAAAGCGATTTGCAGGGGCGGCGCGAACGGCCGGAGCAAACCGGCGCGCCGTCCATCGCACGCCTGCGGGACGAGGTTCGCGCCGTCGGTTCGGGCCTCGAGCGCCTAGGGAGTCAAATAGACCGCCTCGGGACGGAAATCGCCCTGACACAAAACCTCGGGGTCATGATCGACGCGGCCGAGCAGCAACTGACCGAATATCAAGCCAAGTTCGCGGCAGCCCCCATCAGCC
>JADFIH010000101.1 GCA_022566715.1 Pseudomonadota bacterium | reverse complement strand
GCCGACTCGGCCTCCAGCGGTTGCCTTGGCCCCGGGCGAGGACATGCTCTCCAAGATTTATGCGGAAATGCTGGCGGCGTCGGCAAGCACGGTGACCACCGCGCCCGCCAATCCCGCCTTTAAGCCGACCACGGCCCTGCCGCTGCCGCAGGAAATCCTTGGGGTTTCGCCCGTGGTTCGCGCGTCCTATAACGCCGCACTCGACGCCGCCTCGGCCCCGCGCGAAGTATCGAGGGTTCCGCCGCCGACGCGCGTCGTCGAGTCGCGGTCAAGAGATCCGGTGCGATCCCGGCTGGCCGCACGCACCCGGGACGCCGCTCAAATCCAAGCACCGGCCCCGGCACCGTCCCAAGTCGCGGCCCTGGCGGCGCCGGCCTCGTCGGCTCCGCTTCCGACGCGCCGGGCGATTCTGCCTCGGCCCTTCGCCGTGGCGCCCGAACCGGTCCTGATCATTAAGTTCGCCAACGGCTCGGCGCGGCTGACGCCTCGAAACCGGAGCCTGCTGCTCGAGATCGCCGCCCAGGCCCAAGGCCGCGGCGGGAACATCCGCGTGGTGGGGCACGCCTCCAGCCGAACGCGGGACTTGCCGTTGGCCGAGCATAATTTGATCAATTTCGGTATCTCCCTGGACCGCGCGCAATCCGTCGCCAACCAACTGATGCGCCAAGGGGTCCCGCCCGTACGGATCGTCGTCGAAGCCCGGGGCGATACCGACCCCATCTACTTTGAAACCATGCCCGAAGGCGAGGCGGAGAACCGCCGCGTCGAAATCTTTCTCGATTTTTAAACTCGGTTCGGCGATACACAGGCGGGCAGGGGGTGGTTCCCGAAGGGGGCCGCCTCCCAACTAAACCAGACTTCAACAGTCATCCGCGAGCGCTGACAGATGGACGGGGAATTTCACCGTATCAGGCGGCTACCGCCCTACCTCTTCGCCGAGGTCAACGCGATGAAGGCGCGCGCCCGCGCGGCGGGGCAGGACATCATCGATCTGGGGATGGGAAACCCCGACATGCCGACACCGCCCCATATTGTCGAAAAGATGATCGAAGCGGTGCAAAACCCACGCACTCACCGCTATTCCAGTTCACGCGGCATCGGCGGATTGCGGCGGGCCATCGCCGCCTATTACGGCCGGCGCTTTGGCGTCGATGTCGATCCCGAAACCGAGACCATCGTCACCCTGGGCTCGAAGGAGGGACTGGCCAATCTCGCCCAGGCCATCACCGCGCCTGGCGATGTCATCTTGGTGCCCAACCCGAGCTACCCGATACACACCTTCGGCTTCATAATCGCCGGGGCAAGTATTCGGCACCTGCCGGTCGGTCCGGACCATGACTTCATGGAGTCGCTCGAACGCGCGGTGCGTCACAGCGTGCCGACGCCCTCGGCCATCGTCCTCAATTACCCCGCCAACCCGACCACGGAGGTGGTGGACCTCGATTTTTACGGCGCCATCATCGATTTTTGCCGCGGCCACGGGATTTACGTCGTCTCGGACCTTGCCTATGCCGAGATTTATTTCGACGGAAATCCGCCGCCGTCGATCCTTCAAGTGCCGGGGGCCAAGGATATCGCCGTCGAGTTCACCTCGCTGAGCAAGACCTACTCCATGCCGGGATGGCGCATCGGCTTCGCCACCGGCAACCGGCGACTCATCACGGCCCTGGCCCGGGTCAAAAGCTACCTCGATTACGGCGCGTTCACGCCGATCCAGGTCGCGGCCACGGCGGCGCTGAACGGCCCGCAGGACTGTGTCGAGCAAATCCGCGCCACCTACCGCGCGCGGCGCGACGTTCTGGTTTCGGGACTGGCCGCGTCGGGTTGGGACGTCCCGAGCCCCCAGGCCACCATGTTTGTCTGGGCGCCCATACCGCCGGTCTTCGCCGAGGCCGGGTCGTTGGAGTTTTCAAAACTGCTGTTGCAGGAGGCCAAGGTCGCGGTGGCGCCCGGCATCGGCTTTGGCGAATACGGCGAAGGCCATGTACGCATCGCCCTGGTCGAAAACGAACAGCGCATCCGCCAGGCCGTGCGCAACACGCGGAAGTTTCTCGCCGCGTCCGGCGTCAACGCCGCGGCGGCCGGGCGGGGCGCCAGCAAGGCGATCGCGTCTTGAGCGCCGAATCGCGCCCCGAATTACGCATCGGCGTGGCCGGCCTGGGAACGGTTGGCGTCGGCGTCCTCAAATTGCTCGAGGCGAATGGCGGCCTTCTGGCCCAGCGTTGCGGCCGGCAACTTCGCGTCACCGCCGTCTCGGCGCGCGACCGCAATCGTGAGCGCGGCGTCGATGTCTCCCAAGCCACTTGGTACGACTCCGCCGAGGCCATGGCGTCCGACAACGCTGTCGATGTAGTCGTCGAACTTATCGGCGGAGAGGATGGTCCGGCTAAAGCGCTGGTGGAAGCCGCCATCGCCAACGGAAAATCAGTCGTCACCGCCAACAAGGCTCTCATCGCGCGCCACGGCAACGCGCTCGCGCGGGCCGCCGAAGACAAGGGCGTCAATCTGTCCTTCGAGGCCGCCGTGGCGGGCGGCATTCCCATCGTGAAGGTGCTGCGCGAGTCCTTCGCCGGCAACCGGCTCAGCCGCATCTATGGAATTCTGAACGGCACCTGCAACTTTATCCTGACGCAGATGGAGGAAAACGCGGCCGAGTTCGACGAAGTGCTTGCGGAGGCCCAGCGGCTGGGCTACGCCGAGGCGGACCCGAGCTTCGACGTGGATGGCGTCGATGCCGCACACAAGCTCGCCATCTTGGCCAGCGTGTCCTTTGGCCGGCCCGTCGACTTCGATAGCGTGCACATCGAGGGCATCCGGCAGGTCAGCGCGCTCGACATCGCCTACGCCAAGGAGCTCGGCTACCGCATCAAGCTTCTGGGCATTGCGGGACTAACGGATCACGGGGTCGAACAGAGAGTTCACCCGTGCATGGTTCCCGAGAACTCGCCGATCGCGCATGTCGCCGGGGTTTATAACGCGGTGGTGGTGGAAGGCGATTTTGTCGGCCAAGCCGTTTTCGAAGGACAGGGCGCCGGCGCCGGGCCGACGGCCTCGGCGGTCGTCGGCGATTTGGCCGATATCGCGCGCGGCCAGCGCGTGCCCCCCTTCGGCGTCGCGTCGGACTCGTTTCAGACCCTGCCCGCGGCGCCCATGCCGCGCCACCGCGGCCCCTATTATTTGCGCCTCAAGGTCCTCGATCAACCCGGCGTGATGGCCGACATCTCGGCGATTCTACGGGATCATGCGGTTTCCATCGAATCGGTCCTGCAAAGGGGCCGCAGCCCGGACGATGCCGTTTCGGTGATCATGACCATGCATGAGACGGAAGAGGCGGCCATGACGGCGGCCCTGTCCGGGATAAAAAATCTGTCCGCGGTCCTTGAGCCGCCCTGTATGATCCGGATCGAGCACTTCTAGGGTGGCAGGGGAGTTTTTTCATGGCCGGGCAGCCGGGTCTCGACCGTAGCCTTGTATTGGGCGCCGTGCGCGTCACTGAAGCCGCGGCGATTGCCGCCTCCCGCTTGGTTGGCCTGGGCGATGAGCACGCGGCCGATCAGGTCGCCGTGGATGCCATGCGCACCATGCTGAACGATTTGGCGATCCAGGGGACGGTCGTCATCGGCGAGGGCGAGCGCGACCGCGCGCCCATGCTCTACATCGGCGAGAAGGTCGGCACGGGGGAAGGCCCCAAGGTCGATATCGCTCTCGATCCCCTCGAGGGAACCACCATCGCGGCGACGGGCGGGCCGAACGCCCTCACCGTGCTGGCGATGGCGGAGGAAGGCGGCATGCTCCATGCGCCCGACGTCTACATGGACAAGATCGCCGTCGGCGGGGGCCTGCCGGCCAACGTCGTCGATCTCGACAACTCGCCGCGCGAAAACATCCTGTCCCTGGCCAAGGCCCTGGGGCGCGAGCCCAAGGACGTCACCGCCTGCATCCTCGACCGCCCACGCCACGCCAAGGTCATCGAGGACGTGCGCGAGGCCGGGGCCCGGGTCCGCCTCATCCCGGACGGCGACATCGCCGGCGTCATCGCGACCTCCGAGCCCGGCACCGGAATCGACATCTATATGGGCGTCGGCGGCGCGCCGGAAGGTGTGCTGGCGGCGGCGGCCCTGAGTTGCATCGGCGGACAAATGCAGGCCCGGCTGGTCTTCCGCAGCGACGACGAACGCGGCCGCGCCACGAAGGCCGGCATCGAAGATCTCGAGCGCAAGTACGAGTTGTCCGACCTCGCCCACGGCGATGTCCTGTTCGCCGCAACGGGCGTGACCGACGGCTCCATGCTCGAGGGCGTACGGCCGGTGCGCGGCGGCGTGACCACCGAGACCATGGTCATGCGCGCGAAAACCGGGACCGTCCGCTGGATCAAGGCGCGGCATGATGCGGTGCGCGCCCTCAAGGGAACGATCAAACAACTGGTTCTGAGCTAGGGGCGGTGGAGACGCTTACCCTGGCGGACAGGCGCGAGGCGGTGCTCGGCGTCGAGCATTCCGTCAAGGGGCGGCGCTGGGAGCCCCGGCTCGAGAACGACCGCATGGCCCAGGCGGTGGCGCAGGCCCTGGGCCTGCCGGATGTGGTGGGCCGGGTTTTGGCGGCGCGCGGGGTAACGGTCGAGAGCGCGGCCGCGCATCTCAAGCCGGCGCTGCGCGACCTGCTACCCGATCCCTCCAGCTTTCGCGACATGGACACCGGCTGCGAGCGGTTGGCGCGCGCGGTCATGGCGGGCGAACAGATCGCCGTCTTCGGCGATTACGATGTGGACGGCGCGACGTCGGCGGCCGTGTTGCTTCGATTTTTTCGTGCCGTGGGGGGCCGGATCGAAGTCTATGTGCCGGACCGGTTGACCGAAGGGTACGGGCCCAACGCGCCGGCGCTTTTGAAGCTTGGCGAAGGCGGCGCCAAGGTCGTGGTGACGGTGGACTGCGGCACGCTCGCGTTCGCGGCCCTCGCCGCCGCGGCGGACGCGGGGCTCGACGTCATCGTCGTCGATCACCATCTGGCCGAGCCCGAATTGCCGCGCGCCTTGGCGGTGATCAACCCCAACCGGCTCGATGAAACGGGCGCCCACGGCACGTTGGCGGCGGTAGGTGTCGCTTACCTTCTTGCGGTAGCGGTCAACCGCCGCTTGCGCGCCGCTGGCTGGTATGGCGAGCGCGCCGAACCGCCGCTGTTGCAGTGGTTGGATCTGGTTGCACTTGGAACCGTGTGCGACATGGTGCCCCTGACGGGTCTCAACCGCGCCTTCGTGGCGCAGGGCCTCAAGGTCATGGCGCAGCGCGGCAACACGGGCATCGCCGCGCTGGCGGACGTGGCCGGGGTCGAGGAGCGCCTGAGCGCCTATCACGCCGGGTTCGTCCTGGGGCCGCGGGTGAACGCGGGCGGGCGGGTCGGCCGGTCCGACCTCGGCGCGCGATTGCTCAGCACGGACGATCCCATAGAGGCGCGCGCGCTGGCGCTCGAATTGGACCGCCACAACGTGGAACGGCGCGCCATCGAGGCGATGGTGCAGGAAGCGGCCATCGCCAAGGCGGATGCATCGGTGGGTGAGGACACCGCTTTCGTGCTCATCGCGGGCGAGGGTTGGCACCCCGGCGTTCTCGGCCTTGTCGCGACCAAGCTGCGCGACCGCTTCGACCGGCCGGCGGTTGTCGTCGGTCTCGAGGACGGCGCCGGCAAGGGATCGGGGCGCTCGGTGCGCGGGTTCGACCTCGGCGCGGCGGTGATCGCGGCGCGCCAAGCCGGTCTTCTGGTGAACGGCGGCGGCCATGCCATGGCCGCGGGATTGACGGTGCGGGAAGATCGCGTCGACGATCTGCGCGATTTCCTGTCGGCGCGAACCCTATCGGCGGGTTTAGCGCCGCGAGGGCGGGGCGCGTTGCGCCTCGACGGAACCCTGGCCGCCGGCGGCGCGACGCCCGAACTCGTGACTATTTTGGAGCAGGCCGGACCCTATGGCATGGGCAACCCGGAACCGCGGTTCGCCATCGCCAACGCGCAGATCGTCAAGGCCGACGTGGTCGGCGAGAACCATGTGCGCTGCATAGTGGCGGGTGGCGGCGGCGGACGGCTTAAGTGCATCGCCTTCAACCAGGCGGACCAGGAGTTGGGGCGGTTCCTGCTGGGCACGCTGCGGACGCCCTTGCACCTGGCGGGCCATCTGCGGGCCAACCGATGGCGGGGGCGCGAGGACGCACAATTAATTATCGAGGACGCGGCGCCGGCCGCCTGAACGCCGGCCGGCCCGTCCGGTAAACACCTCGAAATTCAGCGGCCCGAAATTCAGCGTCTTGAAATTGAGGAGCGATTTCACCAATCTGGTAGGGGCTCTGTCGATTTATGACATGGGCCGTGGGCTCCGCCCCACGAGTCTCGGAGACGGCTTATGAGTTCGACCACTCCTGAGTGGGTGCAGACCATCGTCCGGATTTCGTTCGGCCGGCACGCCTTTTCGCGGGAATACGCCGAGGGGGTCAAGCTCCTGCGCAAGATCGAGCGCTGGCTGCACGCGAATCATCTGCCGCGCGCCATGTTCGACGCCTACGGGTACCCCAAGTTTCCCAGCGGCAACATCACCGTCACCTTCCGGTCAAACGAACCCGAAAAAACCATGGCCTACCGCGTCTTCTGCAACGAGATCGGGATTGGCGCGACGCTCGACCAATTCCGCATTGCCTGCTCACGGGACCCGCGCACCATCCACCCGGCCGAGCGCGCGGCCTACTTCTAAGCGGTTTCCAGCCCGAGCAAAATTCGATTCATTGTTTCGTGGTTGGCAAGGTTTCCCTGTTAAATTAGACCATCACCATGCGAAGCACCGAGTATAGGGTTTCGAAGGAGCCCCGCCGCGAACCGGACCGAGCCCCCGGCGCTGCGCCCATCCCGGATTTCGCCGCTCCGGCGCCCCGCCTCTGGCGGCGTCTGGAGTTGCCGACCTGGCTGGTGGGCATCGCCGTCTATGGCGGCTGGGGTCTGACCACCTGGTACTATCACGCTCTGCCCTGGTGGCTGGTTCTGCCGTTGGGCGCCTGGTTCGTGTCCTGGCACGGATCGCTGCAGCACGAAGCCTTGCACGGCCATCCGACGCGCTGGCCCTGGCTCAATGCCCTTTTCGCCTGCCCGCCGCTCTGGCTCTGGTTGCCCTATCAACTCTACCGCGAGAGCCACCTCGTCCATCACGACGAGGACATTCTGACGTCGCCGACGGAAGATCCCGAGTCTTTCTACGTCACGCCCGAGGCCTGGGCGCGCATGAACTTCGCCCTGCGCGGCCTTTATCGCTTCAGCAATACGGTGCCCGGGCGCTTGACCTTCGGCCCGCTGAACGCCTACCGCAACTTGGCGGTGAGCGAATGGCGGCGGCTGCGGGCGCGGGACACCAGCCACGTCCGGGCTTGGCTCGTGCATTTCGTGGTGGCCGCCGCCCTGCTCTATTGGGTGCTCGCGGTCGTGGGGATGCCGCTCTGGGCCTATATAGCCTTTTTCGCTTATCCGGGGCTGGCGCTGACCATGCTGCGCTCGTTCGCCGAACACCGGCCGGCGCGGGAGCCCGGACACCGTTCGGTGGTGGTCGAGACCAGTTTGCCCATGCGGCTTCTATATCTGAACAACAACTACCACGCGCCCCATCACGCCCGGCCCGATCTTGCCTGGTACGATGTCGGCGCCTACTACCAGGCCAACAAGGGCGCTTTTCTCCAGCGCAACGGCGCCTACCTGTTCCGGGGCTACGGCGAACAACTGCGCAGCTTCTTTTTCAAGGCGAAGGACCCGCCCGTTCACCCGCACGGATCGCCGCCGCCCCCCTGACCTAAACTTTGCCGCCTTGATTTTGCCGGCGCCAAAGTTTAGATCAGGGGCGCCTCTTTTGACCCCATCGTCTAGCGGTTAGGACACGACTCTTTCAAGGTCGAGACACGGGTTCGATTCCCGTTGGGGTCGCCATTACCACCACCTCCTTCGTTCCGGCCGGCCCCACCGGCCGGCTTCCGCGGGGTCATGCCCCCCTGATCTCCGCCGGAGGGGCGGGGAGGCCTTGGCGCGGACCGCCACCAACCCTGGCCTCTTGAAGGGAGGAGCGGACCCGATCACGTTCCGGCCGGCGTCACGCCCGAATTTCAAGAAGCGCGGGCCCCGTTTGCAAGGGCGGTGGTCCCATGCCCAGCCAAAAGATTGCCCCGGCATCCGCAAGGCGCGATTGAAAACGATCCACGGGTTTTTGAACGCCGCCAGTTGAGAAGTGCTTGCAAAGCGGCAACCGGTCGTGTTTCTTGGCGCCGGTGGCCGCCGCCCGCACCACGACCATCCCTTCGTCGAAGGCTTAGCAATACACGCCTGCGGAAACCTCTCTTCGCCATCGCCCGTTTTACACGCCATCCGGAATCGGCGTGCGAACGGATGTGGCGAGCCCGCCGCGATGGCTCCGCGCCGCGGGATTCGACGGTGGCGCCTAGGGGAGGTTGAGGACTCCCTGGTTCACGCCCGGCGTTTGACCCGAAATTCGATCCGGTATTTGTAATGAGACCCTACCTAACAAGATTGGTATCCGCCGTAATTGGCGCCACCGCCGCGGCCTGCGTCCCGCTCGGCGAGACCGAGGTAAAAGCGCCGGGACCTTTGCAGCCGCTTACGGTTGCCTTCATAGCCGACCAAGGGCCGAAAGAGGGCGCCCGCGAGGTTTTGCAATTGATCAAGGCCGAAGGCGCCGATCTGGTACTCCACCAGGGCGACCTCGACTATCGGGATGATCCCCGCCGATGGGACGATCTTATTACGAGCATGCTCGGCCGCGACTTTCCGTATTTCGTCTCGATCGGCAATCACGATGTTAAATTCTGGTATGGCCGGGGCGGCTATCAAAGCAAATTGCGCGCCCGGCTGAATAGAATTCCCGAAGCGACTTGCCGCGGCGATCTTGGCGTGCGGTCGTCGTGTACTTTCGGGGGTCTGTTTTTCATCCTCTCCGGAGCTGGAACGCTCCCGGACCGGCCGGACGACCCGGATCACGTGGCGTATATCCGGGATCAGCTTGCCCGGACTAACGCGATCTGGCGATTTTGTTCTTGGCATAAGAACCAAAGGCTTATGCAAACCGGCTGGAAGGGTAACTCAGTGGGATGGGGACCCTATGAAGCGTGCCGCGAGGGTGGCGCCATTATCGCGACGGCACACAATCATGCGTACTCGCGGACGTATCTGATGGACGACTTCCGGACCCAAAGCATCGCGTCGACCTCCGAAACGATGACGATCGAGAAGGGAAGGACCTTCGCTTTTGTTTCCGGCCTAGGTGGCCGCCCCGGGCACAAGCAGGTGCGCGGCGGTCCCTGGTGGGCGGCGGTGCATTCCTTGGATCAGGGTGGGAACCTAGGCGCCCTATTTTGCACCTTTTTTGCGAAGGCCAATCCGAACCAGGCCGACTGCTATTTTAAGGACATCGACGGCAACATCTCCGACAGGTTCGATTTGATCAGCAATGTCATGGACCGGGAGTAGCCGGGCGCCGTCCTTCGGCATGGGCCCAGGCCAATTCAGCGCGGTCATCAATTTCTTGCTGCGCCGCAAGTACCGGTCCGGTACGCGTTTTCCGTAACGCTGGTTTTCCGACAGGCGCCCCTAGAGTCGTTCCGACTTGGCCGGAACCACTCTAGCCCACACGGGTGATGGCCCTTTGCCTCGTCGCCTTCCCGAGTTTCCAGGCCCATAGTTGGTCTCGGTTACCGCAAACGGGTGGAGTCCGCCATGGGAAAAGTGGGTGTTAGCGTTCTATTGGCCGTGTTTCTGGCGGGTTGCGCCGGGTTCGCGAACCAGAGTCAATTCGCGCCCATTCCGGTGCGGACGCCTAATTTAGTCGAGGCCCCGGCGGCGGGGCCCGAGGATGACGGCGGGTTTTTCGACGGTCTCGGCGATCTGGGCGACATCGGTGGCGGGGACGGCGACGGCATGTTCGGCGGAGATGACGCGGGCGGGGGGCTCCTTTAGCCGGGCTCGCCGCTAACCCTGTTGAAACCACGCGTTGTAAGGGCCGTTCGGCGGCCGGGGCGCGGAGGCGTCGGCGGAAGAATCGGACGCCTACCGGTGGTGCGTTACCACCAAAGGCGCACCCCCGATGGCGAATTCCATTCGACACGATCGGGCCGCAGTAATACCGTGTCATTGGCAAGGGGCAGTCGGCCCGGGCCCGGAGGGGGCCAACGTTCCGCGTTGGCGGGCTCGGCGTGTCAACCGAAGGGAGGATTGAAATGCTCGTATTTTCAAAGGTATATGTGGCCGGGTTCGCCGCGCTCGTGCTCGCGGGTTGCAGCGGCTTGGAACTCGACCGCGCCCGAGCCGTGTCGCCTCAGGGCTCGGCGTTCCAGACCGAACTTTACGGCGGTTACATCGGCCTCGCGTCGTCCGAGTACGCGGAAGGCGATTACACCGATTCCGATTTTTTCGCCTTGCGCGCCATCACCGCGGCCGGTGCGAATGCGCCCCCGCCCCAGGAGCTGGCCGAGCGGCGGCTGCCTGAGGACACGGCGCCCGAATTGGGCCAGGCGCGCGGTTTACTGGTGGACGTGTTGGCCCGAGGCGCCGCCGAGAGATTTCCGGCGCGGGCGGCGGATGCCCAGGTGAAGTTCGACTGTTGGATGCAAGAGCAAGAAGAGAATTTTCAGCCCGACGATATCGCCGCCTGCCGCGGGCAGTTCCTTGTGGCCCTGTCGGCTTTGAATGCGGGCCTGACTCCGCTCGCACCCATGGCGGAAGCGGCGCCGGCTCCGGCGCCCGCTCCGCAACCGGTCAAGCTGGTGGTCTTCTTTGATTTTGACAAGGCCGACCTCAATGCTGCGGCGCGTGTCAAGCTGGACGAGGCCGTGGCCGCCATCAAGGGGCGCCGCGCCGTGACGATTCTAGTGAACGGGCATGCCGATCGCGCGGGGGCCTCCGGCTACAACGCCAAGCTGTCCCGGTTGCGTGCGATCGCCATAGCCGATGCTTTGGCGCGGGCGGGTGTTCCGCCCGAGGCGACGACCGTCTCGGCTTTCGGCGAGTTGCAGCCCATGGTCGCAACCGAGGACGATGTGAGAGAGCCCTCGAACCGGCGGGTCGAAATCGTTATCCAGTAAGAGACGAAAAGGGGTGGGGCCGGTCCTCCGGCCCGCCCCGGCATGGTCTTAGGCGTTTCCGGTTCACTAGGAATCGCTCAAGGCCGCTAGAGCAGCATCCGTTCGGTTGGAAATGCCCCACTGAAATCCAAGCGGCCATC
>JADFIH010000100.1 GCA_022566715.1 Pseudomonadota bacterium | reverse complement strand
TAGAAACATCGGCCGCACTTTGGGCGGGCCGATCCGTCCCGCGAAAGGAGACGCCCTTATGACCCTGCCCAAGGACCGGGTTCCCTATTCCGCCATCGTCGACCGGCCGCCGCTGGTTTTGCCCGGCGGCGGGCGCATCGCCGTATGGACCATCGTCAATGTCGAGGAATGGAGCATCGAACGCGCCATGCCGCGCAGCGTTCTGCCGCCCCCGATGGGCAAGCCGCTGTTGCCCGATTTGCCCAACTGGGCCTGGCACGAATACGGCATGCGGGTGGGATTCTGGCGTCTGCTGGAATGCCTGCAAAAGTTCGGCATTACGCCGACGTTCGCGGTCAACGGGTCGGTGTGCAAGTCTTACCCGCGCATCGCCGACGCGGCGCTCAAGGCGGGCTGGGAGTTCATGGGTCACGGCTTTCTGCAAGGGCCGATGCACGCGCTCGACGACCAGCGCGCCGCCATTCGCCAGACCGTCGAAGCGATCCGCGAGTTCACCGGCAAACCGCCGCGCGGCTGGGAGAGCCCGGGCCTCAC
Organism: Pseudomonadota bacterium; assembly: GCA_022566715.1. Lineage (GTDB taxonomy): Bacteria > Pseudomonadota > Alphaproteobacteria > SHVP01 > SHVP01 > JADFIH01. Next base: position 10,787 of record JADFIH010000100.1, on the reverse strand, counting down.
CGAAACCGAGGAGACGATCGACGTGCTGGCCGAGGAGGGCATCGAATACGTGGCGGATTGGGTGCTGGACGACCAACCCGTCGATATTCAGACCAGCGCGGGAACCGTGGTGTCCGTCCCCTACACGGTCGAGACCAACGACATCACCATGATGGCGCTGCAACAGCACTCGTCGGGCGAGATGTTCCGGCGCGGCGCCGACCAGTTCGACCGCCTGTACATGGAAAGCGAGCGCATCACCCGCATCATGGCGATCAGCTTGCATCCCTACATCACGGGCGTGCCGCACCGCATCGGATACTTGGAGAAGCTCTACGCCCACATCCTGGAGCGGCCGGGCGTCCTCATGTGGACCGGCGAGCAGATCCTCGATTGGTACAAGGAGCAGCGGGACGCCGACAACTAGCGTTTTATCCCGGCCTGTTCCTCCAGCACGGCGCAGATGGATGCCGTGTCGTCCAGTGCGTGATCGGCCATGGCGGCGCGGTAGGGCGGCAGGCTCGCCTCGAACAAGGCGGCCGGGGCGCCCAGGTCCTTGGCGAATTTGCCGATGATGTCGAGGTCCTTCTGGAACACTTCGATTTTCATCATGGCGGGTAGGTAGTCGTTCTTCGCCATCAGGGCGCCGCGCAAGCTGAACATGGGCGAGCCCGCCGGGCTGGCGCTCAACACCTCATGGACGAGCGCGGGATCGAGCCCCGCCTTCATCGCGAACACCATGGCCTCGGCGGCGGCGGCCACGTGAATCGTGACCAGATGGTTGGCCACGAGCTTCATCTTGGTGCCATTGCCGAAGGGCCCGACGTAACGTTGATCCAAGGCGAACCCGGCGATGGCCGGCAGGCTCGTCTGATAGGCGGTCTCGTCACCGCTGCCAAAGACGACGAGTTTCTTCGCCGTCGCATGGCTGCCGGTTCCGCTGATCGGACAGTCGAGAAGGGTAACGCCGGCGGCCTTCAACTTTTTGTGACCGGCTTCCTTGACGTCGAGGGGCAGGGTGCTGGTCTCCACGAGGATCGCGTTCTTTGGCGCGGCCGCGGCCACTTCGTCCACGACCTGCTGAAAGGCGCTCACGCTCGGAAGCGAAAGGATGGTCACCTCGGACCGGCCGACGGCGTCGCCGACTCCCGCTGCGGCCTTGCCGCCATGCGCGGTCAATGACTCGATCCGTTCCGGCACGATGTCGTACCCCACGACCTCAAAACCCGCATCGACGATGTTGCGTGCAAAGGCGCCGCCCATGATGCCAAGCCCGACGACGCCAACTTTCTCGATCATGGGAGCCTCCCTGGAATCCTCTACGGCATGGGAATTTCTTGAACCTTCTTGGGCACGTGATAGCCGCGCTGTACCGCGGGGCGCTCGGCGATCGCCAGGTACCAGCGCTTCAGGTTCGGGTATTCGTTGAGATCCATGGTCTGCCAATCGAAGCGCGAGATCCAGGGCCAGGTCGCCATGTCGGCGACGGAGTATTCGTCGACCAGGTACTCGTGATCGGCGAGACGCTTGTCGAGAACGCCGTAGATTCGTTTGTTCTCGTTCAGATAACGCTCCTCGGCATAGGGCGCCTTGCCGGGATTGTATTTCACGAAGTGATGGGTCTGACCGAGCATGGGCCCGATGCCGCCCATCTGGAGCATCAGCCACTCCATATGCGCCCAGCGGCCCTGGTCGGAGGTGGGGATGAACTTTCCCGTTTTCTCGGCAAGGTAGAGCATGATGGCCCCCGATTCCATCATCGAGACGCCGTTGTCGTGATCGACGATCGCCGGGATCTTGTTGTTGGGACTGATCTTGAGGAACTCGGGCGCCATCTGGTCGCCCTTGGTGATGTCGATCGTGTGCGCGGTGTAAGGCAGCTCGAGTTCTTCGAGCATGATGGACACCTTGCGGCCGTTGGGCGTCGTGAAGGTGTAAAGATCGATCATACCAAGCTTCTCCTGAGCGGGTTGTGTGCGGGTTCGGGAAGGTGGCGGATCCGCGAGGAGGGGCGTCACCAGGGACCCGAGGCCGGGGTTCTATGCCTCGCGCGCGGTTATTGCAACCACCGCCGCTACCGAGCCCTTGGGTTCAAGAGGTTACCGCCGTCCGGCCGGGCGGCCTGCGTTAACATTAACAGGTAGGGAATCCTTGGGCTCACATGTTTACCGCCGTGGCTCCGCCCATCGCGAAAATTTGACTTTCCCCAAGGGGCTCGCCGGTCTTGCCCCTAAAAAATGTATGGGTAGCGGGACAGAAATCCGGTTAAGCTGCCCGAATTGTCCCCGTGCCGGAACCGCCGCGTCCGGGGAATAGGTTTAACAGGGACCTTCGGGAGGAAACATCAATGAGCATTATGAAAAAATTCGCGGGAGCGGCCGTTACGCTCGGAATGGTACTTGGTGCGACCGTCGGTGTATCGTCGGTCGCATATGCCGACCACACGATTACGCTTCGGATCGGCTCGGGTCACCCGAGCGCGCCCGTGGCCTACGTCGATTCCATGGAAAACTTTTTCGTTCCCGAGGTGACCAAGCGCGTGGCCGCACGGACCGACCATAAGATTCGCTTCATCGAGGCCTATGCCGGGACGGTCGCCAAGGTCGCCGAAACACTCGAGGCCGTCGAAAAAGGTCTTCTCGACATCGGCGGATGGTGTCAATGCTTCGAGCCGACCAAGGCTCTCGGCATGAACATCACCTACTTCCTGCCGTTCACCACGCCCGATGCCGTGGAGCAGGTCAAGGTCTTCCGGAAATTGATCACCGAGTTTCCCGAGCTCTATGAGGATTACTCGGGCAAGTACAACCAGACGCTTCTTGCGATCTCGGGCTTCGACAACTACGGCCTCGGCACGACCTTCGCCTGGGAAAAGACGGAAGAGCTGAAGGGCCGCAAGATTCTGGGGGCGGGTCCGAATCTGCCTTGGATCTCGATGAGCGGTGCATTGCCCGTGACCACGACCCTGCCCACCGCCTACAACCAGCTTGAGACCGGTGTTGGCGAGGGACTGCTGATGTTCCCGTCGAGTTACAACGGGTTCAAGTTCCATGAGCCGGCGCCGTATTTCAAGATCACGAACTTTGGCGCCATGGCCCAAATATCGCTGACCATGAACAACGACACGCGGAAGAAACTTCCGCCGGAGGTCGTCGCCATCATCGATGAAGTGGCGAAAGAGTACGAGATCGTATCGACTCAAAATTCGGCCGATCGGGAAAAGTCGGGCCTGGAAAACATGAGAAAAGAAGGCGCGATTATTACGGAGATGACGCGCTCCGCGCAAACGGCGTGGGCGCAGTTGCTGATCGATTGGCCGGCCGAGCGGGCGCAGGCGATCTCCGATCAAGAGGGCATCGATGGTAAGAAAATCATGCGCCGCTACATCGAGTTGCTAGCGGAACGCGGCCACGATTTCCCGGTGGATTACCCGATCAACTAATCCTGCGGCGGACGAGCTTTGGGGCGGCCGGTTTTCCGGCCGCCCTTTCTTTTGCCCGGCGCTCAACCCTTGCGCACGGTCTGCACGAAGGCACGCAGTGCGCGCCCCAGCTCGTGGGGCCTGTCCTCCTGCAGGAAGTGGCGGGCGTCGATCGTCACTTCCGTCTGGTTCGGCCAGGTGCGGCAGAACTCGCGCGGAGGACCGGTCAGGGCGTGGCCGTGCGTCGTATTGACGAACAGCTTTGGAAGGCCGCTTTGCGCCAGAAAATCGCTGTAACGCTGGACGACCTCGGCGTTGTCCGCGGGATCGCCGTCGAAGGGAATTTCTCGGGGCCATTGCAGGGTGACGAAGCGGCGCGCCTTGTCGCGGTAGGGCGCGCGGTAGATGTCTTTCTCCGCCTCGCTGAGGTCCCGAACGATTCCCATCTCGAACATCATGGTCTCAACGAAAAAATTGTCCTCCATAACCATGCGCTCGCCTTCGGCGGCACGGAATTTCTTGAATATCTTGTCGCGGCCGTCCGGCAGGTCGGTCCAGCGGCGCGGCCGCACCATCGTCTCCATGTAGGCGATGCCGGCGATTTGTTCGGGAAACCGTGCGGCGCGGTTATAGCCCAGCGCGCCGCCCCAATCGTGCAGGACCAGGATAACGTCTTCGGCGGCGGCCACGCCGTCGAACCAGGCGTCGAGATAATCCGCCTGCTCTTGGTAGCGGTAGGTACCGGACGGCATGGTCCCGGAATCGCCCATGCCGATGAGATCGGGCGCGAGGCAGCGCCCCAGGTCCTCGAGGTGGGGTATGACGTTGCGCCACAGGAACGACGAGGTGGGGTTGCCGTGGAGGAACACGATGGGCGCGCCCTGGCCCGTCTCGATGTAGGCCATCTCGCTGTCGAGCACGGCCAGGCGCTTTAGGCCGTAGCGGCTTTCGGGGCTGATTTCGGCCTCGGAGCGGGTCAATCGGCGACTCTCTAGAATCGCGTCACAAGCTGGGCAACCAGCTTGCCAGGCCCGGGAAAATCCACACCAGCGACATCGCCACCAGCATCAAGAGCCAATAGGGGATCGAGCCGCGGAAGATTTCTCCGAGGCTGACTTCCGGTATGGCGCCTTTGACCGTGTAGACCAACAGCCCAAGGGGCGGCGTCAGCAACCCGGCTTCGATGGCCAGAATGCCAAAGATGGCGAACGCGAGATCGTTGAATCCCAGCGCTTCGGCGACGGGCCAGAAGATCGGCACGGTGAGCAGGATGATCGACGCGGAATCGAGGATCATGCCCAGCAACAGCCAGATCAGGACCATAACCATGTAAATACCGAAAGCGCCAAACCCCACCGACGTCAGGGTATCTTGAATCACGCTGATGATGCCGCCGGACGCCAGGAAGCGCGAGTACATGGCGGCGGTCAGGATCAGGAACATGATCGGGGCGGCGGTCCGTCCGGCGTCGATGATCGCCTGGCTTATGCCGCGCCAGCGCATCCCCTTGACGATCCCCAGCACCATGGCGCCCAGCGCGCCAATCCCGGCCGCCTCCGTACTCGTGAAGATGCCGCCCCAGATGCCGCCGAGCACCAGGGCCATGAGCCCGAGAATGCCGAATCCGCTGATGATCTCCGCCAACTCGAATTCCTCTTCCTCGCCCTCTGGAACCGACGGGGCGATCGACGGATCGCGGATCGCGGCGATGATCGAGTAGGCGATGAACAGGCTTGCCAGGACGAGCCCCGGGAGGATGCCGGCGATAAACAGCTTGCCGATCGAGATCTCGGTGACGATGCCCCAGATGATGAGAAGGATGCTGGGTGGGATCAACATGCCGAGGCTGGCGCTGCCGGCGATTGAACCCAGCGCGAAAGTGCGGCGATAGCCATAGCGTTGCATTTGCGGATAGGCGATGCGGCTGAACGCCGCCGCGGCGGCGATACTGACTCCGGTCACCGCGGCGAAGATGGCGTTGCCGATGACGGTGGCGACGGCAAGCCGTCCGGGAATGCGCGCGAGCCCCCGGTTGACGAGCTTGTACAGGTCGCGTGCGGCTCCCGACTTGGCGACAAAATCACCCATGAGCACGAATAAGGGAATCGTCGCGAACAACTCGTCCCGCAAGGCGTCATAAGCGGCGGCACCCAACATGAAGGTCGCCAAATCGAGGCTGCCGAAGATGATAAACGTGCCGATGAGGGCCGTGAGACCGAGCGCGATGGCGATATGGACGCCGAGGATGATCGCCGAGATCATGCCCAGCAGGGTCAGGAACATGAGGGTGTTCAGGTCCATGGTGCGTTCCGCGCGGCCCCGGCCCTAGGGCGCGGTTGCGGTGTTGGACCCGGCCGCCATTGCGTTCGGGATCATGAATCGCGTGGTATCGGGGCTGAATCGGCGCCGCGAATCCAGTTGCTGAAAATCTCCGCGACCATCGCCAGGTAAATGACCGCCCCGAAAAAGCTCAGGAACACGGCGATGGTGCGGATGGGATAGACCGGAATCTCCAGGGCGCCGATGCCTTCGAACTCACGGATTCTCCACCCAGTGATCATGTCGTCCCAGCCCCCGAAGCCCATCGCGACGAAGAACCCGACGCCGAGCAAAAAAGTGACGATATCGATCACGCGCTTTCCGTTTACACCCGTGAGATCGTAAATCAGTGTCGTGCGCAGCATGTTGCCGCGATGGATCGCGAGCGGAACCTGGAGAAAGAGAATGGCGACGACGGAGTTGCCGAGGATTTCACGCGCGCCGAGGAAGGGGGAGTTGAACACGGCCCGCCCGATCACGTCGTAAAGAATGACGAAGGCGAGCATGAGGAGCCACGCCGCCGCGATTACATTCAGGATGTTGGCGAGACTGCCGAGCGACCTGCGCGTCGTGGCGACACTTTTCTCGACGTTGGCGAGACTGCCGAGCGATCTCCGTGGCAAAACTTGCCTCCTCGTCTCCACGTCTTTTTTGGTGGAAGGCGATTCCCCCGAATCGCCCGCAACCTCCCGGCACAGCTTCTATCACGCTTGCGGGAATAACATAATAGCCAAATTCGCCGCTGGGTCGCACACGTCCGCGAGACAAAACCGGGATAGGCGGCGTGGCCCCGGTGGACCCCAGCCCGCGCGCCGGTTTATGATTAAGGAACGCGCGTCGCGGGCTTGAACAAATCGGGGGCCTGAACAACTCGGGGGTGGACCAATCCGGTCCGAATGTTCGAGGCAGCGGGTTAATCGCCGGTTGTCTCTCGAAACCGCCGCCCCTATACATGCGGCGGAGCCGTTCGCCGCGAACGTGACAACAATCTTAGGGGAGAAACATGGCTGCTTATTGGGTGGCCCGGGCGAAAATCAACGATCCGGACCAATACAAGAAATACACCGACCGCGTTCCCGCGATCTTGCAGAAATTCGGTGCGAAGATCCTTGCACGTGGCGGCAAGTTTCAGATACTCGAAGGGCCGGAAACATTTGGACGGTTCGTGGTCGTCGAATTTCCGTCGATGGAGCAGGCGGTCGCCTGTCACGACTCGCCCGAATACCAAGAGGCTGCCGCGTTCCGCAAGGATGGCGGTGGTGAAGTGGAGCTCGTGATTGTCGATGGAATGTAGGCCGCACCGGCCCGGCGGCCGGCCGAGCCGGGCGCCTTTTCGCGGAGTTGAAAGATGAGTTACGTGTTTGCTGCACCGGCGACGCCGTCCGTCGAAGTTGCCGGCCGCGCCGACCGCTTCCCCGTTCACCGAGTTTACTGCGTTGGCCGGAATTACGCGGCGCACGCGCGCGAGATGGGCCACAGCGACCGCGAGCCACCGTTCTTTTTCCTCAAACCGGCCGACGCCGTCATCCCGAGCGGATCGGAGTTCGCCTATCCACCGAAAACGAAGGATTTGCACCACGAGATGGAGCTTGTGGTTGCACTGAAATCGGGCGGTACGGACATCTCCGTGGATGGAGCGCTCGAGCATGTGTTTGGTTACGCGGCCGGGCTGGATATGACGCGGCGCGACCTACAGTCCCAAGCGAAAGAAAAGGGCCGGCCCTGGGACGTCGGTAAGTCGTTCGAGGGCGCGGCGCCGTGTGGCGCGATCAAGCCGGTTGAAGACGCCGGCCATCCGGAGTCGGCCTCGATCTGGTTGAAGGTCAACGGCGAGGTGCGTCAGAACGGCGACATCGCCGACTTGATCTGGAACGTGCCCGAGGTGATCTCCCACCTATCGGGTCTCTTCACCCTGCGCGCGGGCGATCTCATCTACACGGGCACGCCCGCCGGGGTTTCGGCCGTTCAGCCCGGCGACGACCTGCATGGCGGCATCGACGGCATCGGCGAGATCGAGATAAGGGTGGTCTAGAAGGCGCCTAAGCCGGTTCGCCGAAGGGCGCCTCCACGTCTTCGGGGAGGGGCAGCCGGAAGGCGCTCAAAGTCATCGCCGCCATGGTGTAATAGCCGAGCAGGCAGACCAGTTCGGCCGTCCCGCCTTCCCCAAAGCGGTCCACCGAGTCCCGATAGGCCGCGTCCGAGACGAGGTGGGTTTCGTGAAGCTCGCGGCTTAAACGGTAAACCGCCTCTTCATCGCCGTTCGCGAAGGACGGCGGCGTTCCCGCCTTGACCGCCGCGATAATATCGGGGGCGAGCCCGGCCTCGCGGGCGATCGGCTCGTGGGTGACCCATTCGAAATTGGAGCGCCAAAAGCGGGCTGTCACCAGGACGGCGAGTTCGGACAGGCGCGGCGGCAGGGAGGTTTTGTAGCGCACGAACTCGCCAAGCCTCTGCGCGCGGTCGCACAGTTCGGGGCTGCTCAACCAGGGCCAGAACAGCGCCGCCATTTTGCCACGCGCGCCGCCGACGATGGCATCGTAGGCTTGGCGCTGGGCCTCATCCAACGCCTCCCGGACCGGTTCCGCGATCCGGCTCATGTGGTGGCCGCGAGCGCCGATTGGTGGTCCGACAGGGCGCCCGACCGCACGCCGTAGCGCTGCACGTTGACGGCTTGCCAGAGGTCCGCCTTGGTGAAGGGATCGCCCGCGCTGAAGGCTTCGACCTCGGCCCGGTTCGCGGCGTCCACGATGAACAGGCTGCCGATCATCTCGCTCCCGTCCTCCGACAGAAGGGGACCCGACGACAGTACATCGATCGGCTTGGTGGCGAGGTAGGCGCGGTGCACGTCCACGAGCTCCATGCGTTTGGCTACGTGACCGGGCTTGTCGAGGCAATGAACGACGTAAAGCATGGGGTTCCTCCCATCTTTGTTCGGGATTCCAAGCCTCGTCATAGCAAAGGCCGGGGCCGGCCACAAATCCCCGATCGGCCGGGCCGGCGCGTGCCACTTTAAGGTTAGCGCCGCCGGAGCAAAAGGAGATGCCGCGCCGCCGGGTTTGACAGGGCGATGCGCCCCCGGTATCTGGTTTGCAAAGCCGTTCACACCTGAGCCCGGGGAGCCGTCCCATTACGTATCTTTGTGGTATCGACATCGGTGGCACGTTCACCGATTGCGTGGTTGTTGATCCCGATGGCCGGGCCGTCACCGCTAAGGCCCCCTCGACGCCCGGCAATTTCGCCGACGGCATGATGGCGGCGCTCGCCGCCGCCGCGGTGAAGCTCGATCTCAGCCCGCGGGCGCTGTGCGAGTCGATTTCCGTTCTGTCCCACGGCACCACGATCGGCACCAACGTCATCGTCCAGAAGCGGGGCGCCAAGGTCGGCCTGATCACCACCAAGGGTCACAACGACGTGATCCACATCATGCGCGGCTCGCGCGGCCTGACCGGGCGCGATGTCCAGCTCGTGGTCCATTTCCCGGAGAGCTCAAAACCCGATCCCATCATCCCCAAGCGGCTGATCGAGGGAGTCTCCGAGCGCGTCGACTGCTTTGGCAAGGTGGTGGTCGAGCTCAACGAGGAAGAAACCGAGCAGGCCGTGCGCCGCCTTGTCGATCTGGGGGTCGAGGCGCTCGCCGTTTGTTTCCTTTGGTCCTTCCTCGAACCGGCGCACGAACGCCGGGTCCGGGAGATCATCGAGGCGGTAGCGCCTGATCTGTTCGTCACCTGCTCCCACGAACTGGTGCCCAAGTGGGGCGAGTACGAGCGCACGACGGCGGTCGCGCTGAACGCCTACATCGGTCCGCGCACGACTGGGTACCTAAGGAATATCGAAGATGCCCTCGCGGATCTTGGCTACCGGGCCCCCGTGCAAATCACGCAGTGCGCCGGCGGCACGATCTCCGTCGCCAAGGCGATGGAAGCGCCGCTCCTGACCCTCGATTCCGGGCCCGTGTCGGGCGTGACCGGCACCAAATACACCGGCGGCATCATGGGCTACGACAACATCATCACGGCGGACATGGGCGGCACGTCCTTCGACGTCGGCATCATCCACCGGGGTGAGCCCGCCTATTCCTTCCGCAGCATGGTCAACCAGTACGAATACTTCTTGCCCAAGGTCGATCTCCAGACCATCGGCAGCGGCGGCGGCAGCAAGGTGTGGATCGACGACGTGACCAGAACGCTGCACGTCGGGCCCGACTCCGCGGGCGCGGTACCCGGTCCCGCCTGCTACGGACTCGGCGGCGAGGACGCAACGGTCACCGACGCCGACATCGTGCTCGGTTATCTCAATCCCGACAACTTCGCGGGCAAGACCATGACGCTCGACAAAGGGGCGGCGGAGGCGGCGGTCCAGAAGGTCGCCGGCCGGTTGGGCATGGGCCTTCACGAATGCGCCAGCGGGATCGTCCGGATCGTCGATTTTCAGATGGCGGATCTGATCCGCAAGGTGACGATTCAGAAGGGCTTCGATCCGCGCGACTTCGTCGTGTTCGCCTTCGGCGGCGCCGGGCCGGTTCACGCGGCCGTTTTCGCCCAAGAGCTCGGGGTACAAAAAATCATTATCCCGCAAAGGGATACCGCATCCGTGTGGTGCGCGTTTGGGGCCGCGGCGGCGGACATTCTGCACGTCGCGGAACAGGTCGATATCATGACCTCGCCGTTCGATCCGGCGCGCGTCAACGGGATTATCGCTGCGTTGAATGCAAAGGTGTCCGCTCAGTTGTCGAAGGACGGCATATCGCCGGACCGGCAGAAATTCCGCTTTACACTCGATATGCGGCACAAGGGTCAGATCAACGAGGTGGCGGTCGACCTGGACGGGGATACGCTTGCCCAAGCGGACCTCGAGGGATTGCGTGCGCGCTTCGTCGAACGCTACGAGCTGCTTTACGGCGCGGGCGCATCCCTGCGCGGCGCCCAACTGGAAATCGTCACGGTGCGATGCCGCGCCTCGGCCGACACGCTGAAGCCCAAGCTCGTTGCCGCGAAGACGTCGACTGAAATAGTGCTGGACTCCGCCCACTTACCGCGGCGGCGCGTCTATTGGTCCGAATTGAACGATC
>JADFIH010000099.1 GCA_022566715.1 Pseudomonadota bacterium | reverse complement strand
CCGTGCAGCCATCACGGCAAGACCGCGCCGTGCAGCAGCGCCCTGATCGAAGCCGGAATTTCACGCGCCGTGATCGCGCTCGAGGACCCCGACCGGCGTGTCGCGGGCCGCGGCATCGAGGCCCTGCGCGGGGCCGGACTCGAGGTTGCGGTGGGAACCGGCGGCGAGGAGGCCGCCGAGCTCAACGCCGGGTTTCTCAAGCGCATCGAACAGGGCCTGCCGCTGGTCACCCTGAAGACCGCGGCCACGCTCGATGGCAAGATCGCGACTCATACCGGCGAAAGCCAGTGGATCACCGGCGAAGGCGCCAGGGCCGCGGCGCATTTGCTGAGGGCCAGCCATGACGCGGTTATGATCGGCGTGGGCACGGCGTTGGCCGATGATCCGGAGCTTACCTGCCGGTTGCCCGGGCTCGAGGGCCGCTCCCCGGTGCGAATCGTTCTCGATCGCAGGTTGCGCACGCCGCTCACCGGCAAGTTGGTGAGCTCGGCGGCCACGGCGCCCACCTGGATCGTCACGCTGTCAAGTGCTGACCGCGATCGGCGCAAGGCCTATACCGACGCCGGGGTCGAGGTGATTACCTGCCCCGCGGATTCGGATGGTAATCTCGACATGGCGGCGGTGTTGCGGGCTTTGGCCGAAAAGGGCCTGACCCGGGTGCTTGCCGAGGGCGGCAGCCACGTTGCGGCGGCCCTGCTGCGGAGCGGCCTGGTGGACCGGATGGCTTGGTTCCGCGCGCCCGGGGTCATCGGGGCGGACGGAATCGCGGCGGTAGCCGGGCTTGGCGTCGAGGTCCTTGGAAAGATGCCCCGCGCGCAGCGGCGCGAGGTCCGCCGATTAGGTGAGGATTTGCTGGAAACCTTTGTATTTACGACGTAATTATTGGAACCATGTTTACCGGACTCATCACCGATGTGGGTGCCGTGCGGAAGATCGAAAAGGCCGGCGATATGCGCCTCGAGATCGGCACGCAGTACGACACCTCGGGCATCGAAATCGGCGCGTCGATCGCCTGTTCGGGGCCCTGCCTGACCGTGGTCGACAAGGGGCCGGACTGGTTCGCCGTAAACGCCTCGGCGGAGACCCTGTCGAAAACGACCCTTGGATCCTGGAGCGAAGGGGCCAAAGTGAATCTGGAACGTTCGCTGCGCGTCGGCGAGGAAATGGGCGGGCACATCGTCACGGGGCACGTCGATGGGACGGCGAAGGTCGTGGAGCGCCACTCCGAGGGCGATTCGATTCGATTCGAATTCGAAATGCCCAAGGCGCTGGAGCGTTATGTCGCATCGAAAGGCGCCGTTGCCCTGGACGGCATCTCCCTGACCGTCAACGAGGTCGAGGGCAACCGGTTCGGAATCAACATTATTCCCCATACGCAGCAGGCGACCTGCTTCGGGGACCTGCGGCCGGGCGACGAGGTCAACCTCGAGATCGATGTCCTGGCGCGATACGTCGCGCGCCTGGAGGAGGCGAGGTAATGTCGCGGATTAATTACCAGGCCACGGACGACTACCTCGCGTCGGTCGAGGAGATCCTCGAGGACGCGCGTAACGGCCGCATGATCATCTTGGTCGACGACGAGGATCGCGAGAACGAAGGCGACTTGATCATTCCGGCCGAGAAAGCGGACGCCGCGGCCATCAATTTCATGGCCAAACACGCGCGCGGCCTGATCTGTCTGGCGCTGACGGAAGAGCGCAGCGCGGAACTCGGACTGAAACTGATGACGCGCGAGAATCAGACGCGGCACCAGACGGCCTTCACCGTGTCCATCGAGGCCCGCGAAGGGGTAACGACCGGCATCTCCGCGGCCGACCGGGCACGCACGATCGAAGCCGCCATCGACCCCGCAAAGGGGCGGAACGACATCAGCACGCCGGGGCACGTCTTTCCGTTGGTGGCCCGCAGCGCAGGCGTACTCGAACGCGCCGGCCACACCGAGGCCGCCGTCGACATCGCGCGGCTTGCCGGCCTCAACCCGTCGGGCGTGATCTGCGAGATCATGAACGACGACGGAACCATGGCGCGCATGCCGGACCTGGTGAAGTTCGCGCAATTCCATGGACTCAAAGTGGCGCGCATCGCCGACCTCATCGCCTACCGGCGGCGCAACGACACGGTGGTCGAATGCATGGCCGAAGCGGTATTGGAGAGCCGTTATGGCGGCACGTTTCAGATGCGGGTCTATGTCAACAAGATCACCTACGCCGAGCATATCGCGCTGGTGAAAGGCGACGTGGCCGGCCCGGACCCCGTGCTTGTGCGCGTCCATCAGTTCCATATCCTCGAGGACTTGCTGGGGGAGACCCGGGGGTCCGAGGGGACTCTGCACACGGCCATGCGGGCCGTCGGCGAGGAGGGCCGGGGTGTTATCGTTCTTATCCGCGAGGCGCGTGCCACCAGCCTGTCGGACCGCGTCCGGGCCAAACTTGGCGCCGATGAGCCGGCGCCGGCGCTGAGGGACTACGGAATCGGTGCGCAGATCCTGCGCGATCTCGGCGTGCGCAACATGATTCTTCTGTCGAACACGCAGCGTACGGTCGTCGGCCTTGAAGGCTACGGCCTTTCCATCGTGGGCCGGCGCGGCCTGTCTCCAAACAATGAGCCAAATCTTGAGCCAAATCCTGAGCCAAATCCTGAGGATGAAGAATGAGTGACGAACCCTATCTTCTGATCATCGACTCGCGGTTTTACGAGGATATCGCCGATGAACTCGTAAAAGGGGCGATCGCCGCGATCGAAGCTGGTGAGGCGAGCTATACGCGCGTCTCGGTTCCCGGGGCCTTCGAAATTCCGGCCGCCGTGCGGTTTGCGGTGCGCTCAATGGAGCTGGTCGGCGGACGGCGGCGCTACGACGGATACGTGCTGCTGGGGTGCGTCATCCGGGGCGAGACCGACCACTACGAACGTATCAGCCAGGAATCGATCCGCGCCATCAGCGACCTCACGGTGCAGTATTCGCTTGCAGTGGGACTCGGTGTCCTCACCTGCGATACGCACGAGCAAGCCATTGTCCGCGCGGCCGTCAATCAGGGGAACAAGGGGGGCGCCGCGGCCGAGGCCGCGCTGCACATGATTCGCGTCAAGCGATCGTTTGTACCGCCGCGATGACCAGGGACGGCCCGACCCCCACATCGTCGCACTCGGGCCGGAGCGCCGCGCGCCTCGCCGCGGTCCAGGCGCTCTACCAAATAGACCTTACCGGAATCTCGCCGGACAGCGTCGTTGCGGAGTTCGTGGAGCATCGCTTCGATAAAGTGGTGGACGATCTTCCCGGCGAACGGGCCGATCCCGGCCTGTTCTCCGATCTCGTCCGCGGCGCGAGCGCGCGGCGCGACGAGGTCGACCGTCTGGTGGGTGACTCCCTGACCGACACCTGGACCGTCGAGCGGCTTGAGAAGATATTGCGCGCCATCCTTCGCTTGGGGGCCTACGAGCTTGTCGCCCGCGCCGATATCCCGGCGCGGGTGGTGATCACGGAGTACGTGGATGTGGCCAACGCGTTTTTCGATGGAGGCCAGCCCGGCTTGGTCAACGGCGTTCTCGATGCGCTGGCGCGGCGCTTGCGTAATGGCGAGTTGGCGGCGGGCGGCCCGGCCGATTCTAAAACGAACCCTCCCCGTTTGATTGGGGAGGGTTAGGGAGTGGGTGGCTCGCGCGCATCCAATGAAGACGCCGCGTAGAAAATGAGTGGCGCGGTTCGCAAAGGCGAGTTCGCGCTGATCGCCGATGTTTTCGCCCCGTTGGCGGCCCGGCCCGAGGCCCTTGGCTTGCTCGACGATGCGGGCGAATTCGCGGCCCTGCCGGGCCATGACGTCGTTGTGACGACCGATACGCTCGTGGCGGGCGTTCACTTCTTCGCCGCGGACCCGCCGGGGCAAATCGCCCGCAAGGCATTGCGGGTCAATCTTTCCGATCTCGCGGCCATGGGCGCCGTCCCCCGTTTTTACCTCCTCACATTGGCCTTGCCCGAGGACCGCGGCGACGATTGGCTGAAGGACTTCGCCACCGGCCTCGCGAACGACCAAAAAGAGTTTTCCGTCCATCTGCTTGGGGGCGACACGGTGACCACGCCGGGGCCCTTGAGCCTGACGATAACCGCCCTCGGCGACGTTCGGGTTGGCGCGGCCCTGCGGCGGTCGGGCGCCCGCGAGGGTGATTCGGTTTACGTCTCCGGTACGATCGGTGATGCAGCGCTCGGCTTGGCGACGTTAAGGGATGGCGGGTCCGGTCTGGACGATACGCGCAAGATCGATGACGCCGCGGCCAAGGCCTTGCGCCGCCGCTATTACCTGCCGGAGCCGCGCACGCTTTTAGGACCAAGGCTCCTAGGACTCGCCAGCGCCGCGATCGATGTGTCGGACGGCCTCGCCGCGGACCTCGGACATATTTGCACGGCCTCGGGCCTGGGCGCGACGGTCGATCCCGGCGGCGTGCCGTTGTCGGCGCCGGCTAGGTCGGTTCTGGACGCGCAACCCGGGCTGCTCGAACTGGTCCTCGGCGGCGGCGACGACTATGAGCTCCTCTTCACCGCCGACCCTGAAAACGCCGGCGCGGTCGAGCGCGCGGGCCGGGACTGCGGCGTCGATGTCACCCGAATCGGGGCGATGACCGCCGGACCGGGCGTAACATTTCTTGCTGCTGACGGAAGTGTGATGCCGCTGCCCCGGCCGGGCTACGTACACTTTTGACAGATCGGGCTGCGTGCGCCACCCTGGGCCAAGAGCTAGCATCGGTTGTTCTGGCTGTTGCATCACATTTCACAGGCGTGTTCCCGACAAAAAATTAGGAGCTGCGGCCCGTAAAGGGACCGTGGCCTGACGAATGGATTTTACGCTTTATTGGTTCATGGTGCCGGTGTCGATGATGGTCGCGACGACGGCCATGTTGAGCGGTATCGGCGGCGCGGCGCTGTTCACACCCATATTTCTCATCATCTTCCCCCTGTTGGGGCCGGAATATGAGCTCGCGAGTCCGGTTGCGGCGATCGGCGTGGCCCTGCTGACGGAAACCTTTGGATTTTCCTCGGGCTTCGTTGGCTACTACCGCAAACGCCTGATCGATTTTCGCAGCGCCATCCCGTTTATTGCGGTGGGGGCGCCTGTCGCGGTGGTTGGCGCATTGATCGCTCAGGTCGTGGAGCCCTCTCAACTCAAGGGGGCTTATGCCGTCCTGATGCTGGTCCTCGCCGTGATCATGATCCGTCATCATGCGGCGGTGGAGCAGCCCGCCGTGGCGGCCGACCGGTCGGGGGGCGCGGCGGATGGGCGGCTGAAACGGATCATCACCGGGCGCGACGGCCAGATCTATGAGTTCCCCGTGCCGCGCCAGGGGCGGGGAGCCGCCGCCACCGGCATCGGAGCCTTCTTAACTGGAATGGTTGCCGTCGGCATCGGCGAGGTGGTCATGCCCCAGTTGGTCAAGCGGCACCGGGTTCCCATCCCCGTCGCGGCGGCCACATCGGTGTTCGTGGTGATCGTCGTGGTCGCTGCGGCCTCCTTTACTCAGATCGCCTCGCTCGTGAGCGAGGGTGGGGTCGGCGCGGTGCCGTGGAACCTCGTCGCCTACACCGTGCCGGGCGTCATTATCGGTGGACAGATCGGGCCGCGCCTCCATGGCAGGATCGGCAGCCGATTCATGGAGCGCGCGATCGGCGGCCTGTTCGGCGTCATCGGTCTCGCCATGCTGTGGCTGGTGGCGCGGGAGCTTGGGGTCATTTAGGGGGTGTCAATAAAAATACGGCTAGTACAATAGGTTATATTACGTTTTTAATGTAATATTTTCGCAGCATTAATGCTCGCGTAACCAATTTCCGCTATCCATCGTGCCATGAAGAAGTCTATCTACTTCCTAGGTGGCCTTGCCGCCGTTGCCGGCCTGTCCGCCGCCGCGGGCGGTATTCTGACCAAAGTCGACGAGCAAGAGGTCGCGGTCGTGGCGGTGGTCGAGGTGGAGCCGGTCGTCATCCTGCAGTACGAGATGCTGCCCATCGCGACACCTGTGATCCGGGGCCGGAAGGTGGCCCGTTACCTCCAAATCGTGGCGCGCTACGAACTCGAAGGCGAGGAAACCTTGGTCAAGGCCAGGGAGATTCTGCCGCTGCTCCGGGATGACTTGGTGCGCAGCCTCCACACGGACCCGATCCCCCTCGTGGGGGAAGACGCCGAGCTTGACATGGAGGCGCTGCGCGAGCGATTCATGCTGGCCGGGGAAAAGTTCCTCGGCCCGGATTTGGTCCACAGCGTCACGGTCGGCGCCGCCAAGAGATCGGGCTACGCAATCCGGTCGCCCGCGCCGCCTCCAAAAAAGAAGAAATCCGGTGGAGGGGGCCATTAAATGATGGGACGGCGCGCGCGTGACTTCGGCAAAGAAGAACGTTGGTGTCCTGGCCCTGTGCCAGGTTTTTTTTAATAGCGGGAACTCCATTCTCGCCCTCACCAGCGCGCTGGTCGGCTTTCAATTTCTCGGTGACGACAAGACGCTGGCGACGGTTCCCGTCGCCGCCATGGTTATTGGCACGGCGTTGGCGACGGTGCCGGCCTCACTCTTCATGCGGCGCGTGGGCCGCCGCGCGGGATTCCGCCTCGGCTCCCTGATCGGCCTGGGCGGCGCGGCTGTCGCCTCGGGAAGTTTCTTTTTCGCCGGTTTCTGGATGTTCGTTGCGGGCACATTTCTGATCGGCGTGAACACCGCCTTTGGCCAGCAATACCGTTTCGCCGCCGCCGACGTGGCCTCCGAGGATTTCCGCGGCAAGGCCATATCGCTGGTTCTAGCGGGCGGAGTCGTGGCGGCGTTCGTCGGCCCCGAGATCGCGCGCTTCAGCGTTGACATCGTGCCCGAGCACAATTTTCTCGGGCCGTACCTCGCCCTCATAGTGTTGCTCGCCATCACCATAGGCGTGCTGGGTTTTGTCGATATTCCAAAGGACTCCGCCAGCGTTTCCGCCGAGCCCCAGCGTCCGTTGCTGGAGATCGCGCGTCAGCCCACCTTCGTTGTCGCCGCCCTGTCGGCGGTGGTGGGGTACGTGGTCATGGTCCTTTTAATGACGGCGACCCCCATTGCGATGCTTCAGCACGATCTTTCCTTCGTCGACACGAAGTTCGTTATTCAGTGGCATGTGGTCGCCATGTTCGCGCCGTCGTTCTTCACCGGGTCCCTGATGGCGCGCTTTGGGAAACTCAACGTCATTTTCGCCGGCGTCGTCATCCTGGCCGGCAGCGTTGCCGTGGCGCTGGCCGGCACGGGCCTGGCGCATTTCTGGCTGGCGCTGTTCCTCGTCGGATTGGGCTGGAACTTCATGTTCATCGGCGGAACCACCCTGCTCACCGACACCTACCGCCCCTCCGAGCGTGCCAAGGCCCAGGCGCTTAATGAATTGCTCGTGTTCGGTTCGGTGGCGGTCGCGTCCCTTTCATCCGGTGTTCTGCTGCAAGTTTTTGGCTGGAACGCGGTAAACTATGGCGCGCTCCCCCTGCTGGTGATCGCGGTCTTGGCGCTGGGCTTGCTCGCCCTCGGGAACGCGCGGGCAAAGGCGGGTGTCGCCGCCGATTGAGGGACCGCAAGACGCCGCGTTCTTAAGGGGGGCGAGCCGGAGCCCGGTTGCGTTCTCCCCCCATCTCTGCCAATGTCCGCCCGTTTTTCGAGGGCTGCCCTTAGTTCGCCCATGCGCCGGGTGACGCCTATGGGCCCCGAATTCCTTCGCGCAAATTGGCAAGAGGCTGGGATCCATGTCGAACTGGTTGTGGTACGCGATCGCCTGCGGCGTTATCGCGTTGCTTTATGGGGTTTACGCCTCGCGCTCGGTCTTGGCGGCGGACCCCGGGTCCGAGCGCATGCAGGAGATCGCCAAGGCGATACAAGAAGGTGCGAACGCGTACCTCAACCGCCAGTACCGCGCCATCGCCATCGTCGGCGTGATTATCTTCGTGATCCTGATCCTCTTGCTCGGGTTCAAAGTGGGCATCGGCTTTTTGATCGGCGCCGTGCTGTCCGGTGCGACGGGTTATATCGGCATGAATGTTTCCGTGCGCGCCAATGTGCGCACGGCCGAGGCGGCGCGGCGCGGCCTGGCTCAGGGCTTGGCGCTGGCCTTCAAGGCGGGCGCCGTGACCGGGATGCTGGTGGTCGGACTCGCGATCATCGCGGTGGCCGGCTACTTCATCATCCTCGTCCAGACGGGGGCCGAGGGGCGCGACCTCATCGACCCGCTGGTCGCGCTGGGATTCGGCGGCTCCCTCATCTCGATCTTCGCCCGCCTCGGCGGCGGCATCTTCACCAAGGGCGCCGATGTGGGCGCCGACCTCGTGGGCAAGATAGAACTGGGCATTCCCGAAGACGATCCCAGGAACCCGGCGGTCATCGCGGACAACGTGGGCGACAACGTGGGGGATTGCGCCGGCATGGCGGCGGACCTGTTCGAAACCTATGCCGTCACGATTGTCGCGACCATGGTGCTCGCCTCGATCTTTTTCACGGGCCAGGACATGACGCAAATGATGGCGTATCCCCTGGCGATCGGCGGGACCTGCATCCTTGCGTCGATCGTGGGAACGTTCATGGTGCGCCTCGGCCCGAAGAAAAAGATCATGAACGCGCTCTACCGGGGCTTCATCACCGCGGCGGTTCTGTCGGCGGTCGGGCTTTACATCGTTACCGAGCTCGTGATCGGCACCGACACTCTTTTCACGGTGGGCGAGCAGACGTTCCCCGGGCGCTACCTGTTCTATTGTGGCCTGATCGGCTTGGTGGTGACCGGGCTGCTTATTTGGGTGACGGAATACTATACCTCGACCGATTACCGGCCCGTCCGCAGCATCGCCAAGGCCTCGACCACGGGCCACGGCACCAACGTCATTCAGGGGCTGGCGATTTCCATGGAAGCGACCGCTATCCCGGCCGTGATCATCGTCGCCGCCATCATCGCGACCTTCCAACTGGCCGGCCTGTTTGGTATCGCGATCACGGTGACCACGATGCTCGCGCTGGCGGGCATGGTGGTGGCGCTCGACGCCTACGGTCCCGTGACCGACAACGCGGGCGGCATCGCCGAGATGGCGGACATGGACGCCGACGTGCGCAAGATCACCGATGCGCTCGACGCCGTTGGCAACACGACGAAGGCGGTGACCAAGGGCTACGCCATCGGCTCCGCCGGCCTCGCGGCGCTCGTTCTTTTCGCGGCCTACACGGAAGACCTGAAATTATTCTTCCCCGAGGTCAAGGTCGACTTCGAACTGACGAATCCCTACGTCGTGATCGGCCTCATCATGGGCGGGCTCTTGCCCTACCTGTTCGGGGCCCTTGGCATGACGGCGGTCGGCCGCGCCGCCGCTTCGGTGGTGGTCGAGGTGCGGCGCCAATTCAAGGAGATACCGGGCATCATGGAGGGAACCGCCAAGCCGGATTACAGCCGCGCGGTGGATATTCTGACCAAGGCGGCGATCAAGGAGATGATCGTCCCGTCCCTGCTGCCGGTTCTGGCCCCGATCGTCATGTACGTGGTGATTTTGCTCGTCGCCGATCAGGCCTCGGCCTTCGCCGCGGTGGGCGCCATGCTGCTGGGCGTCATCGTCACCGGACTATTTGTCGCGATCTCGATGACGGCGGGTGGTGGCGCTTGGGACAACGCCAAGAAATACATCGAGGACGGCCACCACGGCGGCAAGGGGTCCGAAGCCCACAAGGCGGCGATCACGGGCGACACGGTCGGCGACCCCTACAAGGATACGGCGGGTCCGGCCGTGAACCCGATGATCAAGATCACCAATATCGTCGCGCTGTTGCTGCTGGCGGTCTTGAACCCGGCGAGCAGCGGTATTTTCTGACGGGTGTTTAGTTTCCGGCGTTGTTGAAGCGGCCAATGTTGCCGAACAACTGCTCGATAATGTTGAGTTCGCGTCCGAGCGTGGGCGTCTCCCGCGTGACCGGATCGATGATGCGGCCGTCCTCCAGGGCGTACTGGCGGATTTCGCTCACCAAACCTGTTTCGTCGAACAGGACGGCTAGTACGCGCTGATCGACGACTTTCTCGTTGAAGAAGGCGACCCGCTCCGTGCGCTTGCTGACGTAATACCAGGTTCGGTCGTCGAAGGTGGCCACGCTCGAGGGCGAGCCGAACATCCGGGTCACGGACTCCCGGTTATCGACTCCCGCCCGAAGACGTTCAATCGTTTCCTGATCGGGCACATAACCGCGATGATCGACCGTCGTGGCGCAGGCGCCGAGGAAGGCGGCAAGGGCTAGCACCGCGAGGGGGCCGCGTCTTATGAATTTTGTTCGAAGTCGAGGCACCCGGTCCCCTGCTTTCACTCGTTTGCGCGGCGTCCCGCAGCGTCCCGCAGCGTCCCATTGACGCGGCGGCCACTACATCTAAGTTGAGGCCCGCATGATGAGCAGCCTGTACCAGCGGTTCAAGGGGTTATTTCGGGAAGGTCCGCACGCGTCCGCCGCGGGCGAGATCTACATGCGGATCGTCGAGCAGTCGCGCCTGCCCGCCTTTTTTCGGCAAGGCGCCGTTCCCGATACGCTCGACGGCCGCTTCGACCTGATCGCTCTGCACTCGTTCTTGGTCTTGCATCGGCTCCGGGACACGAGTGCCGACAAGGGGGGCGCCGACGAGGGGGGCGCCGACCAGAAAACCGCCGAAGCCAAGGCGCTGTCCCAGGAGCTTTTCAACGCCATGTTCGCGGACATGGACCGGGGCTTGCGGGACCTGGGCTCGAGCGACGTGCGCACGCCCAAACGGGTCAAGGTCATGGTGGAGGCCTTCTACGGCCGGGCCAAGGCTTACGAGGACGGTCTGACCGATCCTGGCGGCGGCCTTGCCGAGGCCTTGCGGCGCAATCTGTTCCGCGCCGTCGAGGCGGGGGAGGGGCCCTCGGCCCTGATGGCCGCCTACGTGCGCCGTGAAGCCGGGAACTTGGCGCAGCAGAGCTTGCCGGACCTCATCGCGGGACGCCTCAGTTTCGGGCCCCCACCGGAGGGCCCCTAGTCCTAAGCGGCCATTGTATCGCCTTAATTGAATAGGACGGTGCGCTTACCGTAACGTTGGTTGCATGGGTAATGCTTACGTTGGCACATCGATGGATTGGTGCGGCGGCGCTCGTGGCCGCCGCGTTGCTTGCGGTCATTGGCGCATCCACGGCGCAAGAGAAGTTCCCCGTGTGGTGGTCGCCCGAGTTGGGCGTCGACAGCCGGGCCGAGGTCGAGCGCCGATTGTCGGAACGATTGCCCGCGGATTTGCGGATTACGCTGGGCCGCCAGAGGTACGAGGTAAATCCGCACGAGCAGGGGCCAGTCGACACCTGCAACGACTACATACGATTTAGGGCGG
>JADFIH010000098.1 GCA_022566715.1 Pseudomonadota bacterium | reverse complement strand
TCGTTCTAGGGCTCGCGCACCGCGTCTGATGCCCGCTATTAGCTACAAGCGGACACTAAGCCGGTCTCAGCGGTAGGTCCGCTTCACCCCCAAGTGCGGAAGTCGGGAGTAGGGAGCCGTCAGATCTGCTTGTGACCCCTGGCGAAAATTTTGCCAACCGCCCCCCTACTCCGGCAAACCTGCCTTGCGCAGGCCCTCGGCGAGGCGGTCGCGGTCCTCGGCGCGGCTGAAGGGGAATCGGGCGGCGATGCCACCAATGCGCTCCGGTCCAAGAGGCGGCGGCGCGCTACGTCTTGGTGATCATGACCAAGGAGTTATCCGAAAACCGGTCTCTCGGCTGATGTAAACAAATATAGCGGACGTAGTACTTGTTCATTAGTCCGCCAAAATATTCGTCGTAGCGAAGTAGGTCGGAAGGTTGGACATCCTCGATAATGTACACGCCATCCTCGGCAAGCCGGTCGATGGCGCCTTCAAAGAGCGTTTTGCCCGCACGAAAGACGTGCAAGCCATCATCGATGATAACGTCAAAGACCATACCCGAATCGAGCTCTTCCAAGAAATTGTGAATGCTTTGGCTGGACGTCTGATCGACTTGGTAGGTATCGATCCGGTCTTCCGAAAAGAGTATGTCCCGATCAATATCGATACCGACTATTTTCGCGTTGCGGAAATAGTCCCGCCACATTCTCAGACTCGCGCCGGGCCTACCCGTTGCCCCCATTGACGACACGAGGTTGGGATTATTTGTGCCAATCCCGCACTCCAGAACCGCGCGAACGCTTGTTCGTTTCTGGCCAAAAATAAGCTCGTAGAAATCGGTGTAGGTGTGAGACGGCCAAGGGTAAGGATTGCCGTTCGAGTCGATCTCGCCCTTGTCACTGCCATGGAGATCGCAAAGGCGAGTGAGCTCGCTTTCGCGGTTCTTCGTGTACAGAAGTGAAATGCTGTGCTCATTTCTTTGCCGCAACTTTGAAATTGTTGGTTCTGCCGCACGCCGGAAGCTGGCCGCCGCCTCCCCTGCTCTGCGCAGGCCCCGCTGAACGATGCCAAGAGCGTTGTGTGCTTTGACGTAGTCGGGTTTGAGTTCCACGGCACGACAATAGCTCGCCTCCGCTTCTTCCAAGTCGCCTTGCGCACTCAAAAGGTTGCCGAGGTTGTAGTGTGCCCTGGCATAACTGGGGTCGAGACGCAGCGAGTGCCGCAAACTGTGCGCGGCTTCCTCCAATTTCCCCATGTCCTTCAGAACCATGCCGAGGTTGTTGTGAACCGATATATAATCCGGCACGATTTCGAGGGCCTTCCGATAACTGGCTTCGGCTTCCTGCAACCTTCCTTGGCCCCAGAGCACCACGCCAAGTGCGTTGTGAGCGTGCTCGAATTCTGGCTTGAGTTTTAGGGCCTCTTTGATGCTGGCCTCGGCTTCGGTCAACCTACCCTGTTTCCGCAGCCGGTTGCCAAGCTGGACACTGTTCCGTGCACTTTCCCAAAGTGCGTCAGGAGCTGACGATGGCTTTCGCGCCTTTTGATTCATCGTCTTCCAGATGCGCCGCCGCGGCCGCAATGCCGTCCAAGATCGTCCGGGGTCACAGTGTTGGGACCAGGCCTTACCCGATCATTAAGAACCGGGTTTTCGACTCTAGCTAGAGCAACCGGCGCGCCCTACTCCGGCAGGCCGGCCTTGCGCAGGCCCTCGGCGAGGCGGTCGCGGTCCTCGGCGCGGCTGAAGGGGAACTGGGAGACGACGCCGCTGATACGCGGCTCGGCCTGGGGCCCGCGGGATTTCTTTACCCCCTCGACAAGGCGTTTAAGCGCCGCCCGGGCCTTGTCCTGGCGGCCGAGGTGGGCATAGGCCGCGGCCAAGGGCGCGGCGACCCGGTATCGCGCCGGGTCCTCTTCGAGCAAGCCCTCGAACAGCGCCGCCGCCTTCTCGTATTCACCGAGGCTGAACCGCGCGAGGCCAAGCTGGGCCAGGTACTCCCCACGCGGATTACGCCGGGCCGCGCGCTCGATATAGCCAAGCCCCTCGCCCGGGCGCCCGGCCAGGGTCAGGGCCTGGCCCAGGCGGGCTTGTTGCTCGGGGGCGCTCGGCGCCATCTCCAGGCCATGCGCCGCCATCTCGACGGCACGCTCCTGCTCCCCGTCCAACATCGCCATATCGGCCTCCAGGGCGTAAGCCTCGACCGTCGGGTTTGCCCGCATGGCGAGGCCGAGCATTTCGCGCGCCTCGGTCCGCGCCGCCTCGACGGAGGCGGCGTCGAGCTCGCGGAGCCAGCCTTTCCGCGCTCCGGTCCAATAGGCGGCGGCCAGGGCCGCGTAGGCCTGCGAGTAGTCGGGATCGTATTCGATGGCCTGGTGGAAATATTTGACCGCCTCGCCGGTGTCCGCGGCGGTATTCTTGCGCAACAATTCCGCCCCCTTGAGGAAGGCATCGTAGGCGCGGGCGTCGCCCGTCCGCCCGCCCGCCGCCGTCTGTTGCTCGGACCCCGTGAGCTCCACCGCCATGGCCGAGACGATGCGGGCGTTGATGTCGTCCTGCAAAGCGAAGATGTCCTTCGTGTCCCCGTCGAAGCGCTCGGCCCACAGGGTCTTCCCGGTGGTTGCGTCCACGAGTTGCGCGTTGATGCGCACTTGATCGCCGGCGCGGCGTACACTGCCGTCGAGGACGTAGCGGACGCCCAGCTCCTCGGCCACGCTTTTCACGCTGACGTCCTCGCCCCGGAACGTGAAAGCGGTGTTGCGCGAGATGACGAACAGGCCCGAGAGCTTGGACAGGGCGGTGATCACGTCGTCGGTCAGGCCGTCCGCGAAGTATTGCTGCTCGGAATCGCCCGACAGGTTGTCGAAGGGCAGGACGACGATGGAGGGTTTGTCGGGCAACGGAAAGGCCATCATCTCCATGGAGGCGGCCTCGACCGTCGGCAGGGAGTCCCGCAGCACGAAATTCCACACCAGGACCGCGCCCACAAGCGCCGCCGCGGCCACGGCGCCGGTCGAGAGCCAGGCGCGGTTGCGTCCCCGCTTGGCCCCGACCACGGTTCCGGCGGCAACATCGGTAAGGACGCGGTAAACGCTCACCGGCTCGGCAATGTTCTTCATGCGCTTCTCGCCGAGATTCTCGAACCCCACGTCGAGCTTGTTCCTGATCTGGCGGAAGGCGTCCCCCGATATGAAGACCCCGCCGGGGTCGGCGAGAGCTTCGATCCGGGCGGCGACGTTCACGCCGTCGCCGAAGATGTCGTCGCCCTCGACGATCACGTCGCCCAGATTGACGCCGATGCGAAAAAGCATCTTTCGGTCATCGGGGGTGCCGGCCTCGCGCTCCGCCATGCCGTGCTGAATGTGAACCGCGCAGCGAACCGCTTCGACCACGCTGGCGAACTCGGCGAGGAGCCCATCGCCGGTGGTCTTCACGATGCGGCCTTGGTGGCCTTTGATCGCGGGGTCGATCAGAACCTTGCGGTGCTCGTTGAGCCGGGCGAGGGTTCCGGCCTCGTCCTCGCCCATGAGGCGGCTGTAGCCGACGACATCGGCCGCAAGGATCGCGGCCAACCTGCGCTCAACGGCCTCGGAGCTCATGGATTTTCCTGCTTCGCGGGGACTTTCACACTAAGTGGCGTCACGCAAAGGGTCCATCAAGCCTGGGCCCGGACATTCACGGCTTTGTGCCATGCGGGCACGGCCTCGTGCCGTGCGGGTCCCCGCCGTCCCGTGCGGGGCCACGCCGCCTCAACCTTTGTCGCGCATGAGGCGGGCCTTCTGGCGGCTCCAGTCGCGGCTCTTCTCGGTGGCGCGTTTATCGTACAACTTCTTGCCTTTGGCCAGCGCGAGCTCGACCTTGGCGCGGCCGCGTTCGTTGAAATAGAGCGATAGGGGCACGATGGTCATGCCGCCGGACCGCACTCGGGCCAGGAACTTGGCAAGCTGGCGCTTGTGCAAGAGCAGTTTGCGCGGCCGGTGCGGTTCGTGATTTGCCCGGTTGGCGTTCTTGTATTCCGGGATGGTGGCGTTGACGAGGTAGAGCTCTCCGTCGCGCTCGCTGGCGTAGGCCTCGGCGATGCTGGCCTGGCCGCCGCGCAGGGTCTTCACCTCCGTCCCGGTCAGGACGATGCCGACCTCGAGCGTTTCCTCGATGAAATAGTTGCGGCGCGCTTTCCGGTTGAGGGCAATCTTTCGGCCCGCTGGACGGTCCTTCTTGGCCATCCGGTCAGTTGATCAGCCCCGCCGACTGCATGGCCACGCGCACCTTCTCCTTGGTCTGGTCCTTGATGCCGACGAGGGGAAGCCGCACTTCGTCCGTGCACCGATCGAGCAGACTCGCCCCGTATTTGACCGGCGCCGGGCTCGTTTCAATGAACAGCGCCGAATGCAGCGGCATGAGGCGGTCCTGATAGCCCAGCGCCTCGTCGGGCCGGCCACCGGCCCAGGCATCGTGGAACTCGGCGCACATGCGCGGCGCGATGTTCGCCGTGACGGAGATGCAGCCGTGGCCGCCATGCGCCAACACGGCGAGCGCCGTCGCATCCTCGCCCGAGAGCTGGCAGAAGTCGGAGCCGATCATGAGCCGGGTCGCGCTGACACGCGCGATCTGGCTTGTCGCGTCCTTCACGCCGACGATGTTGGGCAGCTCGGCCAGGCGGGCCATGGTTTCGAGCGACATGTCGACCATGCTGCGCGACGGGATGTTGTAGATGATGATGGGTAAATCGACGGCGTCGTGAATCGACTGGTAGTGCTGGAACAGGCCCTCCTGGGTGGGCTTGTTGTAGTAAGGGGTCACGATCAGCGCCGCGTCGGCGCCGGCCTCCTTGGCGTGGAGGGTCAGCGCGATGGCCTCGGCCGTCGAGTTGGACCCGGTGCCGGCGATCACTGGGACCCGGCCGGCAGCGGCGGAAATGCAGATTTCGACCAGCCTTTTGTGCTCGGCGTGGCTCAGGGTAGGTGATTCTCCGGTTGTGCCGCACGGCACAAGCCCTTGCGTTCCCTCAGAAATTTGCCATTCGACCAATTTCTGAAAAGCCTCCTCGTCAACCTTGCCGTAACGAAAAGGCGTTATAAGAGCCACGATTGAGCCCTTGAACATGTTTAACTCCATCGTCGGGGTTCACGGCGACCATACCGTCCCGGCCACCAGCCGGCAAGCAAGGCCCTGCCCCTTTCCGCGCTGTCGAAGGGCAAGCCAGGCCGCTAGGATAAGGCGCGCGCGAGCGCGACAGGAATGCCCTTGGTAACAGGTTTGAAAAAGGGGAGGACGTGGTCCGCATTGGCGGCGGCGGTCCTATTTGGTTCCCTGTTCGCGGCCTCCGCGGCCTCCGCGACCGAGCCGCCGCACCCGCGCCCGCGCCCCACGATGATCGAACGAAACGGCGTCGCCTTGAGCACGCAGGACCGCGCGATCTACCGCGACGCACTGGCGGCGGCCGAAAAAAACCGATGGAAACGGGCCCGCCGCACGGCGGCGCGCGGCGGGAACGAGCTCGCGGACAAGATACTCGACTGGATGTATTTCACGGCGCCCGGCACCGGTGCGTCCTTCGCGAAGATTTCCAAATTCATCGAGCAGAACCCCGAATGGCCGCGTCAGACCACGTTACGGCGCAACGCGGAGCGCGTGCTCTCGGCCAGCAGGGGCGGCGACGAAGAGGCGCTGGCGTGGTACGGGGCTTGGCCCCCTGTAAGCGCCGACGGACGCGCCCGCCTGGCGGAAGCGATGATCAACACCAGCGCCCGCGAGGCGGGCCTAAGTATGCTGCGCAAGGCCTGGATCGAAGGGAACTTCACACGGGCCCGCGAACGCGACCTGTGGCACAAGCACCGCAAGGTCTTCTCGCAGCGCGACAACATCGCCCGCCTCGACCGCCTGATTTGGGAGAAACGGCGCTCGGCCGCGCGGCGCATGCTCTCGCGCGTTGGACCGGCCTACCGCCGGGTCGGCCTGGCCCGCATCGCCCTGATGGAATCCGCCGGCAACGTCGATACACTGATCGCGCGGGTGCCCAAGGCATTGAAGGACGACGAGGGACTGGCCTTCGAGAGGGTGCGCTGGCGCCGCCGCAAGGGCTTCGACGACCGCGCCCGGGAAATCCTTTTGGACCCGCCCGAAGCATTCGGCCGGCCCGACAAGTGGTGGCCCGAGCGCCGCCTACAGATTCGCCGGTCGCTGCGCGAGGGCTTTATCACCGACGCCTACCGGATTGCACGGGAACACGCCATGGAGCCCGGCGGCGCCGACTACGCCGAAGCCGAATGGACTGCCGGCTGGATCGCCCTTCGCTTTCTCGAGGACAAATCCGACGCCCTTATCCACTTCGAGCGCGTCCATGACGCGGTGAAATTCCCCATCAGCGTGGCGCGCGCCGCCTATTGGGCGGGCCGGGCCGCCGAGGCCATCAACGACGGCGACGCCGCGAGCACGTGGTACGGCAAGGCGGCGGTCCATGGTTTTACCTACTATGGCCAACTGGCGCGGGAGAAACTTTCCTACAACTCGCACCTGACGATCCCTCGGGATCCCAAGCCCAACGTCACGGAGACCGCGCGTTTCGGCGAGAACGAGCTGGTCAGGGCAGCCCGGCTGCTGGCGGCGCTTGGTCACAAAAAACGCATTACCTCGTTCGTCCTGCGCCTCGAGGACCAAGCGGAAACGCCGGGTGAACGCGAACTCGTGGCGGCGCTGGCGATCAGCCTGGACCGGCCCGACCTTTCGGTCCGGGTCGCGAAAAAGGCGGCGCAGGACGGCATCACGATGTTCGCTCGGGCTCATCCCCTGCCCGGCGTAAACAGCGCCGGCAAGATCGAGTTCGCCCTCGCTTTGGCCATCGCCCGGCAGGAAAGCCTGTTCAATCCAAAGGCAATCAGCCCGGCCGGCGCGCGCGGGCTGATGCAACTCATGCCACTGACCGCAAGCAAGGTGGCGAAGAGACTCAAGATCCGCTACAGCCGGTCGCGGTTGCTTTCCGATCCCGACTACAATGTCAGGTTGGGCAGCGCCCACCTCGACGAGCTTTTGCGCAAGTTCGATGGCTCGTACGTCATGGCGATCGCGGCCTACAACGCCGGCGAGCGCCGGGTGAATGCGTGGGTCCGTGATTATGGGGATCCGCGGTCTCCCGACGTGGACGAGGTCGATTGGATCGAATCGATCCCCTTCGACGAGACGCGAAACTACGTCCAGCGCGTACTGGAGAACGTGGTGGTCTACCGCCTGCGCCTGGCCCCCCCCGCTCCACTTCCCCCGCCGCCCCTGCCCCGGGCGTCGATTCCAGAGCCACCCCCGCCACTATGGTTACGCCTCGCCGCCGAGGGCCTGCACTTCCAATAGGCAACGCGGCGGCAATCGGCAGCGCGACGGCGCCACCCGCGGCGCTGTTTGCGGTGCCCGTGCACTGGTCTAATCTGGCCGCCGCGCCGGGCCCCTCAGCGCCGGCTAGTTGGGAGGGAGAATGGCAAAAACTCGGTTGAAAAATATTGACGCCTGCGTCTTCGATGCGTATGGAACCCTGTTCGACGTCAACGCGGCGGCGGCGCAATGCGCGGCCGAACTCGGCGACAAGTGGCAGCCCTTGGCGGAGATTTGGCGGACCAAGCAGTTGCAGTACACCTGGCTGCGCAGCTTGATGGACCGCTATGCCGATTTCTGGCAGGTGACGGGAGATGCCCTCGACTTCGCTTTCGACACTCTCGGGATTAACGACGCGGGCCTGCGCGGCCGCCTGATGGACCTCTATCTGAAGCTCGAGGCCTACGAGGAGGTGGCGGACGTCCTTCGGACGTTGAAGGCGGCGGGCATGAAAACGGCCATCCTTTCCAACGGCTCGCCAAAGATGCTCGAGGCGGCAGCCGAGAACGCAGGCATCGCCGGGTCGCTGGACGCGATTCTGTCGGTCGACGACCTGGGTATCTTCAAGCCCCACCCGTCCGTCTATCAACACGGCGTCGACAGGCTGGGCGTGCCGGCCGAACGCATCTCCTTTCAGTCGTCCAACGCCTGGGATGCGGCAGCCGCCGCGACGTTCGGTTTCAAGGTGGTGTGGGTCAATCGCTTCGGCCAGGCGCGGGAGCGGCTGCCCGACGCGCCGGACGTGGAAATAACCTCGCTGCACGACCTGCCCTCGATCGTCGGAGTGGAGGGGTGACCGTGGCGCGCAAGGCCTACCGCGAGCGGCGCATCGCGGCGCAAGACGGCCTGATGCTCTATTACCGCGATTACGGCGACCCCAACGCCGGCGAGACGCCGGTGCTCTGTCTGGGCGGGCTGACCCGCAATTCCAAGGACGCCCACACCGTCGCCCTGCGGCTTTCGCAACGGCGCCGCGTTCTGTGCCCGGACTACCGTGGACGCGGCAAGTCCGCCCGCGATCCGAACCCCGCCAACTACAGCGCCGAGATTTACGGCAGTGACGCCATCCAGGTCCTCGACGCCGCCAATGTCCATAAGGTCGTGGTCATCGGCACCTCGCTTGGCGGGCTGTTGGGCATGGCGCTCGCGGTTATTCGGCCGGCGGCCCTCGCCGGGGTCATCATGAACGATATCGGACCCGATATTCCCAAGGCCGGCGCCTCCCGAATCGCCGGATACATCGGCACGGCCGAGGTTTTCGACGATTGGCCGAGCGCCGCCGCCGCACTCAGGACGCGGCATGCCAAGGCCTACCCCGATACCGGGGAGGATTTCTGGCTCACCCTGGCCAGGGACACCTATGCCCAGTCGGACGACGGCAAGATCGTCACGGACTATGACGTTTCCCTCGCCAAATCCTTCGCCTCGGGCGCCGGCATCCCGCCCCTGTGGCCCATGTTCGGGGCCCTATCGAATATTCCCGTGCTGGCCATCCGTGGCGCCCTGTCGGACGTGCTGACCGCCGAGACCTTCGACAGGATGGCGCGGGAGAAGCCCGACCTGGTCCGCGTCACCATCGCCAACCGGGGGCACGTGCCCCTTTTGGACGAACCCGAGGCCGCGGCGGCGATCGACGACTTCCCCACCGGACTTTAACGAACTTCAAAGATTTTCCAGTTATATCAAGGCCTCTCAGGTCTTTCTTCAGACCGATTCGGGGGGTAATTATGCGAGTCTTTCTGCTTAGCGCGGCGTTCCTGCTCGGCCTTATTCTCATGGGCGTTGCCGCCGCCGCAAGCGCCCAACAGGTCGCGGCCCGCGCGACCGAGGACCGTCCCGACGTTTCGCGGGACTACCAGGTCCACCTCGTTTACGCCGTCCCCAAGGATGGAAAGGACCGAAACCTCGATACGGACGGTACGATTGCCCGCTCCTTTTCCAAGGCCAACGAGTGGTTCGCGGAGCAATCCGGGGGCCCGGGACTTCGACTCGACAGGGCCGTGGACGGCAGTGTGGATGTGAGTTTTGTACGGCTCAGCCAAACCGACAAGCAAATCCGCAAGGCGGGAGCCTGGGTGCGCGACGAGATCGAAAAAGAGATCAATGCCCTCGGCTTCAACGACCCGAAAAAAGTCTACCTCGTGTATTACGATGGGCGCAGCAACTTCGCCTGTGGGGGTGGCGCCTGGCCACCGAAATTGAAGGGCAACACCGCCGCCCTTTACCTGCGCGGCTTCGTCTACGGCAACGCCTGCTACGGAGTCGGGTTTGCGACCAAGGATGACCAGGGCCCACGCTACACCGAGTTCGCGGCCATCCATGAAATCTTTCACACCCTGGGTTTTGTTCCCGAGTGCAGCCCGCACCACACGCGCGCGGGACATACCTCGGGCGGCAACACCGACCTTATGTACGCGGGAGACCAAGCGTGGAGACCGCGACGCATCGACATCGGTAACGACGATTACTATCGCCACGGGCTCGATGCTTGCCCGGATTTGGCGAACAGCGTATTCCTCGACACGCCGTCCAGCGGAACGGAGTTGCCACCCACCTGGACGGCGGGCGTCCAATGCACATATCTGGGCTACGGCAAGCGCGAGTGCCGGGGCGTGGAACGGGCGGGCGCCGAGTAGGCTCGGTCCGGATTTAGAGTGTTTCCGACTTGGCCGGAACCACTCTAACTTTTTTTCGCTCACGGCAGCGGACCAGACGGTCCGCGCCTGCGCGGGCGCGCCGGATAACCGGCGGGCCGCCTCGCGGCCTTGGGCGATTCCAGTTGAACCGGAAACGCCCTAGCGGGCCCGTTGACGGAGCCGGGTCCGATCTGTGACCATCGCCCCGTGAGTTCGCCCCCTCCAGGCTTCAATGGTTCGCGCCCGGGTTCGCGCTCGGGTCCGCGCGCACGAACCACCGTCCGCCGTTCAACGGCCCGGCCCGCGTGAGCGAGGCGGCGGCCCGCGTCAGGACGCCGTCCTATGCCGATATCGCGGCGGCCGGGCAGAGATTGCGCGGCGTCGCGGTACGCACGCCTCTCTTGGAGGCGCCATCGTTCAACGCCGAGATTGGCGGGCGCATCCTCATCAAGGCCGAAGTGCTCCAGCGCACGGGCTCCTTCAAATTCCGTGGCGCCTATAACCGGATAAGCCAGCTTTCCCCGGACGAGAAGCAGCACGGCGTCATCGCGTTTTCCTCGGGTAATCATGCGCAGGGGGTCGCGGCCGCGGCCCAATTAATGGAGACGACGGCTGCCGTCGTAATGCCGGCCTCCACGCCTGACGTCAAGGTGGCTCGCTGCCGCGCGTATGGCGCCGAGGTTATCCTGCACCAGGGCGACCGCGCGTCGATGGAGGCCCGGACCTTGGCCCTGGCCGAGGAACGCGGCCTTACCCTGGTGCCCCCCTTCGACGACGGCATGGTGATCGCCGGTCAGGGAACCGTGGGCGCCGAGATCGCCGATCAGGTAACCCTGCTGGGCCCGCCGCCCGACGCCGTACTCGTCCCCTGCGGCGGCGGCGGCCTTACCGCCGGTATCGCCCTTGCCCTCGAAGCACGCCTACCCGCGAGCCGCCTTTACACGGTCGAACCCCAAGGGTTCGACGACACGGCGCGCTCCCTGAAGGCCGGAGAGCGGCTGGAAAACGCACCGGGCGCGCAATCCATCTGCGACGCGCTTTTGGTGCCCAAGCCCGGCGAGCAGACCTTTGCCATCAACCGCCGCCGCGTCGCGGAGGGGCTCACGGTTTCGGACGCCGCCGTCCTCCAGGCGATGGCGGCGCTGTTCGGGTACTTCAAGATCGTTGCCGAGCCGGGCGGAGCGGTTGGTCTCGCCGCCCTCCTGTCAGGCGTGTTCGACGGCCGGGGCAAGACCGTTGTCGTCGTCGCGACCGGCGGGAACGTCGATCCCCAGGTGTTCTCGGAGGCCCTGCGGGCCGCCGTTTAGGCGGCTGACCTGCTCCCCTTATTGTCCTCATTCATAAGGAGAGTCTGTTCTGGTTATGGTCCTCCCGGGACCGGTTTGTAAACTCCCTCGGCGTAAGGCCGT
>JADFIH010000097.1 GCA_022566715.1 Pseudomonadota bacterium | reverse complement strand
ACTACTTCGCCCGAATACATGACGTTGACGCGGCTACAGGTTTCGAGAATGAGGCCGAGATTGTGGGAGATATAGAGCAAGCTGGTGCCGGTCTTCTCGCTGATGCCGCGAATCAGATCGACGATGCCGGCCTCGATGGTGACGTCGAGCGCCGTGGTCGGCTCATCCAGTAACAAAAGGGCCGGCCGCGACAACAGGGCCATGGCGATGATGGCGCGCTGCTGCTGGCCGCCCGAAATCTGGTGCGGATAGGCGGCCAGGATTCGGTCCGGATCGGGCAGTCCCACATCCGCGAGAACGTCCCGGGCGCGGCGCAACGCCTCGGCCCGGCTTGCGCCGTCATGATGGATCGGCACCTCGGCGAGCTGCTTTCCGATGGTCATGCTTGGGTTGAGCGCGGCCATGGGCTCCTGATAGACCATTGCGATTTCGCCGCCGCGCAGCCGCCGCAACCCGGCCGCGTCCAGGCCCACCAGGTCGCGGCCCTTGAACAGGATCTCGCCCTTCACGATCCGGCCGTTGCCGCCGAGGTACTGCATGATCGCCATGGCCACCGTCGACTTGCCACAGCCCGACTCGCCGACCAGCCCAATACCTTCGCCGGGGTGAAGCGTCAGCGAAAAATCCCTGACCGCCGGAACCTCGCCAGCCCGCGTGAAATACGAAATACTCAGATTCCGGATTTCGAGGAGGGGCGCGCTAGTCGTGGTTTCGTTCGGCACGGCGTCCATCGTCAATCCTTGAGCGAGATTTCCCGCAACCCGTCGGCCAGCAGGTTGAAGCCGAGAACCAGGGACGAGATGGCGGCGGCCGGGAAGATGGCCATGTAGGGGAAGGCGATCATCATGGGCCGCGCCTGATTGATCATGCTGCCCCAGTCGGGACTGGGGGGCGGCAGCCCGAGCCCCAGGAACCCCAGCACCGCGATGGTGATCGTCACGTAGCCGAGGCGAAGCATCGCGTCGACGATGATCGGCCCGCGCGCGTTGGGAAGGATTTCGACCAGCATGATGAACAGGGAGGATTCGCCGCGCGTCTGGGCGGCGGCGACGTAGCTTCGGTTGCGCAGGTCGAGAACGAGACCGCGCACGATGCGCATGATGCCCGGTGCGCTGGCGAAGGTGACCGCGACGACGATGTTCACCGCCGACGCGCCGATGGTGGCGATAATGATGATGTAGAGCACCAGAACGGGGAACGAGAGAATGACGTTGCTGACGAACGAAAGCACCTCGTCCAGCCAGCCCCGCCAATATCCCGCGGCCACGCCCATCGAGATGCCGACGATGAAAGCGCCGAACGTCGCGATCGGCGCCAAGATAAGCACCGTGCGCGCGCCCCACATGATGCGGCTCAGGATGTCGCGTCCCAGGTTGTCGGTGCCGAACCAGAAACGCCCGCCGCCGGGGGCCTCGGACAGGGGTTCCGCAAACGGGAGGATCAGCTCGGTCGGCGAAAAAGGCGCGGCGAACGGCGCGATCAGGGCCACTAGAATCCAAAACGCGGCGATGCCCGCGCCGATCATGCCGACCGGGCTTTCGCGCAACAACCCGAACGATTTGAGCGCCCGCCACAGCGCCAACCGCGGACGATCCGGAAGCTGGGTCGCGTTCTCCGTCATGCCCGCCGCCCTACCCGAACCGGATCCGCGGGTTGAGATAGGTGTAGCCGATGTCGGACAGCGTCTGCGTAACGACGGCGACGAAGACGGCGACCATCGCGGCGGCCTCGATCAGAAAGATGTCGTCGTTGAGCGACGCCTCGAGCAGGAGCGCGCCGAAGCCCTTATAGGCAAAGGTAAACTCGACCACGATCACGCCCGACAAGAGCCAGTTGAATTGCAGCATGATCACCGTAAAGGGCGCGATGAGGGCGTTGCGCAACGCATGCTGCGTGATCACGCGCTGGTACGGGAGGCCCTTCAGGATGGCCGTGCGGATGTACGGCGTCGTCATGACCTCGGCCATTGAGGCGCGCGTCATGCGCGTGACATAACCGAAATCGTAAAGCACGAGCACCAGCACGGGCAGGATCAGCTGCTTGGCGTCGAAGCCGTTGATCATGCCGCTGGTCCCGGGTAGCCAGCCAAGCCAGAACACGAAAATTACCGTGAGGAACACGGCGCTCGCGAACTCGGGCACCGAGGTGGTCAGAATGCTGACGATCGAAATCGACCGGTCGAGCCGCGATCCCTCGCGCATGCCGGCGAGCACGCCGAGGAGCAGGGACAGGGGCACGATGACCGCCATGGCGGTCAGGCCGAGGATCGCCGTGTTGCCCAGGCGCGGCCACAGAATCTCGCTGACCGGCACCTTGAACCGGGTCGACTCGCCGAAATCGCCGGTGACGAACCGGCCCAGCCAATCGAGATAACGGCTGAAGAACGGTTCGAGGTAGCCGTTCGCCTCGAGCCAAAGCTGGCGCTGTTCGGTGGTCGAATAGGGGCCGAGAACCTTGTCGGCGACGCTCCCGGGCGAAAGCTCGAGCAGCAGGAACACGAGGAACGACACGACCAACATGGTCAGCAGCAGGTAGCCGAAGCGTTTGATCAGAAGCAGCGCCAAGCGTCCCCCCTGGGGTCGGGCGTTATTCTAGGATTGCCCGCAGCCCCCTGCCGAAAGTATGCCGTATCGAATAGGTGAAGGAAATGCCGGCGGACCGCGCACACGGCCCGCCGGCGGACTTGACGAACTAGGCGCTCATCCAGACATTGTTCATATGGTGCTCGAGGGCGACGTTGAGCTCGAAGCCCTTGACCTTTTCGTTATTGGCGTTGAACAACGAGCGCCACAAGGACTGCGAAATGACCGAGTCGTCCTGAAGGATTTTCTCCACCTTGGCCATGACCACGCTGCGGTCCTTGGCGTTGGCGATCCCGCCGGCCTCGTCGAGCAGCCGGTCGAACTCCGGATTGTTATGCGCGGATTCGTTCCAGGCGCCGCCCGTCCGATAGCCGAGGCCAAGGTTGATGATCCCAAGCGGCCGGTGGCCCCACGAGGTGAAGCCGAAGGGCCAGGTCAGCCACTGACCCCAATAGCTACCGCCGGGCATCACGTTGACCTTGATGTTGATGCCGGCGGGCTTCGCCATCTCGGCCAGGGCGTTGCACGAGTTTTGCTCCCACACCGGGTTGGCGACGCAGTTGATCTGGACATCCAGGCCATTTTCGTAGCCGGCGTCCTTGATCAATTGCTTCGCCCGCTCAATATTCCGCGGGACATCAGGGATCTTGGCGTACTCGGGATGGATCGGCGCCACCGCATGGTCTTCCGAGGGAAGCCCGTGCCCGGCGAAGACGATGTCCACCAAGCGCTGGTGATCGACCGTCAATCGGATGGCCTCGCGCACACGCTGGTCGTCAAACGGTTTCTCCGTGGTCCGCATGCGGGCCACGCCGGTTGCCGCCGTCGCCGCCTCGTTCAATTTCAGGCCGGGTATTTTGGCGATCGCGTCAATGAGTTCCACACCAAACTGATGGTTCATATCGATCTGGTTCGAGGCGAGCGCCGCCAGCGTCGCCGCGGAATCATCGCCAAGGTCGATGTAGGTGATCCGATCGAGAGCGTGGTCGTCGCCCCAGTATTCGCTCGCCGGCCGTTTTTCGAGGACGATCTTCTCGCCCACGGAATGTTCGACCAGGCGGTACGGGCCTGTGCCGACCGGGTTCTTGCTCAGGTCGCCGCCGTCGTCCGAGTACCGCCGGTTGACGATAAGCGCCGGATAATCGCCGAAGCTTTCCGGCATTTGTAGGGTTGCCACGTTCAGGTGCAGCCTGACCGTGTAATCGTCCACACGCTCCACCGAGCCTTCGGTTTTGCTCGTGCGCGTGATCGCCTTGCCCTTGTCGTCCGTCTTCCCGGTATCGACCGTCGTCGTCATCGAAGAGAGACGGCTTTGGTTGGACGATCCCGTCGCCGGGTCGAGCCAGCGGTCAACATTGAAAATCAGATCGTCGGCGTTGAAGGTGTCGCCGTTCGACCACTTGACGCCCTTGCGCAATTTGAACGTCCAAGTCTTGAGGTCGTCCGAGGCCTCCCAGCTTTCGGCCAGGTAGGGCCGCGACACGTTGTCGTTACCGATGCGAACCAGGCCCTCGGTGATTTGCCGGGCGCCGTTGCCTTTTTGGGTCCAGTCGAAGGTGGCCGGATCGGTGATCTCCATGACGTTCATGCCGACGCGAAGATGGCCGCCCATTTTCTTGGTTTGGGCCGCGGCTTGCCGCGGCCGCGCGCCGACCATGGCGTAGGCCGCGCCGGCGGAAACGCCAAGCAGCGCCGCGGTCCGCACGAATTCACGGCGCGTCATTTCGCCCTTTTTGACCTGGTCCAGAAGCTCCGGGACCAGGGGATGTACTCGTTTGCCTTTGTCTTGGGTCATCATGTCCTCCATGGCTTTGCGCCCATCGTCATGCCAGCGCGATATTCGCCGCCTGCCGCATTACTCGGTACCGTTTAAGTAATTGTTTTTTGTTATTTTGATTTTTCTACGAATCGTTCCAATACTTTTCAAGTATTCGTACGGAAAATTTCACCGCGTATTGGAGGCGCAAAATAAAAGTCAGCGACAATACAAGAACTAGTCTACAACTAGCCTGCGGCGCTGACTCTCACCATAATCGAGAGCTAGGGTGCGATTGTCAATTAACAAATGCGTAACGATAGTGATTTGCGTTTGATTTGCGCGCGAGAGTAATTCGTGGCGCGGCCTCGCTACGGACGCGGTGCGCCGGCGCGGCCGATGCCTAGCGAAAACTATTTGGTCGCCGCGATGAAGACCCCGCCCCAATCCGCGGCTGGGGGCGCTTCCAAATAGTTCTGGATGCGGTCCCGGTACAGGTCGTAGAGCATGTCCAGGTTGGCCGTGCCGAGCTCTGGGTCGAGGGCTTGCTTCGCGAGGTGGCGCGCCTCACCGAGATGTTCGAGGGCCGAACTCCAGTTTTCGCCGCGATAGGCCGACAGCATCTTCTTGTGCTGCTCTTGCAAGCGCCGGAAAGCCAGGCTGTCGCGCTGCCCGGCCCCGCCCAATAGGGCGTAAATGTGGACCGCCTCGGTCTTACCCTTGACGGCGATGAGGTCGAGCTCCAGCGCCGCGATGTCCGGCGCGCGGTTGACCGTCTCTTGGCCGATAACAATACCGACGCCGTACTGCTTGGACTGCCCTTCGAGACGGGCGGCAAGGTTCACGGCGTCGCCCAGAACCGAATAGTCGAAGCGGCTGTGCGACCCCATGTTTCCGACGCAGCACTCGCCCGAGTTCAGGCCGATCCCGATTTTGATCTCGTCGTGGGGACGGCCCGCCGCTTCGGCCTCCGCCTTTCGGGCGTGGTTCAGACCGCCAAGCGCCGCGGACATTGCCAGCGCCGAGTCGCAGGCGTGGGCGGCGTGGTCCGGGTCGTCGAGTGGCGCGTTCCAGAAGGCCATGATGCAGTCGCCCATGTATTTGTCGATGGTGCCCCGGCGCTCCAGGATCAGGTCGGTCATGGGAGAGAGGAAGTTGTTGATCAGCTTGGTGAGCCCCTGCGGATCTCTTTTGTATCGCTCGGAAATGGCGGTGAAGCCGCGGATGTCGCAAAACAGTAAGGTCATGTCGCGCATCTCGCCGCCCAGAACCAGGCGGTCGGGGTCTTTGGCCAGTTGCTCGACGAGGGCGGGCGACAGGTACTGGCCGAAGGCGGTCCGCACCTGGTGCTTCTCCCGTTCCGTACGCAGGAAGTTGAGCAGCGACCCGGCCAGGTAAACGAGCAGGACGACGAGCGACGGGTAAATGGGATCGAGCAGCCAGAGCTGGCCTTTGAACAGGGTCCACGACGCACCGACTGCGGCGGCGATGCCGGCGATGCCGACGAAGGCGCTCCAGAGCGCGCCGAGCTGCGGAAGCATCAGCACGAGCAGCAACCCCAGCGCCACCATGAACACGATCTCGGCCCCGTCGGCCCAATCCGGCCGCTGGAGAAAATGTCCCAGCAGGGCCTGCTCGACCGCTTGCACGTGAATTTCGACCCCGGCCGCCGCCGGGTTCAACGGGGTCGTCCGCAGGTCCTTCAGGCCCGCCGCCGAGGTGCCGATGAAGATGATCATGCCTTCGACCTCGGCCGGATCGAAATCGGCTTCGAACACCCGCCATGCCGGAAGGCGGCGCTCCGGCGCCTCTTCGGTGAAGTGAATCCACATGCGGCCGTTGGCGTCGACGGGGATTTCGATTTTGCCGACCTTGACGTTGTTGAGGCCCGTGTTTTGGCCGAAGGACGCTTCGAGGTTGGCGCCGGACGATTTCAGGATGAAGGTCCGGGCGCCCTGCGCGACGCGCAGGGCCTCGATGGACAGCGAGGGGTAAATGGTCTCGCCCACCCGCAGGAACAAGGGGATGCGGCGGATCGTTCCGTCCCGCTCGGCGATCAGATTGAAGGTCCCGTTTCCCGCCGCTCCTTCCGACAGTTGCGGAAGGTTGGTGATGGCGCCGCCAAATGCAGGCAGAAAGGGCAGAGGGTCGTCGCCGGCGAACGCGAAGGAGCCTTTTTGGATGGGCAGGGCGCCGGTCGCCTCGGGCGTGAGGACGAATCCCGTCACGACATTGGCTTGGGCGATGACGTCGGCCAAAATCGCATCGTGATCCGGCAGGGCGTCCGAGGTGGCGCGCAAGGCCAGTACCTCGGGCGTGTCCGGCCACAAGGGCAGGATCTGGCTGGGCGAGGTGCGGTCGGGCTCCGCGAAAACGATGTCGAACACCACGACCGCCGCCCCGGCATTGGCCAGGCGCGCGATCAGCTCGGCGACGAACGTGCGGGGCCACGGCCACTGGCCGATGCGCGCCAAGGATTCGTCGTCGAGATCGACGAAGCGGACCGGGACCGGTTCGTAGATCCGCGGACTCAAGCGCTGGTAGCCGTCGAAGACCCTAAGCTGGGCCTCCTCGATGGCGGGCACCGACACTCGCAGCAGCAGAGCCACGGCGATCATGAGAACCGGAATACCGTAATGCAGCCAGCGGCGGCCCATTCGCGCGCTCCTACCCGAAAGCCGGATGGGGTTTGCGGAATGCGAAACCCGACCGGCCGGCCCGAAGCCTGCGACGCTAGCGGGGAGGGGCTACTAATCCGTGAATTTCTGCCAGATTTTGGCCATGCCGCGATGGTTTCGGCTGAAGACCTGGACGAGCTGGGGGTCGAAATGGCCGGTGGGGTCGATGCGCTCGTCTCCCTGGACGATGATCTTGACCGCCTTTTCGTGGCTGAACCCGGCTTTATAGGGGCGCACCGCCCGTAGGGCGTCGTAGGCGTCGGCCAGGGCGACGATCCGCGCCGAGGTAGGAATTTCCTCCCCTTTGACGCCGTGGGGATAACCGGTGCCGTCCCACTTTTCGTGGTGGAACAGGGCGATCTCGGCCGCGAGCTTCAGCCGGTGCGAATGGGAAAGAATCTTGTAGCCGTACACCGGGTGCTTGTTCATTTCGTCGCGGTCCGCGGCGCTGAGCTTGCCGCCCTTCTTCAGGACACTCGTGTCGACGACCATCTTGCCGACATCATGAAGCTGGGCCGAATAGTGGATTTGCTCGCAAAAATCCTTCGGCATGCCCAGGCGCTCGGCGAGGAAGCGGCTGAATTCGTTGACCCGTACGATGTGGTTGCCGGTGCCCTCGTCATAGATTTCCGCCGCGCGGGCCAGCAAGCTGATGGAAAGCTTGAAGGCGTCCTCGGTTTCCTCGTGAAGCTCGGCGACGCGGGCGCGTTGCTCGGCGAGCAGACGGTTGCGCTGACGCAGCTTGACGTTCTGCGCCGCGATCTGTTCGAGGTTGTCGGTGCGCTCGATATAGCCCGACAGGACGCGCGCGACGGGCACCAACTTGGCGACCTGCTCCCGGCTGAAGGCCACCGGCGTTGCCTTGCCCGGGGCGCGGCGGTTGACCAGCTCGATGACGGCGATGACGCGGTCCTGGAAGTTCTTGATGGGCAGGCAGAGAATCGACCGCGTCCGGTAATTCGGGGTCTCGAATTTCTTGTCGAAGCCGTAGGGGCGGTCCTCGGGAGTCCTGTAGGCGTCGGCGATGAGGGCGGGCTCACCCGTGCCCGCCACGAAACCGGCGATGCTGGCCGCGTTGAGCGGGATCGCCTCGTTGCGCGCCCGAAGCTTCACGGTATCGTTCTGACGCTGCACGATGACGAGTTGCCGTTCCCGCCCTTTGCGGCGCACCAGATAGGCGGTGCCGGCTTCGGCGCCGGTCAATTTGCGGCATTTCAGCAGGATGCGGCCAAGCAGGTCCCTAACGGAGTGCGGCGCTTCCTGCTCGACGAACTCGAGAAACTCTAAGACCAAACTCATGCGGCGCGGTGTTCTTTTTTTGCCAGCGGGGGATCGCCAAAGGGGGTGACGGTGGAGGCCCCTGTCTCCGGCGGCCCATCGGTTTCGCAACAGGTGTGGCGTGCAACCTCTAAATGCAAGTCATTGCCTGCCCACGGGGCGGCGGGTAGGGTCAGCGCCCCATGGGGCACGTCTTTCATCGCGATCCCCGAACGCGGCTTCCCGTGGCCGTGACCGGGGACGGCGTCTACATTATCGACTCCAAAGGTAAACGGTATCTGGACGCGTCGGGCGGCGCGGCGGTGTCCGCGCTGGGCCATTCGGACCCCGAGGTGCGGGCCGCCATCAAGGCCCAGGTCGACCGAATCGCTTACGCCCACACCGCCTTTTTCACGACCGATGCGGCAGAGGACCTGGCGGCGCTTTTGTGCCGGCGGGCGCCGGCGGGCCTGGACCGCGTGATCTTCGTCTCGGG
This sequence comes from Pseudomonadota bacterium, assembly GCA_022566715.1. Lineage (GTDB taxonomy): Bacteria > Pseudomonadota > Alphaproteobacteria > SHVP01 > SHVP01 > JADFIH01. The sequence goes on along the minus strand of JADFIH010000097.1, from coordinate 2,652 downwards.
CGGCTCGGAGGCGGTCGAGGCGTCGCTCAAGCTGGCGCGGCAATATTTCGTCGAGACCGGCGAGTCGCGGCGCATCAAATTCATCACGCGGCGGCAGAGCTATCATGGCAACACCCTGGGCGCGCTGGGGGTCGGCGGCAACATGGCGCGGCGCGCGGCCTTCGAGCCGCTGCTCGTCGGCGCGGCGCACATTGCGCCCTGTTACGAGTACCGCGACCGGCAAGCGGGAGAGAGCGCCGAGGACTACGGCCTTCGTGTCGCCGACGAGCTGGAGGCGGCGATCCTGAAAATCGGTCCCGAGTCGGTCGCGGGATTTATCGCCGAAACGGTAGTGGGCGCGACCGCCGGGGCGTTACCGCCCGTACCCGGGTATTTCGCGCGCATCCGCGATATTTGCGACCGCTATGGCGTCCTCCTGATCCTCGACGAGGTTATGTGCGGCGCCGGCCGCACCGGCGCCTTTTTCGCCTGCGAGCAAGAGAGCGTCATTCCCGATATCGTCGTCCTGGCGAAAGGCCTGGGCGCGGGCTACCAGCCGATCGGCGCGGTGATCCTGTCGGGCCGGATCCACGACGCCATTACTTCGGGGTCCGGCACCCTCCAGAATGGACACACCTACATGGGGCATGCAACGGCATGCGCCGCCGCATTGGCCGTGCAACGGGTCATCGAGCAACGAAATCTCCTCGCCCAGGTGCGGCGCCGGGGCGAATGTCTTGACGCGGCCTTGCGCGCCCGGTTCGGCGATCATCCGAACGTGGGCGACATTCGCGGGCGCGGCCTGTTGTGGGCGATCGAACTCGTCGCCGACCGCGAAACCAAGGCGCCGTTCGACCCGCACGCGCGCCTGCACGCCCGCATACGGTCGCTGGCGATGGAACGCGGTCTCCTTTGCTATCCGATGGGGGGAACCATCGACGGCCGCAACGGCGACCACGTTCTGCTTGCGCCTCCTTTCATTATCGAGGAGCCGCAGATCGCAGAGGCGGTGACCATACTCGGCGATGCCGTCGACGCCGCGGTCCGCGAGATTCAACCGTAACAGGCCTGCATCCAGCCGCCGCTCTGGAGATGGCGCCGTCGAGAATGAATCGCACGGCGCGAAAACGCGACCTACCGGGTATTCACGCCAGGGTGTATAGTGCGCGGTGCAAAAAACACCAGGGGAGGACACCATGAAAAAGTTCATGCTCGGCGTCGCCGGCGCCGCGGCTCTCGCCCTTACGTTGGGCGCGGGAACGCACTCGGCACAGGCCCAGCAGCAGAACCTTCTGGTCGGTGGCGGCTCGGTGACGGGCGTCTACTATCAGGTGGCGCTGCAAGTCTGTAATCTGGTCAACAAGTACGCCAGTGACAAATACAATTGCGTTGGCCGTCCCGCGTTGGGATCGGTCTTCAACATCAATGCCGTGAACCGCGGCTTGCTCGACTTTGGAGTCGCGCAATCGGACCGCAACTGGCAGGCGGCGAACGGCGCCGCCGACTGGAAAGGCAAGCCGGTCGGCAAGCTGCGCAGCGTGTTCAGCATGCATCCCGAAGCGGTGCTGCTGATGACCCGCGCCGACAGCGGTATTTCGTCCGTCAGCGATCTCAAGGGCAAACGGGTCAACATCGGCAATCCCGGTTCCGGCCAACGCGGCAATGCGGAAGACGTGCTGCGCATCTACGGAATCGATAAGGACAAGGACATCGACGCCGAGGGCCTGCAGCAGCACGACGCGTCGCGCGCGCTGATCGACAGAAAGATCGACGCCTTTTTCTACACCGTCGGCAATCCGTCGGCCGCCATCACCGAACCCGCCAATTCCACCAAAACCGATCTCATCCCGATCAATTCGCAGGGCATCCGCGACTTCATCGCGGATAAGCCGTACTACGTTATGACGAAGATTCCCGCGGGCACCTACAAGGGGATCGACCACGACACCGAAACCTACGCGGTGAAGGCGACGGTCGTTGCGAGCTCGGACGCGAGCGAACAGATGGTCTACGACGTCGTCAAGTTGGTGTTCGAGAACCTCGATGAGTTGAAGCAAACGCACGCGGCGTTCCGCATCCTCACGCCCAAGGACATGTTGGAGGGTCTTTCGGCCCCGTTGCACCCGGGCGCGGAGCGTTACTACAAAGAACGCGGCTGGCTTTAGTCCGGTTCGGTCTCCGGTGGGGGGTGGTGCGCCGCTCCCCACCGTTCTTTCGGTTATGACCCCGATCGCCCATAGCGCTTGCCGGGGCCCTTGCCAGGGCCCGGGCCGTCACCGGCCTGAGACCCCATGACCGGCGGCACCGGGGACGACTCCGGAGATGCGGCGGCGGTGGAAGCCGCCCCGCCCGGTACCGCTGCGGAAATTTTGGCCCAGGTCGAAACGGGCCCGCGCGATCCGCACCACCGCATTGCCGTTGGGACGATCACACTTCTTTGCGTCATCTGGTCGGGCTTCCAGCTTTGGATCGCGTTTTCGCCGATCAACGCCATTCTGGCGCGTTCGTGGCATCTGGGCTTCGCCGTGGCGCTGGCCTTTCTCGCCTATCCCATGTTCAAGGAGAGCCGGCCGTCGCGCATCGCATCCGCGATGGCCCGTCTCCTGCCGCGGCGCGTCGACAAGGGCTTCGTCCTGGTCAACGAGTTGATTATCGGTGCCGGCTTGGCGGCCT
>JADFIH010000250.1 GCA_022566715.1 Pseudomonadota bacterium | reverse complement strand
GGTCTGGGAACTGCCCATGGAGCTCTTCCACCAAACGGATGCCGTGGCCGACGCCGTTAAAGAAATCGGGATCGCCGAACGTGATATGTTCGGCACCGTTCCGAGCCATTTCAGCAAGTTGCGCGGAACTTGCGGGCTCGCCCAGGGCGCGGCGTGTCCTGCCGAAATCTGGCCGCCATTTGCGAAACTGGTTTCCCCCTGGCGGCGCTCGACAAGCGTGACCTCGTGGTCGGCTTCGGTGAGGTAATAGGCGGTAGTCACCCCAATGACCCCACCGCCGAGAACAATAATCTTCACGGTCCGTGGCGCTGGCCGCGCCGTGTTGTTGCCTCAGAGACGCGCAATCCTATCGGGACAACTAAGCGGTTCTTGAGCGACGCCGCCAAAGTTTGCTTGATAACCGCCGGAGGCCAGGGCAGTCCTGACCAACAATATTGAGATCATGAAACTTCTAACGGTGTGCTCGGCGGTAGCCCAACGCAGGGCATCACGCAACTGCCCCGCGTTCTCCGGGCGCAACGTCTCGGTCATCAGAAGCGGGGCAGGTCGGGAAACGGAATCTCGCCCCGGTGAACGTGCAATTTGCCGAGTTCCGCGCAGCGGTGCAGCGTCGGGAAAACTTTGCCGGGGTTAAGATTTCCGCCCGGGTCGAAGGCGCATTTGACCCGCTCCTGGTGCTTCAGATCGTCCTCGTTGAACATTACTCCCATCAGGTCGCGCTTTTCGACACCGACCCCGTGCTCGCCCGTCAACACGCCGCCCACCTCGACGCAGAGCCGCAGGATGTCCGCGCCAAACTCCTCGGCGCGTTCCAGTTCGCCGGGCACGTTGGCGTCGTACAGGATCATCGGGTGCAGGTTGCCGTCGCCCGCGTGAAAAACATTGGCGACGCGAAGGCCGTATTTCTCGGAGAACTCCGCGATGCGCGCCAGAACCACGGACAGCTTGCCGCGCGGGATCGTTCCGTCCATCACGTAGTAATCCGGCGAGATGCGGCCGATCGCGGGGAAGGCGTTCTTGCGGCCGGCCCAAAAGGCCAGCCGCTGCTCTTCGTTCTCGCTGCGCCGCACGTAGGTGGCGCCCGCCTCGCGGCCGATGTCCTCGACCCGCCCGATGAGCGTTTCGACCTCCACCGCCGGTCCGTCCAGTTCGACGATCAGAAGCGCCTCCACGTCGAGGGGGTACCCCGCATGGCAGAAATCCTCGGCGGCCTTGACCGCCATGCCGTCCATCATCTCCATGCCCGCCGGGATAATGCCGCCGTTGATCACGCGGGCGACGCAGTCCCCCGCCGCCGCGCTGCTGGCAAAGCCGAGCAACATCGCCTGCGCCGTTTCCGGCCGTTTCAGAAGCCGCACGGTGACTTCGGTAATGACCCCGAGCAGCCCTTCGGACCCGGTCATCAGGCCGAGAACGTCGTAACCCCCGGCGTCGAGGTGCTTGCCGCCAAGGCGCAGCACATCGCCGTTCATGAGGACGAACTCGATGCCGAGAATGTTGTTGGTCGTCAATCCGTATTTCAGGCAGTGCACGCCACCGGAGTTCTCGGCCACGTTGCCGCCGATGCTGCAGGCGATCTGGCTCGAGGGGTCGGGCGCGTAGTAAAAGCCCTCAGCCTCGACGGCGTTCGTGATCCCGAGATTGGTGACGCCGGGCTGCACCACGGCGCAGCGGTTCTCGTAATCGATCTCAAGAATGCGGTTGAACTTGCCGAGCCCCAGGATGATGCCGTCGGCTAGCGGCAAGGCTCCGCCCGAGAGGGAGGTGCCGGCGCCGCGTGGCACCACCTTGACCCCCGCTTCACCGCAATACGTCAAGATGTCCGACACCTGCGCCGTCGTCTCCGGCAACACGACAACCAGCGGCCTCTGCCGGTAGGCGGTCAGTCCGTCGGATTCGTAGACCGCCAAGGCCGAGTCCTCGGCGATGACGCCCTCGCCGGGCACGATGCGGCGCAGCGCCGCGACGATCTCGGGCTTGCGGGCGATGACGGCGTCGTCGGGTTTGGGCATGTCCATGGGGCCATCATACGCAAGGCCCAGCGAGGGAGCGAGGGGCGTGGGAGCGAGGGTATTGGCTGGACAGCACCGGAGCGAGCAGGGTAGGGCCTTATGATCGTCTGCGGAAAGTGAGCGACGCTGTTAAGATCTTAGACAATACAGTCCCATCGGGTATGTAGGCCGTTGCCGGGGCAGGAGAATCATGATGGAGCGCGCCAAGGACCGGGACGTTGTGCTTGGCAGGACGCTTGGCGAGACGGCCTAACTGAACAGTCCCGAGCATATTGCCGGGACCGAGGCTAGGGCGGCCGTGCAGCGGGCCGGGCCGGATGCCGAAAGGATCGCCCAGAACCGCCGCCGCTTCCGCATCGCGATGCTGGTCCTGTTCCTGGGTCTGGCGTTGATCGCCGCCCTAGAGTCTTTCCGTCTTAGGTTGTATCTTGGGATTCCCTTT
>JADFIH010000096.1 GCA_022566715.1 Pseudomonadota bacterium | reverse complement strand
GGGGGCGTCGAGAGTGGCCCGGTCTGCCGCGGCGAAGGCCGGGACCAGGGGGTCGCCGGCCCGCGCCGCCGTTGCCCCCTCGCCCACCACGGACACCAAGGTCTCGTAGGCAAGCTTGCTGGCGACATCCCCCGCCGGACGCCCGCCGAGGCCGTCCGCGACGGCGCAAAGCCCGAGCTCCGGTGAGATGACGAAATGGTCCTCGTTGCGGGCACGGACGTGGCCAACGTGACTGCGCCCCACGGCGCTCCAGCCCCCTGCCAACCGCACGGGCGCCCGGGACGGATTTGACGGCTCATTTAGATTTTGCATGAATCCACTCGCCGGACGAAACCCCCGCGTGAGCCCCAAATGGAGCCCACGATTGGCCCGGCGAGGCAAATGGGATGTGTTTCTGGTCCGGGCCCTCCGCGTAGGCCCCATACTAGAGGCGCTAGGGGCCGAATGACTTAGTGTCCGGCTGGCCAGGTCGGGCCGAAGCGCTGGGCCAGCCCCCTTTTCTCGAGCAGCGCGACCACGCCGGTTACGAGGTCGAAACGCTCGACCTGGGCCGGAAAGAAGACGCTTTCGCTGGCCGCATCGTCCTCGATGGTGACGATCGCGTGCCCCTCGGGCAATTCGACGCACGCCCCCGCCAGCGTGACGGCGGCGCAAGGTTCAAAATAGAAATTCCATCTCATGGCAATACGTTGCGCTCTCTGAACTGATTGGGTTCCGGCTCGGCCTAGCGCCGACCCTCCTGTCCGTTCCCGGATACTCCTCCATTTGCGCCACCCAGGCACCCTCCTTTCGGGGTACCTCGAACTAAATTTGGGGTAGGTGAGCCGATCGGGCGCGTGCCCTCGTTCAGGCCCCCATACCCTTCTTTTTGCCCCATCGACCACGACCCCTTGTGGGTCCAGGGCGGCAAATGTACTATATATGTTCCGAGCATGTCAGACCCTTTCGACCTTGAGGACATCCCCTTCGATGCCGCGCCGGTGGCAAGGCCAGGCGCCCCGCCGGCGGCGGAGCCGGCCTATCTCACCCCCCTGAACGAGGCCCAGCGCGAGGCCGTGCTCGCCACCGAGGGGCCGGTTCTGGTGCTGGCCGGCGCGGGCACGGGCAAAACCCGGGTGCTGGTCGCCCGCCTGACCCACATTCTCAATCTCAAGCTCGCCCAGCCCTGGGAGATCCTGTCCGTCACTTTCACCAACAAGGCGGCCCGGGAGATGAGCGGCCGGGTGGCCGACCTCATCGGCGGGGCGGTCGAAGGCCTGTGGCTCGGCACCTTTCATTCCATCGGGGTTCGCATCCTGCGGCGCCACGCCGAGCTCATCGGCCTCAAGAGCAACTTCACCATTATCGACACCGACGACCAGGTGCGCGTCCTGAAGCAGGTCCTTCGGGGCGCAAACATCGACGAAAAGCGCTGGCCGGCCAGAATCCTGGCCGCCAACATCAACCGCTGGAAGGATCGCGGGATCGGTCCGGAACAGGCGGCGCGCGAGGACGCCGGCGAGTTCGCGGGCGGACGCACGGCGGACCTGTACGCCGTGTACCAGGAGCGGCTCAAGATTCAGAACGCCACCGACTTCGGCGACCTGCTGATGCATTGCCTGACGCTTTTCACGCGCCACCCCGACGTGCTCAGCGAATACCGCCGGCGCTTCCGCTACATCCTGGTCGACGAGTACCAGGACACCAACGTCGCTCAGTACCTTTGGCTGCGCCTCTTGGCGCAGGACGGTCACAACATCTGCTGCGTGGGCGACGACGACCAGTCGATCTACGGCTGGCGCGGCGCCGAGGTCGCCAACATCCTGCGCTTCGAAAAGGACTTCCCGGGCGCCAAAGTGGTGCGGCTGGAGCGCAACTACCGCTCGACACCGCACATTCTCGCCGTGGCCTCCAAACTGATCGCGCACAACGAGGACCGCCTGGGCAAGACCCTTTGGACCGACGCCGATCCGGGCGAGCCGGTGACGGTGCGCGGCGTTTGGGATGGTGAGGAGGAGGCGCGCGTGATCGCCGAGGAGATCGAGCACCTCCACCACCGCAGCCACCGCCTCGACGAAATCGCCATTCTGGTGCGCGCCGGATACCAGACGCGCGAATTCGAGGACCGCTTCCTGACCGTCGGATTGCCCTACCGGGTGATCGGGGGCCTGCGTTTCTACGAGCGCCGCGAGATTCGCGACGCGCTGGCCTACCTCAAGGTCATCGCCCAGCCCGACGACGGCATCGCCTTCGAGCGCATCATCAACGTACCCAAGCGCGGCCTCGGCGAGGTCACGCTCCAGGCCATGCACAAGCTGGCGCGGACCTCGGGCATCTCCCTGGTGCGGGCCGGTCAGGAGCTGATCGCGACCGACGAGTTGCGGGCCCAGGCGCGGCGCTCGCTGGCCGATCTTCTTGAGTCCTTCGCGCGCTGGCGCGCACGGGCCGATGACCTCAGCCTGCCGGAGCTCGTGGAAACGGTGCTCGACGAATCGGGCTACACCGAGATGTGGCAGCGCGACAAAGCGATCGAGGCGCCGGGCCGCCTGGAGAACCTGCGCGAGCTGGTTAATTCAGTGGACGAGTATGAATCCCTGGCGTCGTTCCTCGAACACATCGGTCTGGTCATGGACAACGACAATGCGCCCGACGGCGACATGATCAACGTGATGACCCTGCACGCCGCCAAGGGCCTTGAGTTCGATACGGTCTTTCTGCCCGGTTGGGAGGAAAACCTGTTTCCAAATCAGCGCTCCCTCGATGAGGGCGGCACCACGGCATTGGAGGAGGAGCGCCGCCTCGCCCACGTCGGCATCACGCGCGCGCGCAAGGCGGTCCATATTTCGTTTGCCGCCAACCGCCGCACCTTCGCCGACTGGCAGAACAACCTGCCCTCGCGCTTTATCGACGAACTGCCCGCCGAACATGTGGAGGTCAGGAGCGACGCCGGGCCTTATGCGGCAAGCGGGTTCTCGGACAGCAAGGCGGCGGACTTCGAGCCGCGGCCCTGGGACAGCCCGGGCCGGCGGCGGCTGCGCGAACACCGCGCCATCACGCGCGATGGGCAGGTCATCGAAGCCCGCGCCGAATCGGTCGATTGGGACACGGAAACTTCGGCCGGTTTTTCCGTCGGCGACCGCGTCTTTCACCAGAAATTCGGCTACGGCCGCATCGCCGCCCTCGACGGCCGGCGTCTCGAGATTACCTTCGACAAGGCGGGCACCAAGAAGGTCATCGATTCCTTCGTCCTTCCGGCGTAATCCACCGCGCGCCATGGACTCGGCGCCGCAAGAGCTTTGGCAGATCTCTTTCGACGTCTCAGCGGCGGAAAGCGCCGAGGCCGAGGCAGTGCTGGAGGACCATCTCGGCGACGCCGTTCGCGCCATCTCCCGCTTTGAAGGGGACGCGCCGGACGACTGGCAAATACAGGTTATTCTTGGACTCCGGCCCAACGTCGAGGCCCTGACCTCCGCGCTATCCAAGATCATGGGGACCGTTCCGGCCCTTCGACTCGAACCCGTTCCGCGGACGGACTGGGTTACGGCGTCGCTCGACCAGCAGCCCCCTGTCCGGGCGGGCCGATACTTCATTTACGGCAGTCATGTAAAGGATGCCCCGCCGGCCGGGTCGGTCGCGCTCCGCGTGGACGCCGGAACGGCGTTCGGCGCCGGCCGTCATGAAACGACCCGCGGCTGTCTGTTGGCGCTCGATCAGTTGGCCCGGGATCGCGGCTTCCGCAACGCCCTCGATATGGGCTGTGGCACGGGCGTGCTGGCCATGGCCATGGCCAAAACCTTTCGGGCCAAAACCTTTCGGGCCAAGACCTTTCGGGCCAGGACCTGCGGGCTCCCTGTGTTGGCGAGCGACATCGACCCGGTGGCCGTGGCCGTCGCACGTGGCAACGTGCGCATCAACGGCCTGGCACGCCATGTGGAGGTGGTTTGCGCCGATGGCATGCGCCATCGGCGAATCGGCGCGCGGGCGCCTTTCGACCTGGTCACGGCCAACATCCTTGCCGGGCCGCTGGTCCGCCTCGCCCCGATGCTGCGAACGCGCGTGGCCGGCGGCGGGGTGGTCATCCTTTCAGGGTTGCTTGGGGATCAGGAGCCGATGGTCCTCGCCACCTACCGGGACCAGGGCTTCGACCTGCGCCACCGCCTCGACCTCAAGGGCTGGCGCACTTTGGTGCTGACCCGCCGCTAGAGACGGGCCGGGCCACGGCGTTGGGGTCATTGTCGTTGTCTTCGCTCACGCAAGCCGCCGTGATGTGGGTCCGCAGGAGCCCGATGTCTTCAAGTGTGTGCAGGTCCACAGCGCCGAACTGCGCGGAAGCCCGCTTCCGCGACCGGGACCGCAGGTACGCACGCAGCGGCGCCATGAACCGCGACCCCGCTGTTCCGCCGATTCCCAGCCTGATTCGAGGCCGAGAATCATCACCAACCACAAAGCACGTCATACCGTCCTCATCCCTAAACACTTGTATACAAGGCATATTGTGCGCGAGCGCTCACGACTCAAATCGCGATTTGTCACGATCGCGTGGCCTTGCCGGAATGAGCTGAAACGCGAGTGGCGGCCCAGAGCAAAATCCGAAATGATCGAACCGGCTCGGTTCAATCCCTTCGGACAGAATTGCTCAACCTCTGAAGATGCTAGAGCAACTTTATCCGTTCAGTGGTCGCCCCCCGAAGTTTTCAATGGGGCGATTCCACCTGAACGGATGCTGCTTTAAGTGGTTCCGAGCAAACTTGCTACGCCCGAAGCCGCCGCCGCGGCCGGAATGTGGACGAAACCCTAAGCGACGTAGCGCGGAAGGTTCTCGTTCGCGGGGACGTGGACACGTTCGTGGCTGCGCTGTGCCGCGTACAGATCGCCGCGCGAAAGGCCGATGTCGGCGAGCTCGCGGTCGTTGAGCCTCATGAGCTCGGCCATTTCCTGCCGGCGGCCGAAAAACTCGCCGATGGCGCGAAAAACGGGCCCTAACACCCGCCCGATGAACCGGGCCGCGATGGTCATGAATTTGCCCACTTCCTCGCTGCGGAGCGTCTGCGCCGCGGCCATGATCTCCACGGAATCCTTGAGGGAATCTTGGGAGGAAACTTGGGGCGGGAGGTCCTGCGTCGGAGCGCCGACGGTCCCCGTGGTCCCAATGTTCGATGATGTCTGTGTCGTCATTTTTCCTGTCCTACTGGAGGCTGGGCCACCATGGCGCCGCCTCGTTCATGGCCGGAATATTGCTCTACAGCCGTTAAATTTCAATGACTTGCGGGGCCTTTTTGGTCTACGTTTCGGCAATGCTGCCCTGCGAAAAATGCATAGCCCGGCGCCCGCCAGGGTATTTGCCCTCGGCCAGGCGGAGGGCATAACCCGGCCATGGACGCCAAAGCGGACAGAACCGATACGGCGGGCTCCGCGGGCCGGCTCGCGGCCCTGCGCGGCGAGCTGAAAAAGCGGGGCCTGGCCGGTTTCGTGGTCCCCCTACAGGACGAACACCAGGCCGAATGGGTGCCGGCGCACGCCCGGCGGTTGCAATGGCTGACTGGGTTCGCCGGGTCGGCGGGCTTGGCCGTCGTCTTGGCGGACAAGGCGGCGATTTTTGTCGACGGCCGCTACACCCTTCAGGTCCGTTCGCAGACGGACACCGCCCTGTTCACCCCCCGCCACCTCACCGAGGAGCCGGCCACGGACTGGGTCGCGGAGCACCTTGGGGACGGCGTCCTTGGCTACGATCCATGGTTGCAAACTCCAAGCGGCGTCGAGCGCTACCGCAAGGCCTGCGAAAAAGCGGGCGGGACACTTCGGGCCTGCGACTCGAACCCCATCGACGCCGTCTGGCACGACCGCCCCGGCCCGCCGCTCACACCCATGGTGGCGCACGCGGCCGAGTTCGCGGGCGAAAGTTCCACCGCCAAGCGCGAGCGCCTGGCCAAAGGCTTCGCCAAGGACGGTGTCGATGCCGCCGTCCTCACCTTCCCCGATTCGATCGCCTGGCTTCTCAATGTGCGTGGCGGCGACCTCGAATACAGCCCGGTCACGCTTTGCTTTGCCCTGCTGCGCGCCGACGCCTCGGTCGAATTGTTCGTCGATCCACGCAAGGTGGAGGCGGAGACGGCCGCGCACCTCGGCAATGCGGTCACGCTCTCGCGGCTGGAGGACTTTGCCCCGGCGCTCGACAGGCTGGGCGCGGACAAGGCCTGCGTGCTCGCCGATCCCACGACCGCCGCATCCTTCGTCTTCCAGCGTCTGGAGGACGCCGGCGCCAAGGTGAAGCGCGGATCCGATCCTTGCGTTCTGCCCAAGGCCTGTAAGAACGACGTGGAACTCGGCGGCATGCGCGCCGCGCACGTCCGCGACGGCCGGGCCTTGACGCGCTTCCTGGCCTGGCTCTCGACCACGGGTGCGGCAAATGGGCTCGACGAAATTACGGCGGCGGACGAGCTCTACCGCATCCGTTCGGGCGGCAAGCATTTCCAACGCCTGAGCTTTCCGACCATCGCCGGATCGGGTCCGAACGGCGCCATCGTGCACTACCGCGCCGGGCCCGAGACAAACCGAACCTTGAACAAGGGTGAGCTATTTTTGTTGGACTCCGGCGCGCAATATCTCGACGGCACGACGGACGTGACCCGCACGATCGCCATCGGCGAGCCCGGCGCGGAACAGCGCGACCGCTTTACGCGCGTGCTCAAGGGACACATCGCGCTCGCCACCTGCCGATTCCCGGAAGGCACGACGGGCTCGCAACTCGATGCCCTGGCGCGCAACGCCCTGTGGCAGGCCGGGCTGGACTTCGACCATGGCACCGGTCACGGCGTGGGCAGCTATCTCAACGTGCACGAGGGGCCGCAGCGCATCTCGAAGGTTCCCAACCGGCAGCCCCTGCTGCCCGGCATGATCGTCTCCAACGAGCCCGGCTACTACAAGCCCGGGGCCTACGGCATCCGCATCGAGAACCTTGTCGCCGTGCGCGAAGCAAAGGACCTGGCCGGCGCCGATCCCAAGTTCCTGGAATTCGAAACGCTCACCCTGGCGCCGATCGACCGCAACCTGGTGGACCTCAAGCTCCTGGACGAGACCGAACGAACCTGGCTCGACGCCTACCACGCGCGGGTGCGCGAAACCCTGACGCCGCTTTTGAATACGGACGAAGCGGAGTGGCTGCGCGAGGCGACAGCGCCCATCGGCGCCTAACCGGCGCTCCGCGCCAGAACCAGCTCCACGGCAAAGTCCGACTCGATCGTCGGCCCGCAGGCTTTTTCCAGTTCCACCGCGAGCTTGGCGAAATAGTCCGCATCGCCGATGTCACGCTCCGGTCACAACCCAATCACGGTGATGTAATTCGGAGCCCCCGCCCGAGAGGATAGTATTCGGGTCAATATTAGCCGCCCAGGCGAAAGCCGGCCCCGGCCAGGATATTTCTCAATGGGAGCTTGCAAGATGAAAAATGCCATTTCCACGCGTGGCCTATGTGCGTTTGCGGCCCTCACGGCGGCCGCCTCGGTGCTGACGATTGGCGCCGCTTTGATGGCGCCGGCGGGCGCCGCCGAGTTGAAATGGAGCTTCGAGAAGGTCGGCGAGGGCATCAAGCCGGCCCTGGCGCTGGACGCCGCCAACACGCCCCACATCACTTTCCTAACCGAGGAGATTCGCGGCGCCGCCTTCTACACGACAAACAAGTCGGGCCAATGGAAGACCGAGACGGTGTCGGAGGGATATTTCTATGGGCCCATCGACATCGCCGTGACCAGCGGCGGCACGCCGTACATCACCTACCACGACCACCAGTCGTCAGGATTCAACCCGCGCCTCGGCGCCGGCGTCGTCCTCACGAACGATGGCGGGGCCTGGACGCTGACGACAATCAAGGACCCCGGCCACGATCAATGGGACGCCGACATCGCCGTGGAGGATAACGGCGTCTGGCACTTGGCCGGGGTCGATCCGTCGCAGTTCGGCTCGCAGGACGGCATCGAATACATCACGAACGCCTTTGGCGAGGTCAAGGTCGAACAGGTGGGCAGCGGTCCACAGCCCTACGAGTTCGCCGTCAGCATCAAGGTGGGCCAAGGCGTCGTCGGTATCAGCTACTTCGACGCGGGCTCCGCCGACCTGGTTTATGCCGAGCGGGGCGCGGGCGCGGCCGGCACCTGGACCTTGACGACCGTCGATTCAGGGGGAGACGTCGGGCGCTATTCGTCCCTCGCTTATGATTCGAAAGGCGCGCCGCATATCTCCTACCTCTCCGTCACCGGCGGGGCCACGGGGATCGTGCGCCATGCCTGGCGCGAAGGCGGCGCGTGGAAGACGGAAGATGTCGGCGCCCTCGACAAGATTCAGGCCGGCATGACAGGCGCCCGCAAGATCACGGCGATCGCGCTCGACGCCGACGGCAACCCGCACATCATGTTCACCGACCGCGCCGTCCTGAAGTACGCGTCGCGCAAGAACGGCGCCTGGTCCAGCACGACGGTGTTCGAGAACAAGGGCAACAAACTCGGGCAACTGGTCGAGTTCGCGCTCGACGGCAACGCCATGCCCCACGTCACGTTTTTCGAGCTGACGAGCGGTTCCGGGCCGCTCTTCGGCGATATTCTTTACGGCTCGGCCACCAATTAACGGATGGCCCGCCGTTTGTGACCGCCCCGGCCTCCACTCCCCCTGGAGGCCGGGGTTGTCCATCCCGTTCTTCTTACGGCCGCACCCCGGTTAGGATCGCACCCCAATTACGACCGAACGAAGGCCCGCCAGTCCTCCTCGCTAAGAACCGCGACGCCGAGTTCCCGCGCCTTTTTGAGTTTCGAGCCCGCGCCGGGTCCGGCGACCACGTAGTCGGTCTTTTTCGACACCGACCCCGCGACCTTAGCGCCCAGGGATTCGGCCTGGGCCTTGGCCTCCCCGCGGCTCATGGTTTCGAGCGTTCCCGTGAACACCACGGTCTTACCGGAGACCGGCGATTGGGCGGCGGGCGCCTCGGCCGCCTCGACGGCCACTTCCCCCTTGAGGTCTAAAACCACATCCAGGTTGTGGGGCTCGGCGAAGAACTGCACCAGCGCGTCGGCGAGCTTCGAGCCGATGCCCTCGATGTTGAGGAGATCGGCGTAGGCCTCGCCCTCGGGGTCCCGCGCCTCGCTCATGGCCGCGAGGACGGCGTCGAGCGTCCCATAGCTGCGGGCCAGCAGGCGCGCATTGGCCTGCCCGATGTGGCGGATGCCGAGCGCGAATATGAAACGCGCCAGCGGGATCGTTCGCCGCGCCTCGATGGCGTCGAAAAGATTGCCGGCCGACTGCTCGCCCCAACCTTCGCAGGACGCAAGCGGCGTATCGCTGTCTTCGTCCTGTTCGCGCAGGCGGAACAGGTCGCCCGGCCTTTGGACGCGCTTTTCGCTCCAGAACGCGGCGATCTGCTTTTCGCCCAGGCCCTCGATGTCGAAGGCGTCGCGCGACACGAAGTGGCGCAACCGCTCCACCGCCTGTTCCGGGCAGATCAGGCCACCGGTGCAGCGCCGCACCTTCTCCTCCTCCCCCGTCTTTGCATCGCGCACGTCACGCACGGCCTGGCTGCCGCAGGCGGGGCAGACCTTGGGGAATTTGTAGCGCCGCGCGCCCCTCTTGCGGTGTTCCTTCAGGACCTTCACGATCTGTGGGATCACATCGCCGGCGCGTTGCACGACGACGGTGTCGCCGGCGCGGATGTCCTTGCGGGCGATTTCCTCCTCGTTATGCAGGGTCGCGTTGGTGACGACGACACCGCCCACGGTCACGGGTTCGAGCCGCGCCACCGGCGTGAGCGCGCCGGTGCGCCCGACCTGGATTTCGATTTTGCGCAGGATGGTCTGGGCTTGCTCCGCCGGGAACTTATGGGCCAGGGCCCAGCGCGGGCTGCGCGTCACGAACCCCAACCGGTCCTGCCAGTCGAGCCGGTCGACCTTGTAGACGACGCCGTCGATGTCGTAGGGCAGCTCGGGCCGCGCGGCGTAGATTTCGGAGTAGTAGGCCAGCAACTCCTCAACATCGGCACAGCGCCGCGCCGGTTCGTTGAGGACAAATCCGAACTCCGCGAAGCGCGCGCGGGCCTCCCAGTAGGTTTGGCCCAATTCCTCCGAGACCTCGCCCCAGGCGTAGCCCAGGAAGCGCAGGGGCCGCTCCGCCGTGACCGCCGGGTCGATCTGGCGCAGGCTGCCGGCCGCCGAGTTGCGCGGGTTGGCGTAAAGCGCCTCGCCGGCCACCGCCCGCGCGTCGTTCAGGGCCGCGAAATCGTCCCGTTGCATATAGACCTCGCCCCGGACCTCCAGCACATCGGGCACGTGGGCGCCCGCAAGGCGCTGCGGGACGCTGGAAACGGTCCGCAGATTTTCGGTCACGTCCTCACCCACCAAGCCATCGCCGCGCGTCGCGCCCCGCACGAGCTGTCCGCCCTCGTAGCGCAGGGACGCCGACAAGCCGTCGATCTTCGGTTCGGCGACGACCACAAGCGTCTCGTCCTCGTGCAGCGAAAGGAAGCGCCGGATGCGCGCCGCGAAATCGGCCACGTCCTCGTCGGCAAACGCGTTGCCCAGGGACAGCATGGGTTTGGCGTGGGTGACCTTGGCGAAGCCCGAGGACGGCGCCGCTCCCACGCGCCCGCCCGGACTGTCGGCACGAATGAGATCACGAAACCGCGCCTCGATGGCGTCGTTGCGCCGGCGTTGGGCGTCGTACTCGGCGTCGCTGACCGCGGGCGCGTCTTCGGCGTGGTAGAGCCGGTCATGCTCGGCGATGCCGGCCGCAAGGCGCTTCAGTTCGGCGGCGGCTTGTTTTTTTGTGAGCTTTTCGACGGGGACAGGGGCCGCGCCGTCCCCGCTCATGCCGGTAACTCCTCCGGAACGGGAGTGCGTTCGATCAGGCGGCGGGCGGCGGCGCGCGCCTCTTCGGTGATCTCGGCGCCGGCCAGCATGCGCGCGACCTCTTCCCGCCGTCCCTCGGGCGAGAGCTCTTCGACCCGGGCCAAAACGCCGCGTTTCCCATCGCCCGCGTCCGTTTTCACGACGCGCCAATGATGATCGGCGCGGGCCGCGACCTGCGGCGAATGGGTCACCGCCAGCACCTGACCCTCGGCCGCCAGTTGGGCCAGGCGTTCCCCCACCGCGTCGGCCGTGGCGCCGCCCACGCCGCTGTCGGCCTCGTCGAAGATGAGGGTCTTGCCGGCCCCCTTCCCGGCGAGCACGACACGCAGCGCAAGCAGAAAGCGGCTGAGTTCGCCGCCCGAAGCGACGCGCCCGAGCGGCGCGAAGGCCTGACCCTCGTTGGTCGCAACCTCGAACAAAACCGTGTCGCGGCCCTCGGGTCCGCCCACGCCGTCGGAGTCGATGCGGGTGCGCAGACGCGCCTTGCCGAGCTTGAGGGGCGCAAGCTCCTGGGCCACGGCCCGGTCGAGCTTCTTGGCGGCGCGCCGGCGCACTTTGGTTAAAGCCTCG
>JADFIH010000095.1:3732-11477 GCA_022566715.1 Pseudomonadota bacterium | reverse complement strand
ATCGGGGCGACGCGCCGCCCGGGGGCCAGGCGGAACTCGCGCAGCCAGTCGGAGCCAAGGTCGCTGAGCAGGCGCCCCACACCCCGGGTGATCCCGGCGCTGGTGCCAAGGGGTGCGGTTGGGGGTGCGGTTGGGGGCGCGATTGGGCGCGCCAGTGGGGGTGCGATTGGGGGCGCGATTGGGCGCGCGGGCAGGACCGCCGCTTCGTCAGGCGCGTTCATGATCCTTCCTCATGCGGGCTATCTTAGCGGGATCGGGCCGCGGATGTACCCGGTTTGTTCTGCGGCGGCGGGTTTGGCTGCGCCCGGCGCAACCTGCCCCCGCGCATGGACGCCTCCTCGCCGGCCCGCTATAGCTCCGGGAGGCAACCGCCGGTAACAAAGACATAGGGAGAGGAAGCCATGGCCAAGGTCGTCGTACTCGTGCCGTTTGCATTCGATGAAAACGGACTATCCAAACGCCGCGCGCAGGTGAATTCGGTCACGTTGGGCCCGGACATTGAGTTCGATTTCCGCCCGGTCAAGGCCGGGCCCGCGCTTTACGACAGCTATCACGACTACGTCTTGGCCGACATGTCCATGTTCGAGGCCGGCATCACCGCGCAGGAGGACGGCTACGACGCCGTCTGCATCGACACCATGAGCGATTCAGGATTGGGCCCCCTGCGCTCGATCCTCGACATCCCGGTAATCGGCCCGGGCCAGGCGTCCTACCTCATGGCCTTGATGCTGGGCAGCCGGTTCTCCGTGCTGACCCAGTGGGACCCCTGGATCAAGATCTACGAGAAGGGCCTGCGCGAGTACGGCCTGGCCGACAAGTGCGTCTCGATCCGCTCGCCCGACATCATGCCCGACCCGGAGAACCTGCTCGGCGGCAAGGAGGACGTGGTGTTCCCCAAGTTGGTCGCGGCGGGACTGCAATGCGTCGAGGACGGCGCCGAGGTCATTTGCCTCGGTTCCACCACCATGCACGAGGCCCACGCGCACCTGGCCGAGAACCTGCCGGTGCCGGTGATCAATCCGGGGCCGCTGACCTACAAGCTGGCCGAAACCGTGCTCGGCCTCGGCCTGACGCACAGCCGCAAGGCCTATCCCAAACCGACGGTTTCCAAGTTGAACCTGGCGCACGCCATGATGGACGGCGGCGCGGCCTACAAGGGCAACGACTAGGGGCGACGACTAGGGGCGACGATTAGAGCGCGGCCCCTATGCGCGGTAGAGCGCGTCGATGATCGGGCAGGCCGGAATTTTCCCCTCATCGCAAGTTGCCACCATATCCTTCATCACGCGTTCCATCTTTCTGAGGTCCGATAACTTCCTGCGAATCTCTGCGAGGTGATCGGTCGCGATCCCCTTTACCTGGGCGCACGTCTCGCCACCTTCGTCCACGAGCCCGAGGAGGCCGCGGGTCCGCTTCAGGTTGATACCGAGATCGCGGCAGCGGCGGACAAAATTCAAACGCTTGAGGTGCTCCAACGTGTACTGCCTGTGGCCGCCCTCGCTGCGCGGCGGGGACGGCATGATGCCGGCCCGCTCGTAATACCGCACGGTTTCGACCAGGCAGCCGGCCCGGCCGGCCAGTTCTCCGATGGATAGGATGTCAGAAACGGTCATGCCGCTCGATTGCTTTCCATTCAATCCTCTGCTCACGCTTTCGTGAGAGGGCGCCCATTGAACCTGTACCTAGTACAGGGATTATCTTCAGGGCTAGGAGCAATGCAACCGCTTTAGGTGGATGACGAGTGCCGAAATGAGCCAGAATATTGAAAACCACAGGACTTCCAAGACGTTCGACCTCGCCGTGATCGGCGCCGGGTCAGCCGGCTTTGCCGCCGCCATTGGGGCCGCCGAGCTTGGCGCGAGCGTGGCGCTGATCGGCCACGGCACCATCGGCGGCACTTGTGTGAACGTCGGTTGCGTTCCTTCGAAGACCCTGATTCGGGCCGCTGAAACGCTCCACCTGGCAAAGTCAGCCTCTAGGTTTCAAGGAATTGAGGTCCGGGCCGGGTTGACGGACTGGCAGGCCGTCCAGGCACAAAAGGACGAGCTTGTAGGGTCGATGCGGGAGGCCAAATACCGCAACCTTCTCAACGAATACGACGGGATCAGCTACCTCGAAGGCGCGGCAACGCTCGGCCCGGGGAGCATCTCCGTCGCGGGCGCACGACTTGCCGCCGGCAAGACGATCGTGGCCACCGGCGCCAGGGCCGCGATTCCGGCGATCCCGGGCTTGCAAGACGTTCCCTTCCTGACGAGCACCGAAGCGCTTGAACTCAAGGAGTTGCCGGCCTCCCTGATCGTCATGGGCGGCGGTTATGTCGGACTCGAACTGGCGCAGATGTTCGCGCGGTTCGGCGTCTCGGTCACCGTCGTGTGCCGCAGCCGTCTGCTCCCCCACATCGAACCTGAACTGAGCGATGCCCTTGAAGGGTACCTGGTGGCGGAGGGGTTGAGCATAAGGAAGGGCGTGACCTACCACCGTGTGGCCGAGGAAGAAGGCCGGATCGTGCTCTCCATTGCGGTGGACGGGCGCTTGGAGCGAATCTCCGGCGATAAACTATTGGTTGCGGCCGGCCGAATCCCGAATTCGCAAGACCTCGGTCTCGAAAGCGTCGGCGTTGCGTTGGGCGCCGAGGGCGGCGTTCTAGTCGACGATTTCCTTCGCACAACGAACGAGAACATCTACGCCGTCGGCGACGTCACCGGGCGCGACATGTATGTTTATATGGCGGCCTACGGCGGCAAGTGGGCGGCCGAGAACGCCCTAAATGGCGGCGAACATCGTTACGACGCGGAGGCGATGCCCGCCGTGACCTTCACGGACCCGCAAGTCGCCACGGTCGGTCTTACGGAAGCACGCGCGAGGGAGCGAAATGTCGACGTGAAAACGTCCGTACTGCCGCTCGACGCGGTACCGCGGGCGCTGGCGGCAAGGGACACAAGGGGCCTGATCAAGCTTGTCGCCGATCGTGCGACCGACAGGCTCCTTGGCGCGCACATTTTAGCGCCCGAAGCGGGCGATAGCATTCAGACCGCCGCAATCGCCATAAAAGCACGTATGCGGGTGGCCGACCTTGCCGCCACGATCTTCCCCTACCTGACCACGGTGGAAGGCCTCAAGCTTGCCGCCCAGACTTTCGACAAAGATGTGTCGAAGTTGTCGTGCTGCGCCGGTTGAGGTGAGTCGATGACGCGCGAACCTGACGACGAAGTGAAATCCCGTTCCTTTCCGCTGGGCTGGCTCGCCGTCGCGGGCGTGGGCGTGTGCTGCGCCTTGCCCTTCTTGATTGGCGCCGTGGCCGCTGGTTCGACCTTCGTGGTCTTCAGTTGGTTTGGTCTCTCCTCATTGCTCGCTTTGGGGGCGCTGGCGCTGTTCATCTCGTACGCTTTATTACGCCGTTGGAAGGGGCGCCGGATCGCGCCGGCCTCAACCAGCCGCACCCATGGATTTCCGGGAAAAGGAGCCTCCGATGGCAAGCATTGAGACAATCGAGCAGCCGAGGGCGGTGAAGGGGCCATTTTCACTGGAGTTCAGGCCCGGCGTGACCTTCCCAGAGTGGGACGCCGTCAGTTCGGAAAATGCGCGGCACGCTCTGAGCGCCATTTTGGAGGCCTTTGGGGCCGAAGATTGCTGGGCGGACTTTCAGCCGGACGAAGACCAGATCAGAAAGACTGTTCTCCGCTCCTATCTGTCGGTGGGACGCGCGCCGAGCTTGTCCGAACTGACCGAGGCGGCGCATCTAAGCCTTCAGGAGGTTCGCCGCCTTCTTCAGAAACTTAGGAAGCGCGACTTGGTTGTGCTCAGCGGCGATGGCGAGAGCATCACGGGCGCCTATCCACTCACCGACAATAAGACCGAGCACCGCATCACGGTAGGAGATCGAACGGTCTACGCAATGTGCGCCATAGATGCGCTCGGCGTGGGCTACATGTACGGCGCCGACGTCACCATTGAGTCGTCATGCAGGGCAACCGGGCGCCTGATTCGTATCTCCACCAAGAACCAAGGCGCACAATTGGAGTCCCATGAGCCTGGCAATGCCGTCGTCTGGTCGGGGATCAGGCCCACGCATGGGACGGCGGCCAATACGTTATGCACGGTGCTGGCTTTTTTCGCGTCGGACGTGGCGCTGGAGAAATGGCGCTTGGAGGAGCACCCGGATCAACGGGGCTACGCGCTGTCCATGCAGGAAGGGTTGGAGGTCGGAAAGGCAATATTCGGACCGATGCTTCGTTCTCCGTCAGGTTAGGCGTTCCGCGCCTCTCTCTTGAGCACCTTCGGCGGGCCGCCGCGCACACGCCTGATCTGGAGCGGCGCGGCCTACAAGGGCGACGATTAGGGGCGACGATTAGGGCCCCCGGCCCCCGCCCGCCAGGGGGCGCTGTCGCGCAAACGTGACGAAGCGCCCTGGCCGGGCCGGCTCCGGGTCCGCTATGGTGCCTAGGTTGGAACGGTTAAAGGGTGCGACATGGGTATTCTGGTCGACGGGTCCTGGACGGACGACGAAAGCGCTGCACAAATAACGGGCAAGGACGGGCGTTTCCTACGCGCCGACTCGAAGCTGCGCAACTGGGTGACGCCGGACGGCGCGCCCGGTCCGAGCGGCGAAGGCGGCTTCCCGGCTGAAACCGGCCGCTATCACCTCTACGTCGCCATCAACTGCCCCTGGGCGCACCGCACCATGATCATGCGCAAGCTCAAGAAGCTCGAGGACGTGATCTCCATGTCCGTGACATCGCCCCTACGCAAGAGCGGCCAGGGTTGGGAATTCGGCGGCGAGTTGGACGGCTACGCCGACACCTTGCTGGGCAAGTCCTTTCTGCACGAGATTTATTCCCTGGGCCAGGCCGGCTACACGGGGCGGGTGACGGTTCCCGTCCTGTGGGACAAGGAGCGCGAGGTGATCGTCAACAACGAATCGTCCGAGATCATCCGCATGTTCAACGGCGCCTTCAACGCCTTCACCGGGGACAACACCGATTTCTACCCGGAGGACGGCCGCGCGGCCATCGACGAGTGGAACGGCCTGATCTACGAAACCGTCAACAACGGGGTCTACCGCACGGGGTTCGCGCGCTCGCAAGAGGCTTACGAGGAAGCCTTCGACACGCTGTTCGATACTCTCGACAAGCTCGATGCGCACCTTGCGTCCAACCGCTACATCGCGGGCGGTCGTATCACCGAGGCGGACTGGCGGCTCTTCCCCACGTTGGTCAGGTTCGACGTGGCCTATGTCGGCGCCTTCAAGTGCAACAAACGGCGCATCGCCGATTATCCCAACCTGTCCGCCTACACGCGCGAGCTCTACCAGGTTCCCGGCGTCGCCGAGACGGTCGACACCGGCATCTACAAAGCCGGGTATTATTCGATCAGCGAACTGCGCAACCCCTTGGGTATCGTGCCCAAGGGACCGGTGGTCGACTTCTCCGCGCCCCATGGCCGCGAGGGGGTTTAGCGGGAAGGGCCAGGCACTACCCCTCCCTAACCCTTCGCCAAAATGAGGGAGGGGGTGGAAACCGCCCCTATGACTCCACCTGCCTGGAGACCGTTCTAGACGCCGCGTCCGCGGTGAGGTTTGGTTCCGGTTATGACCTATGTTCTTTACGCCGTGACGGTGCTGCTCTGGGGGTCGTCGTTTTACGGCATTACCTTTCAGCTCGGGACAGTCGCGCCGGAAGCCTCCGTCACCTATCGTTTCGCCCTGTCGGCCGTGGTGATGTTCGGCTTTTGCCTGGCGACCGGGCGCTCTCTGAGGTTCGGTTGGCGCAAACATGCTTTGTTCCTGGCGTTGGGCGCGTTCATGTTCTCCCTCAATTACATCGGCATCTACCTGTCGGAACTCTACATCGCGAGCGGCCTCACCGCCGTCGCCTTCTCGAGCGTCGTCGTTTTCAACATCGTATTCGCCGCCGTGCTGCTGCGAACACGCACCAGCCCCTGGGTGCTGATCGGCGCGTTCTTCGGGTTGACTGGAATCGCGCTGATCTTTTGGAGCGACATCGCGGCCTTCGACGTGGCGGGACGGGGCGCAAAGGGCTTTGGCCTCGCGCTGCTTGCCGCGGTGCTCGCGTCCCTCGGCACGATCGTCTCGGCGCAGGGTCAGCGGGCGCGCATTCCGGTGGTGCAGCTGACGGCCTACGGCATGGGCTACGGCGCCGTCATCGTCGCACTGGTTACGGTCGTGCGCGGGCAGCCGTTCACCTTCGAGTGGAGCGCGGCCTACGTGGGATCGATGGCGTACCTCGTCCTTTTCGCGTCGGTGTTGGGGTTCTGGTTCTTCTTCACCTTGGTGGGCCGCCTCGGGCCGGAACGGGCGGGCTATGTCATGGTGATGTTTCCGGTGGTCGCTCTTTTTCTTTCGACATTGTTCGAGGATTTCCAATGGACGCCGCTGGCGGCGCTCGGGGTGCTCGTGGTATTGCTAGGCAACGCTTTCGTCCTGGCGCGCTCGCGCCAACGCCCACGGAAGGGGGACACCGTCCCTGCCGAGGTCTAGTCCCTCTCCGGCCAACCCGGCGGAAAAACCGGCGCGGGAGCGCCTGCTCGTCACGTGAATAGCTACCGATTCGCCGGGCCGCTGATCCGCTTTCTCGATCCCGAGGCGGCGCACGGTCTGACCATTTGGGCCCTGCGTCATGGGCTGGTCAGGCGGCGCGCCGAGGCAGACGACCCGCGCCTCGCGCAACGGCTGTGGGGTCTCGACTTCGCGAACCCGGTCGGCCTGGCCGCGGGGTTCGATAAGAACGCGGCGGTGGTGGATGCGATGCTCGGGCTCGGCTTCGGGTTTGTCGAGGCCGGCAGCGTAACGCCCCGGCCGCAAAAGGGTAATCCGCGCCCCCGGCTGTTCCGGCTTTCGCGGGACCGCGCGGTCATCAACCGCCTGGGATTCAACGGCGAGGGGCATGATGCCGTGGCCGCGCGCCTGGCGGGGCGCGAAACCGGGGCCCAAGGGGGGGCCAAGGGAGTCCTGGGCATCAACCTTGGCGCCAACCGCGACAGTGCCGACCCTGCCGCCGATTACGAAGCCGGCGTGCGGCGCTTCGCGCGGCAGGCCGACTATCTCGTGGTCAACGTGTCCTCGCCCAACACGCCGGGCCTGCGGGATTTGCAGGCGCGCGGGCAGCTCGAGGCCCTGCTCGACCGGGTGCTCGCGGCGCGCGAGGCCGCGTGCGTGGGCCAAGACCGGCCCACTCCCCTATTGCTGAAGATCGCGCCGGATCTTGCGCCCGAGGATACCGCCGGCATTGCCGAGGCCGCCCTGGCCCGCACGCTCGACGGGCTGATCATCGGCAATACCTCGGTGGAATTGCGCGATGGTTTGAAAAGCCGCCACGCCGGAGAGCCCGGCGGACTTAGCGGCCGGCCCCTCTTCGAGCGCTCGACCGCGTTGTTGCGCGAGGTCTACCGCCTGACGAAGGCGCAAATGACGTTGGTCGGTGTCGGCGGCGTCGCGTCAGGCGCCGATGCCTACGCCAAGATCAGGGCCGGCGCGAGCCTCGTCGAGCTTTATACGGCGCTCGTTTTCGAGGGCCCGGGATTGGCCGGTCGGATCAAGGCGGAGTTGGCCGCCCTCCTTGCGGTTGACGGATTCGAGCATGTCTCCGATGCCGTGGGTGTTGACGCGTCGAACTGAAGGCGCCCTCCAATCGCTCACCTTGCCGACCCCCTACTGTCCCCATCAAGGGGGAGGGGTATTAGATGGCGTCACGGTCCGATCTCAGCCCATTAAGGGGGAGGAGTGGTGT
>JADFIH010000095.1:0-3722 GCA_022566715.1 Pseudomonadota bacterium | reverse complement strand
CCACTTGTGGAGACCTCCGCGAAACGCGTTCTTTCTACCCCCCCTCCCTGGTTGGCGGGGGTATGTTGACCGAAGCGAAGCTGCTGCATGATAAAGAAGCGCAACCCTCCCGGCAGGGCAGGGAAGTTTGGACGAACGCTATTGGCTAAGCACCGAAACCCTCCTGACCGGCCAAGGGCAAAGTGCGCAGGCGGCGGCCGGTCGCATCGAAGATGGCGTTGACGAGCGCGGGCGCGATGGGCGGTGTTCCGACCTCGCCAATGCCGCCGATGGTGTCGCCGCCGCGCAGGATTACGGTCTCGATGCGCGGCATGGAGGCCAACCGAAGCACTTCGTAGTCGGGGAAATTCCGCTGCGTGACCCGCCCGTCCCGGAGCGTGATTTCTCCATGGAGGGCGGCGCTGAGGCCGAACACGATGGCGCTCTGGATTTGTGCCTCGATGGTGTCGGGATTGATCACTTCGCCGCAATCGACGGCGCAGACGACGCGCTCGACGCGGATGGCCCCGTCCGGCCCGACGCGCACCTCGGCGACCTGGGCGACGATCGATCCGAACGATTCGTGCAGGGCAATGCCGCGGCCCCATTCCGGCGGCAGGGGTTTTCTCCAGTCCGCCCGGCGCGCCACCTCGTCGAGGACCGCCCGGCGCCGCGGCTGCGCCTGTAATAACGCGCGGCGGTATTCGACGGGATCCTTGCGGGCGGCGGCGGCGAGTTCATCGATGAAGACCTCGTTGAAAAAGGCGCCGAACGAATGGCTCACGCTGCGCCAGTTGCCCACCGGCACCACGGCCTCGCTTTTGACCCAGTCCACGCGCAGGTGCGGCGTCTTGTAGGGCCATCGCGTCGCGGCTCCGATTTCGCGCTGGTCCGCCACGCTGCCCACCGCGGTGCGCGCAAAGAACCCCAGGTTGCGCTCGGCATACTGCTTGAACATCTCCTGCGTGGCGAAGCGGTGATGCACCGCGAGCGGGAGACCGTTGCCGTCGAGGACGGCCCGGAACCGGGACAACGCGGCGGGGCGGTACATGTCGTGCTGCATGTCCTCCTCGCGAGACCAGACGAGTTTCACCGGACGGCCTTTCATTTGATTGGCGACGGTGAGGGCCTGCGCCGCCACGTCGGTTTCCAGCCTGCGGCCAAAACCGCCGCCCAGGAAGGTCACGTGGACCTTGATCCGTTCGCGCGGCAGCCCGGTGATGCGGGCGGCGGCGTCCTCGACGAAGTCGGGCGCCTGGGTGCCGATCCAGACCTCGCACGACCCGTCCGTGACGAGCGCGGTGCAGTTCATCGGCTCCATGGTGGCGTGGGCGAGGTACGGCACCTGGTATTCCGCGTCCACCACGATTGGCGCGGCGTCGAAGACGTCTCGCGGTTGGCCCCGGTCCTGGAGAGAAACCTCGCGGCGGCCCGAGTCGAGGTCGGTACGGAATTGGGCGAGTATCGTCTCGCTGGAGAGGTCACGGGCCGGGCCGGGGTCGAACTCGATGGGGAGGGCGTCGGCGCCCCGGCGGGCGCGCCAATAGGAATCGGCGACGACGGCGATCCCGCCGGGAACCTCGACGACGCGGTCGAGCCCCGGCATGCCGCGGATGGCCGCACCGTCGAAACCCACTAGCCTGCCGCCGAACACGGGCACGTGGCGCACCGCCGCGTAGGCCATTCCGGGTAGGCGCACGTCGATGCCGAAGATGGCGCTGCCGTCGGTCTTGGACGGCGCGTCGAGCCGGGGTATGGGGCGGCCGATGTAGCGGTATTCGGACGCATCCCGCAGGCGAGGGTTGCCGGGCGGCTCTTGCTCGGCCGCCGCGGCGGCGAGGCTCCCATAGGACATGCGCCGCCCGCTCGCCCGGTGAACGACGAAGCCGAGCTCCGTCGTCAACTCGCTCACCGGCAGGTCCATTTCCGCGGCGGCGGCTCCGATCAGCATGTGCCGCGCCGCCGCCCCGGCAACGCGCATGGTGCGCCAAGCATCGCGTACGCTGGTCGAGCCGCCCGTCATTTGCCAGCCCAGAAAGCTGCGCACGAGCCAGCGTTCGGCGCGGTCCCCGGTTGCGCCATCGGCCTTGGACACTTCCGGCAAAAACAGCGCGTAGTTCACGTACACCTTGCCGACCGGCGCCGCCTCGACGCGGACGTTGGCAAGGTCCACGTCCAACTCGTCGGCGGCAAGCATGGGCAGACTCGTATAAACGCCCTGGCCCATTTCGGCGCGCGGTACGAAGATCGTGACCGTTTCGTCGGTGTTCACCGTGATGCGCGCGTCGAGCGGGATGCTGGTGCCCGCCTCCGCCGCCCGGGCGGTGCGCAAACCCGCAAGGCCTTTGCGGCCGTCCGTGACCAGGCCGCCAAGAAAGAGTCCGCCGCCCGCCGCCGCGCCGCTCAACAGAAATCCGCGCCGCGTGAGGCCGCTCCTGTCGGGGAATTTTTGGCCGGGACCGCTCATTCCACCCTCCGCGCGCGGGCCGCGGCATGGATGGCGGTGCGGACGCGCTGGTAGGTGCCGCAGCGGCAGATGTTGGTGATGGCGGCATCGATGTCCGCGTCGCTGGGGTCGGGGTTTGCGTCCAGAAGCGCGGCGGCGGCCATGATCATGCCGGATTGGCAATAGCCGCACTGCGGCACCTGAGCGTCGATCCAGGCCTGCTGCACGGCGTGGCGGGCGTCCCCGGAGCCCGTAGAGCCCGCGGAGCCCGTAGAGCCAAGTCCTTCAATCGTCGTGATCGAGCGGCCCTCGGCGACCTCCACCGGCAACACGCAGGTTCGCACGGGCCGTCCGTCCATGTGAACCGTGCAGGCGCCACAGGCCCCGATGCCGCAGCCGAACTTGGTCCCCGTCAGGCCGATGGTGTCGCGCAGCACCCAGAGGAGGGGCGTGTCGTCCTCCACATCGACCGTCACGGCCGCGCCGTTCAGGATGAAGCTGATCATCGCCAAGGCAGTCCTCGTATCCCGCACCCGGGGACGATCCTATCCCATGCTATCCTCCAGGCGAATTGCAATAGGGTTGCCGTATAGGGAGGGCGCCATGAGTGGCCGCGTTCAAGATAAGGTCGCGCTCGTCGTCGGCGCGGGATCGGTCGGCGAGGGGTGGGGAAACGGCAAGGCCGCCGCCGCGCTTTATGCCCGCGAGGGCGCCCGCGTCCTGGCCGCCGATGTCAATCTCGCCGCCGCCGAAGAGACTCGGGACATCATTCTCAGGGAGGGCGGCGAGGCGGTGGCGTGCCAAACGGATGCGACAGTGGCGAAGTCCGTCGAGGCCATGGCCGCGGCGTGCATGGACGCGTTCGGGCGCATCGACATTCTGCACAACAACGTGGGCGGATCGGCACCGGGCGGGCCGGTGGAGATGAGCGAAGAGGTTTGGGACGCCAACATCGACTTGAACCTCAAGAGCGTCTTCCTGGCCTGCAAGTATGTTTTGCCGATCATGGAACGCCAGGGTGGCGGCGCCATCGTCAACATCTCGTCTGTCGCCGGGTTCACCTATTACGGCAGCGATCTGATCGCCTACAAGGCGGCCAAGTCGGGCCTGGTTCAATTCACGCGCGGCGTGGCCATGCAGTACGTCAAGAAAGGCATTCGCGCGAACACGGTGGTGCCCGGCCTCATGAACACGCCGCTGGTAAAGCACCGGATCGTCGACCAGTACGGCGGGGGCGGCCTTGACGAGGTCGTGGCGCGGCGCGACGCGATGTGTCCCACGGGGAAAATGGGGGACG
>JADFIH010000094.1 GCA_022566715.1 Pseudomonadota bacterium | reverse complement strand
TCGGAACCACTCTAGTTTTTGTCGCTCACGGCTGCGGACCTACGGTCCGCGCCTGCGCGGGCGCGCCGGATAACCGGCGGGCCGCCTCGCGGCCTTGGGCGATTCCAGCAGCCTTGAGCGATTCCAGGTGAACCGGAAACGCCCTAAGCGCGCAACTTGGCCACAATACCGCTTTGCGCCGCGTGTTGGCGAGCCGCCGCTACGCGGGATCCGCGCCGTGGTTCCGGCCAAACTCGGTCCGCTGCGGGGCGATTTAACCGAACAAAAGACTCTCGTGGCGCCGCCGTTTGGCCTCCATTAACCAGCGTCGCGCCACAGGCCGCGCGGCTGGCGATGGTTAGCGGGCAACAACCATATTTAGAGTATGCCTTAACAAACCGTTAGGCACGATCTCCCTATGATTCCTCTGGTTTGGCCGGCACCCGCCTTTGCCGAACAGGGTGCGTGGGGAGGGAAAACCGCCATGACGGTCAAGGGCGTGGCAAAGGGTGCGGACATGAAGTCCCTACCGTTCAGCACGCTGACGCTGCGTTTCGCCGATAAAGCCGTGGAGCGGGAGTTTCGCACCGACGAGATCAGGGGTTCCCTCTGGATCATCCGGTTGTCCCTGTTCTTCGCGATCGTCCTATACGCCTCGTTTGGCGTCCTCGACTATTACATCGTGACGGACGGGCTCTTCGCCGTCTGGTTCGTTCGATACGCGGTGGCGATCCCGCTTCTGGCCGCCGTGCTCGCCTACACGTTCCTGCCACGGTTTATCCGTTGGGCGCAAATCGCCTTGTCCGTCGCCACCCTCGCCGCGGGGGGCGGCATTATCGCGATGACCGCCGTGGCGGGACCGCCCGCGAGCGAATGGTATTACGCGGGCCTCATCATCGTGGTGATGTATGCGGCGAGCCTCATCCGGCTGCGCTTCATTTATGCGGGTTCCCTGGCGCTCGGCTTGTTTCTGGCCTATCAGGCCGTGGCCTTATTCGTGAACCCTATTCCGAGCCTCAAACTGTTGAGCAACGACTTCTTTCTCGCCATGGCGATCTCGGTAAGCGTCTTCGCCAGCTATGCTTTGGAATTCTATGCGCGGCGCGACTTCGCGGACCGGCGCTTACTCACCGAAGAGAAGGAACGCTCCGAAACGCTCATGGAGAAAGCTCAGGCCGCCAACCATGCCAAGAGCGAGTTCCTTGCGAGCGTCAGCCATGAGTTGCGCACGCCGCTTAACGCGGTGATCGGCTTTTCGGAAATCCTCATGCGGCAGTTGTTGGGACCGATCGGATCGGAACGCTACCGCTCCTACGCCGAAGACATCCACAGCAGCAGCAACCATCTGTTGAACATCATCAACGACATCCTCGATCTGTCGAAGGCCGAGGCCAACCTACTCGCCCTCGATGAGGAAGAGATCGATCTGCATGAAGTGCTCGAGAACGCCTTGCGCATGGTGCGTGGCGACGCCGCCCGCAAGAGCGTCACGGTTTCACACAAGTTTTCGGGGACCGGGCCCACCGTTCTTGCGGACCGCAGGCTTCTGAGCCAACTCGTCATCAACTTGGTGTCCAACGCCGTCAAGTTCACGCCGGAGAACGGCGCCGTCGTGCTGTCGGTCTCCGTCGACTCCGAGAACGCGGTCTTGATCACCGTCGCCGACAACGGGATCGGCATCGCCGAGGAGGATATTCCCCTGGTCATGGAGCCTTTTGTCCAGGTCGAGAACTCCCAGAGCCGGGAACACGGGGGTACGGGCCTGGGTCTGCCCCTGTCCAAGAAGATCGCCGAGCTTCACGGCGCGGCATTCACGCTCGAGAGCGAGCTTGGCCGCGGCACGATCGTGAAGGTTCTGCTTCCGCCCTCGCGGGTGCTCGGCGCCGCGGGAAAGGCGGAGTATCAGCGCTCAGGTAACGCCGCCTAAAGGGGCCTGCCCGGTTTGCGGACCCGCAGCAGATAAATCCGCCCCGTGGGATCCGTCCGCACCTCCAGCCGCGCCGAGCCGGTGCCGCCCGCCATATGGCGCATCTCTTCCGCGTCCCGATAGACTAGGCTCCAGTCGCTGATGAACTCCAGCGGCCAAAGGTTGCCGTGCGGCGTGTCTCTCATGTTCCCGACGATCAGCAGACCGCCCGGCGCCAATTGGTCGTAAAGATCGGTAACGAACGCCCGCGCACGTCTTGCCGACAGATAATCCACCAGGCCCACCGAATAGATCAGGTCCTGGAGGGGCGACTTCTGGAACAGGGGGCCGGTGCGCATGACCTGACTGAACGAAATGTGCAGGCAGTTGACGCTGGCCTCGGCCCCGAGCCGGACGACCTCGGGATAGGTTTTGGCGTAGGCGCAGGACAGGGCGCGCTCGTCCTGATCGATCAAGGTGAATTCGACCCGCCGCGGCCGCGACTTGATTCGCAGATAGTTCATCACCTCCTGCGCGGGGCCACTCCCGAGACTGGTGATCCGCACCGGTTCGTCGCCGGACTTGCCGGCAACGGCTTCGGCGATCGCCTGCTCCATCAACGCCATGCGGGTTGAAATACATTCCGCGACATCGAGGCCGATCCGGTGAAGCAGCTTGCCGTAAGCGGAGTCTCCCTCGCGCTCCCACGCGTAGACGCTGTTCATCATCTCGAAATCGCCGGGATACCCGAGGGGCTTTTCATATCCCCGCCGCCACAACGGCCCCGGCATGAATTCCGGCGTGAGGACGAGTTCCGTATACCGCTTAACGGCCCGCAACCGCTCGGGGTCCGCCATAAGGGGGGCGGCCAGCGCGTTGCCCGCATGCCAGATCTCACGCCATTCGGGCAGCAGCCGCTCCTCGCACAGGGGCAGAAGTTCCGCCTCGAGTTTTTCGCGGTCGATAAAATCCGACACCGGGCTGCGGTCGATGTCCCCGAGCGCCGAGCGATGGCGGCGCAGAAGATGGAGCACGTCCGCGCAGTGTTCGCGGTAGCGCGGATCGACGCCCGGTCCGACTCCAACCGTGTGTTGCGCCAACAGTTTCCGGTGCTGGGCGACGGTTTTGGGCAGGTCGAGGTATCCCGCGATCAGGTGCAGTGCGACCTTCGTATGAAACGGCGTGGGCTCGACGCGGCAAACGCGGGCGCGGCCACGAAAGAGTTCCGCGTCCTGATCGAGGAGCCGTAGTTCGATCTCGGTGCCGGGCTCGCCGAAATCCAACTGATCGCGCCGAACCGCGACGGCGAGACCGCTCATGCTGAGATCGAGAACCTTATGCGCAACGCCGCCGATCTCGACTTCCGGCGGAAACTGCCCATAAAGCGCGCGTGCTTGAAACCGCTCCGGTCTATACCGGATGCTCGGCCCCTCCGCACCCGAGAGGTCCTCGTAATGAACCGCGAGTGACACCGCCCTACCCCTACCGATCGCCACCACCTGCCATGCGACTCGGCTTTATTATCAGCCCAACGAAGTACCTCGAATGGGCCGGTTAGGGAGGCATGTTAACCTAAATTGTCGAAAGAATGCGCTATCTTTTTGTTCCAACCGGATACCACAGCCAGAAGTAGTGTTTTCCACGGCTTCGGGGCGGTCGAACTGCCCGAATCGGCCTATCAGCCACGCCAACTTTTGCGATGGGCCGCCGAGGAATTCGATCCTATCGCGAATTCCGTCGCCGGTACCGTAACCATTCACCTCCGCGCCGCATCAAAGGTAGCGATACCTGAATCGATCGAACCGGAGGAAGCTACTGATGCCCGCATTCAAGAAAATTATTGTGACAGGGATCAGCTTGTCCATCGCATTCATGGCGCTGCCGGCCGGAGCGGCGCAAGACGGCGCCACGGCGTCCGGCAAGCAAATCGTACTTCAGCAGGCGGCGGGCGGGGATGTCCGCTGGATCCTGCCCGGCCCGCGCAGGCTCGATCCCACGGTGTTCGGCACACCCGCCAATCCGTTTGGCTTCGAAGACGATATCGGCGTGCCTGTCAAAGCCCGTCTCTTAAATGACGACGGGACCGCGTTCACGACGACGGCGGGGCCAACGCCCATGTCCGACCGGCACGCCCCTGCAACGGGATCGTTTCGGGCGACATTGACGGACAATTCGCCGGTCGATTCGCGCGCAAGCCGGGACAGCGTGGAGGGAGTCTTCACCTTCACCGACCCCAAGGGCGTCAACGAATACCGCGTCGTCCTTAGAAGAAGCCTGCCCATGGGCCCGGTACACCAGTTCTTCGGGGGCGTGCTGATCGACGGATTCCACCACGGCAAAACGGCCTTCGGCACCCGATTGCAACCGACCGCGTACACCTACGGCGCGGCGTGGGCTGTCGCCGACCTTTACATCAACGGCGAAAAGGTCAGCGAAAATAGGATGGTTCACATGATGACGACGGAGCGCGTGCGCAGTTCCGACGCGGATGGCTACCGTC
Organism: Pseudomonadota bacterium; assembly: GCA_022566715.1. GTDB lineage: Bacteria > Pseudomonadota > Alphaproteobacteria > SHVP01 > SHVP01 > JADFIH01. The sequence goes on along the minus strand of JADFIH010000094.1, from coordinate 7,104 downwards.
TGTTGATCGACGGCGAGCTGTCCCGCACGGGAATTCAGACCCACCTTCTGCTCCCGAACATGGTCATTACGCCGGAGGGCCCAAGGATGAAACCCGTTCCCTCGGGATTCATCCTGCCCAACGGCGTCGAGCAGCCGTTCATCCACATCATGTTCGACGACACGGAATTGGAGGGCTTGCCGGTCCTATAGAGCAAATCCAGTTGATCGGAATCGCCCCTCGGAATCGCCGGGGGGCGATCCATAAGGCGAATCCGGCAACGCGGAGAACTTGCTTTAGGCGTCAGGTCACCTCGCACCCGCCGCTTCGAGCCGGTGGCTCGCCGCGCGAATGGCCTCACGCAGTTCGTCGTAGGTTTCGGTCGTGGGGAACTTGGGGAATTCCTTGGTGACCTTGTGCGGGGCGCGGAAGAAAAAGCCCGCGTCCGCTTCGCTCAGCATGGACGTGTCATTGTAGGAATCGCCCGCGGCGAGAACCGTGAAGTTCAACTTCTTGAAGGCCGCCACGGCGGACCGCTTATGATCGGGCATGCGCAAGCGGTAGCCGGTGATCTTTCCGGTATCGCCGACCTCGAGCCGGTGGCAGAACAAGGTCGGCCAGTCCAGTCGCCGCATCAGGGGCCGGGCGAACTCATAGAATGTGTCCGACAGGATGACGAGCTGATAGCGCCCGCGCACCCAGTCGCAGAAATCCTTCGCCCCCAGTAGGGGCGAGAGTCCGTCGATCACCGACTGAATCTGTCCGATGGTCAGGCCGTGCTCATCGAGGATGCGCAGGCGCTGCCGCATCAAATCGCCGTAGTCGGGCACGTCGCGCGTCGTCGCCTTCAGCGCATCGATACCGGTGCGCTCCGCAACCGCGACCCAAATCTCGGGAATCAAAACCCCTTCGAGGTCCAAACAGACGATATCCAAAGCGGCCCACCACTCAGATTTCCACAAAGATCTTCGTTGGCGCGGGTATAGCACATCCGGCGTCCCATCGAGTGGCGCGCGCTCATGACGCCCGGAGCGCCGCCGCCGCCCATCGACGCCTGCCCTACTCCAACAAATGCGTCCGCATGTTCTCACGCGCCGCGTCGCTAAGGCCGAGCGCATCGCGAATGTAAACGTCGAGCGAACCGTGCGAGCGCCGGAGTTCGTCGAAGGCCGCTTCCAGATACTCGCGCCGCGCCGCGCCGAAGGCCGCCTGCGCCTCCTTGTCCATTGTTCCCGGAAAGCGCGCGTTCAACCTCCAATGCGTGTTGGTGAGCAGATAGTCCTCGAAGATCACGTCGTCGGGCACGCCCAGGGCGGCAAGGATCATGGCCGCCGCGAAACCGGTGCGGTCCTTTCCCGCCATGCAGTGGAAAACCGCCGGGTAGCTATCGGCATCCGCCAGGCGCGCCAGAAGGGCGCCGAACCGATCGTGGTGATCGCGGGCGTAGGCGCGATAGACGGCCTCGTAGGCGGCGACGATATCGGCCAACGTTGTACCGCCGGACATGGCAAGGACGCGCAAACGGTCGCCCGCCTCGGGGCGCACGGCGAGGCTCAACACTTCGGGCGGATCGTCCGCGGGCAGGCGGCTCGGCGCCGTCGTCTGTTCCTCGACGGCCCGGAAGTCGCAGACCAGGCGGAACTTGCGCCGGGCCAAATAGTCGAGGTCCGCGCCGGTTAGCGCGAACAGGCCGTTGGACCTAAAGAGCAGGCCCCATTTGACGGTGCGGCCGTCCCTCGTCGGATAACCGCCGAGATCGCGGAAGTTCGTCGCACCCTCCAGCGGCGCACGCCGCATCTTTTCGCCAGCGGAGGCTTGGAGTCCGGACATCTTGCGGGCCTTCACTCGGCCGCGACGATTTGGAAGAGGGCGCCCTTGAGATCGACGGCGAACAGCCGCCCGTCGTGGGCTTCGCCGAAGGAAGAGAGGTTGATGGATTCTTCGAAGAGCGGCGCCATGGTGTGTCCGCCGCCGCCGTCCGGGGCCAGTCCCCAGAAGCGCCCGCTGCAAAAGTCGCCAAAGACGTAAGTACCCACGAGCGCCGGAATCTCAGCGCCACGGTAGACATAGCCGCCCGTGACGGAACAGCCAAAATCGTGGTTGTACTCGGCGACCGGCGCGATCAACCCCGCGCCGGGACGGCGCCCGCCGCGGAACGGTTCGCTGCCCTCGCGCACGTTCCAGCCGTAGTTCCCGCCCTTGACGACGATGTCGATCTCCTCGATCCGGTTCTGGCCCACGTCGCCCACCCAGAGATCGCCCGTCGCCGCATCGAAGCTCCAGCGCCAGGGATTGCGCAGGCCCCAAGCGTAAATCTCCGGCCGGCCGCCCCCGGCGGCGAAGGGATTGTCCGGCGGAATCCCATAAGGATCGCCCCGGTCCACGTCGATCCGCAACATGGCGCCGAGTAAGGTATCGGTATTCTGGCCGTTGCCACGCGGATCGCCGCCCGCGCCGCCATCGCCGAACCCGATGTAGAGGAACCCGTCGGGCCCAAAGGTCACCTGCCCGCCATTGTGATTACGGAAAGGCTGGTCCACCGTCAGGACGACGCGCTCCGATGCGGGGTCGAGGACCTGGCGCGCATCGTCCGCGAAAAAACGCGAGATGACGGACGTCAAGTTCCGTCTCCCCCTCGTGTAGGACAGGATTACCTGGCCGTTCGCCTGGTAGTCGGGGTGGAACGCCATGCCCAGCAAGCCCGCCTCGAATCCCCGCGCGTTAACGCGCTTGCGAAGGTCGATAAAGACGCGGGTTTCGCCGACCGCCGGATCATCGTCGAAAACCATAACGCGGCCGGTCTGCTCGACGACGTACCAGCGGGTGGGATCACCCGGCGCCTGGAGCAGGGCAACGGGCTTGGAAAAGCGAAGATTGGGAAAGGCCGGCACTAGGCGTGCGGCCGCGCCGGTCTTGGTCCCATCGTTCTGGGCCCCATTGTTCTGCGCCCCATTGTTCTGCGCCAGGGCGCCCGAGGTGGCGCAGGCCCCCAGAAGCAGCAACAGCGCCGCCTGCCACGCCGCCGCGCGGGCGCGGCCCGGGCCCAACGCGAGATGACCCATCCTAATCCTCCCGTAACGCCGGTTCGAAACGCCGTGCCACGCGCGCGGTGGCGGTCTTGGCAACGGTCCTGGCGCCCGTCATAACCTGGCCGGTCCGCGCCTTGCCCGCCGATTCCGATTCGCACCAAAATGTGAATCGCTTCATGGTCCTCCCCGAACGCCTCCGATGATACTGCCTTCGGAGCGCGGGCGGCGAATCGGCAATGGGGGGGCTTTAAAACCCGGACCGGCCGATCAGGGGGATTCCGGTGAGCAATGTAATGAGATGCGCAAGCGTGACCAGAATGGCCACGATCGCCAGGAATTGAAGGCCCCCGTAGGGAATCATGCGTACTTGGCCGGGCTCCACCGGTTTTCGGTTGATGAAGATGGCCCCGGCGAATACGGCGCAAGCGATGAATAGGATGACGATCGTGAGTTCCAGGCCCATCTTCGAGGTTTATCACGGGACCGGTGAACGTTGTTTCACCATCCCTTGAAATTCGCCGTTTGGGCGCGGGTGGGCGCGGGCCGGCCAGGTAAACATCTGTTGATTTTACGGGCTTGGCGTTTGCCCTGAAAATATTCATGGGCAAACGCCCGCCGCGACACTCTTGGGGTTTCGAGTATGCAAAGTAACAATGCCGCGGCCGCGCGCGATCCGCGGATAGAGGCCTTGATCGCCAAGGCCGAGGCCGCCACCTGGCCGGCCGACGATGCCGCCTTCTGGTCCTCGCGGGCGGTGCGGCCGCGCCATATCTCCCGGGCCAAATACCGCGCCATGGTGAGCCAGATTTACCATGGCGAGTGCACGACCCTGGCCGTGTGCAAGCGCCTGAGCGATGAAATACCCGACCCCCTGGCGGCGCGCTTCCTGGCCCTCCAGGCCGACGAGGAACGCCGCCACGCCCAGATGTTCGAACGCTACCTCGAACCCCTTGGCGGCATTGCGCCCGTCGATCCTGGTTTGGGCGGAGCGTTTGCGCGCACCCTGAGCTGGGACGGTCCGTGGCAGGCCGTGGCCGTCGCCGTCAACGTGATCCTGGAGGCGGAGACCATCCGGCTCCTGCTGCGCTCGCCGCACCTGTTCTCGTGCCCCAAGCTCAGGACGATTATCGACGTGGTCACGCGGGACGAGGCGCGCCACCTCGCCTTCGGCCGCCTCTTCATCGCCCCGCACCTAGCGGCGCTCTCCGTGGAAGAGCGGCGGCGCATCTATCTCTGGGTTCTCAGCCTGTGGCGCGAGTGCATCTATACGCCGCGCGGCGGCGTCCTCGCGCTCGTCCTGCGCTTCAAGAGGCGGCGCCTGCGACGCCTTTGGGACGGCCACAACGCGGCCATGTGCGATATCGGCCTCGTCTCCGAGGGCGAGACGGTGGCGGCATGACGCTCGCAGCGGCACCTCACATCTCAATCATCATCCCGACCCTCAACGAAGCGGAATTCCTGCCGCCCCTGCTCGCGGCGCTGGCCCATGAAGACGTACCCGCCGAGGTGATCGTCGTCGACGGCGGGAGCACCGACGGCACGGCCGAACTTGCGGCCGCCAGGGGATGCACGGTTCTGCGCGCCGCTCCGGGACGGGGTCCGCAACTTGCCTTTGGGGCCCAAGGGGCGCGCGGCGATATTCTTTTGTTCCTGCACGCGGACACCACGTTCCCCGCGGGCGGCCTGCGCCGGATCGTCGAGGGTCTTCAGGGTTCGCCCGACGCCGTCGGCGGCAACTTCCGCCTGGTATTCGACGGGCGGGACGGCTTCAGCCGCTGGCTCACCGGGTTCTATGCCTGGATTCGACGGCGCGGACTCTACTACGGCGACTCCGCTGTCTTCGTGCGGCGCGCCGTCTACGGCGAGCTGGGCGGAATCCGGCCGCTCGCCCTAATGGAGGACTTCGATTTCAACCGCCGGCTGGAGCGCGCCGGACCAACCCTATGCATCGAGGACCCCGCGTTGGTCACGTCCTCGCGCAAGTTTCGCGGGCGCAGTCCGGTTTCCATCGTCGCGGGCTGGCTGGTCATTCACGCCCTTTATTACCTCGGCGTCTCGCCCAAGCGGCTCGCGGCGTTCTATTACCGTGGCGCCAGCCGCCCCCCCGAGCGGGGCGCTGTCTAGGGCGCCTCGTTCAGCTCCCAATAATAGTCGTACGCGTCGATGCGCCGGACGGCGGCAAGCTCTTGGCCAAGGGCGGGCGCCGCATGCTCGCGCAAATGATCCAGCACGCCCTTTACCGAGCCACCGAAGTCGGGCTCGTACCAGAGGTAGAGGCGGGAAACGGTGAGCCGGCCCTTATCGACGCGAACGCCGCGCGGGTGATTGATGAAACCGCGCGCCGCCCGATCGAACAGCCTCTCTGCGTTGCCGGCTTCGAAGGGCTCGGCCAGCAGATTGGGAGAGCCGATGGCGGCCCGGTTGAGCGCGTAGTGCAGCCGGATGTCCTGCCAGAGGGGCCGCAGGATGCGGTGCTCCACATCGTTGAGGGACAGGTGTTCGCCTTCGATGACGAGAATCTTCTTGTCCCAGGGCCCGAACGCGAAGCGGCCCGGCGAGATCTTGATGTGGCGCAGGTCGTCGACCGGAAAGTAGGCGAGCACGAGCTGTACGGTGCGCGCGTTGTAGAGATTGATCCAATAGGCGAGCTGTTCGCCGCGCGCGTACTGGCTGACGGGGAGCCGGCCCATGGCGTTGACGTAGTCGTCGAGCGCGCCTGCGTCCGCCTTCGACACCCGGCTGTAGGCCACCAGCGTCGTGCCGTCCTCGAAGTCGCGCAGATTGGCGTCGAGGAACCGGGCCCAGGCGCCGTGATCGATCTCCTGGGTACTTTCGGGGTCGTGCCGCGCCCAACGCTCCCAACGTTTCGCCTTGGGCGGGACGAACCCGTCCTTCCGGCTGGCAAGGCGCCGGCGAAACCCCATCACCGGGCGCCTCGCGCCATATGGCGGCGGCTGCGCAACATGCGGCGCAGTATAGCTCGCGCCCCACGTCCCGTGCTCATCGCGTGGAAGTGAAGCGAGGCGGGGCCCGCGTCCATTAGCCTCGGCGCGTGAAGATTTGCCGCGCCTGCGACGCCCGTTTCGAGGCCGCCGATTTCCAATGCCCCCGGTGCGGTCATGCTCCGCCGACCCTTCCCGAACCATTGGAAGGCATCCCGTGCTTCGCGCCCGGACTTGCCTTCGCCAACGACGGTTTCGATCCCGATTTTTTCCCGGTGCTGGCCGAGGCGCAAGACCGGCATTTCTGGCTGCGCCAGCGCACCGCGTTGGTGCTTTGGGCCTTCGACAGGTACTTCCCCGGCGCCCAGCGCATGCTGGAACTGGGCTGCGGCGGCGGCGGGATGCTGCGCGCCATCCACGCGCACCGGCCCGGCATCACGCTCGATGGCGCCGATCTGTTTGCCTCGGGACTCGCGCTGGCCGCCGAAGGCCTGCCGGAGGGCGCACGCCTCATGCAGATGGACGCGGCCGCCCTGCCCTTCGAGGCGGAATACGACATCGTTTCCCTATTCGACGTTCTCGAACACACCGACGACGACGACGCAGTGCTCGCCAGTACGGCGCGCGCCTTGAAACCGGGCGGCGGTCTCCTACTCACCGTGCCGCAGCACCGATTTCTTTGGAGCCACCTGGACGAGCTGGCCCATCACCGGCGGCGGTACTCGTCGCGCGGTCTCAAGGCGAAGTTGAGGGCCACCGGGTTTCGCATCGAGGCCGCGGTCTCCTACCAGAGCCTGCTTCTGCCGGTCATGTATCTCGCACGGTTCGCCCATCGCCGCACCCGGCGCCCGAGCGACGTGCTGCGCCTCAACCGCGTCCTCAATGGCATCTTCAAGGGTGTCTGCGTGGCCGAGCGCGCGATGATCCGTGCGCGCCTTCGCCTGCCCTTCGGCGACAGCCTGCTGATCGTCGCCCGCGTGCCCTAAGCCGACTTGGCGGTAAAACCGCCGTCCACGTAGATCTCCGTCGCGGTCACGTATTTGGCCTCGTCGGACGCGAGGTAAAGCGCCGCGTAGGCCACGTCCCAGGCGTCCCCCATCTTCCCCATGGGACACATCGCGTCGCGGCGCGCCACGACCTCGTCAAGGCCGCCC
>JADFIH010000093.1 GCA_022566715.1 Pseudomonadota bacterium | reverse complement strand
TATAGGACGTGCGCTGTCCTACCATTCGATCCAGACGCGCGGGAACTTAGGACACTTAGCCATCTGAATTAGGACACCCCGCCGTCATTTAGGACAGCACCCCGGGCCTCGGGTGTTTCCGGTTCAACAGGACTCGGTCAAGGCTGCTGGAATCGCCCAAGGCCGCGAGGCGGCCCGCCGGTTATCCGGCGCGCCCGCGCAGGCGCGGCCATCCTTAATTCATCCGAGATTGGCCGGTCCGCAGCCGTGAGCGATAAAAACGAGAGTGGTTCCGGCCGCGTCGGAACGACTCCAAGGCCCTAGCCATTTTGTTGTTATTCGGGGCGCTGTTGGTGGTTGTCCCTTACGAAGAAATTTATATATGGATCGGTAGGTTGCGCCCTGTCCGGGGCCGCGCGGCGGGGCTTTACTCCAAAGAGCCCCGTTCTATAATCCGCGCGCCCGCCGGACCCGATTGCAGCCCACCTGTCAGCCGCCGGCAATGTTGCTTGGTGTGTTGAGTTCACCGAGGACCCGTAATGGAAGACCTGCTTCGGGAGTATCTGCCCATACTCATATTTATTGGGCTGACCCTGGGGTTCGCGATTCTGTTCATCGCCGGATCGTACTTCAGCGCCGAGCAGCGGCCCGATACGGAAAAGCTTTCCACTTACGAATGCGGCTTTGCACCTTTCGAGGACTCGCGCAGCCAATTCGACGTGCGGTTCTACCTGGTCGCGATCCTTTTCATCATTTTCGATTTAGAGGTGGCCTTTCTATTTCCTTGGGCCATCGCGCTCCGCGACATCGGGCTATTCGGCTTTTGGTCGATGATCATCTTCCTGGCCATCCTGACCATCGGCTTCGCATACGAATGGAAGAAGGGAGCCCTTGAATGGGAGTAGGCGCACCGGCGCGCGGCGCGGCGGGGGGGGCTGCCAACACGGAAGCGAAATACCAGGGTCCGGCCGATTCTTCTCTCGGCCAGATGTCGAACCTGCTCGCCGACAAGGGGTTCGTCGTCACCCAACTCGACACGATGGTCAATTGGGCGCGCACCGGATCCTTGTGGTGGATGACCTTTGGCTTGGCCTGTTGCGCGGTCGAGATGATGCACGCCTCGATGCCGCGTTACGATCTCGACCGATTCGGCTTCATGCCGCGCGCCAGTCCGCGCCAGTCCGACGTCATGATCGTCGCCGGGACGCTCACCAACAAGATGGCGCCCGCGCTGCGTAAGGTCTACGACCAGATGGCGGAGCCGCGCTACGTCATCTCCATGGGAAGCTGCGCCAACGGGGGAGGGTACTACCACTACTCCTACTCGGTGGTGCGCGGCTGCGACCGCATCGTACCCGTCGACATTTACGTTCCCGGATGCCCGCCCACCGCGGAAGCCCTGGTCTACGGCATTCTCCAATTACAAAAGAAAATCCGCCGGACAGGAACGATCGCCCGCTGACCGGCGGGGCCGGAGCGGCTGGATTTGCAACAAATGGACGAAGCGCTAACCGAACTCGGCGACTACATCGCCACAGCCATGCCCGGGGCCACGGCCATGCCCGGCGATGCCTTGGAGACCGAGCTTGCCCACCACGAGTTGATGCTGCGGGTTCCGGCCGCCGCCATCGCCAAGGTGTTGGCCTTTTTGCGTGACGACCCCTCGTGCCAGTTCAAAGTGCTGGTCGACATTTGCGGTGTCGATTATCCCGACCGCACGCCGCGCTTCGATGTGGTCTACAACCTTCTCAGCCTGACGCATAACCACCGTATCCGGGTCAAGATTCAGGCCGCCGAGGACTCGCCGGTTCCCTCCGTGACCTCCGTTCATAAGGGCGCCGGCTGGTTCGAGCGCGAGGCCTGGGACATGTACGGCATCATGTTCGACGGCCATCCCGATTTGCGCCGCATCCTCACGGACTATGGCTTCGAAGGCCATCCGTTGCGCAAGGACTTCCCGCTCAGCGGTTTCGTCGAGGTCCGTTACGACGACGAAGAAAAGCGCGTCGTCTACGAGCCCGTGAAACTGACGCAGGAATTCCGCACCTTCGACTTCATGAGCCCTTGGGAAGGGGCGAAGTACATCCTGCCGGGCGACGAAAAAGCCACCGTGGATGACGAGGCCAAGGACGGCTGATGGCCGAATCCCAGATCAGCAGCTACACGATCAACTTCGGGCCGCAGCATCCGGCCGCGCACGGCGTCCTGCGCCTCGTCCTGGAGCTCGACGGCGAGGTGGTGCGGCGCGCCGACCCGCACATCGGCCTTTTGCACCGCGGCACGGAAAAGTTGATCGAGCACAAGACCTATCTCCAGGCGCTGCCCTATTTCGACCGGCTCGATTACGTCTCCATGATGTGCCAGGAGCACGCCTTCGTGTTGGCGATCGAGAAGCTGCTGGAGCTCGAGGTGCCGGCGCGCGGGCAGTACATCCGGGTGCTGTTCAGCGAGATCACGCGCATCCTCAACCATCTGCTCAACATCACGACCCAGGCGCTCGACGTCGGCGCCATGACGCCGACCTTGTGGGGCTTCGAGGAGCGCGAGAAGCTCATGGAGTTCTACGAGCGCGTTTCGGGCGCGCGCTTGCACGCGGCCTATTTCCGGGTCGGCGGCGTCCATCGGGACATGCCGGCGGGATTGACCGACGACATTCTCGAGTTCTGCGGCCCCTTCCTAAAGGTCGTCGACGACATCGAGGGCCTGCTCACCGAGAACCGCATCTTCAAGCAGCGCAATGTGGATGTGGGCACGGTCACCCTCACCGAAGCGCAGGAGTGGGGCTTCAGCGGGGTCATGCTTCGCGGCTCCGGCGCCGCCTGGGACCTGCGCAAGGCGCAACCCTACGAAGTGTACGAGAAGATGGATTTCGACATTCCCGTTGGCAAGAACGGGGATTGTTACGACCGCTATCTTTGCCGTATCGAGGAGATGCGCCAAAGCGTCCGGATCATCCGCCAAAGCATCGACGAATTGCCCGATGGCCCCGTGGTGGCGGACGACCACAAGGTCGTGCCGCCCCGGCGCGACGACATGAAGCGATCGATGGAGGCCCTGATCCACCATTTCAAGCTTTACACCGAGGGCTTCCACGTGCCGGCCGGCGAGACCTACACGGCGATCGAGGCGCCCAAGGGGGAATTTGGCGTCTATCTCGTGTCCGACGGCTCGAACAAGCCCTACCGCTGCAAGATCCGCGCGCCGGGTTTCGCGCACCTGCAGGGGCTCGATTTCATGTCCCGAGGGCACATGCTGGCCGACACCGTCGCCATCATCGGCAGCCAGGACATCGTCTTTGGCGAGATCGACCGATGAACGTGGCCGCACCCGCCGATATCGTCCAGCCGGACAGCTTCGAGTTCTCGGCGGAGAACCTCGCTGAGGCAAAGAAAATCATCGCGCGCTACCCCGAAGGGCGCCAGGCCAGCGCAATCATGCCGCTTTTCGACATGGCCCAGCGCCAATCCGGCTGGCTGCCCCGCGCGGCCATTATCCGTGTGGCCGACATGCTGGGGGTCGCCCACATCCGCGCCTATGAAGTCGCGACCTTCTACACCATGTACAACCTTGCCCCCGTGGGCGAGCACCTGGTTCAGGTCTGCACCACGACGCCGTGCTGGCTGCGGGGGTCGGCGGACATTGTCAGCGCCTGCGAGAAGCACCTCGGCATAAAGACGGGCCAAACCACGCCGGACGGAAAGGTGACCCTGCGCGAAGTCGAGTGTCTTGGGGCCTGCGTGAATGCACCCCTGATGCAGGTCGGCGACGACTATTACGAGGATTTGGACCCGGCCAGCACCGTGAAGATACTTGAAGACCTGCAGGCCGGGCGCAAACCCAAACCGGGGCCGCAGACCGGACGCCAGACCTCGGCGCCGGCCCCGGGACTGACGACGCTGAAGGGCACGGCCTAACGATGCTGCGCGACGAAGACCGCATCTTCACGAACCTCTACGGCCAGCAGCCCTGGGGGCTTACGGGCGCGCAAGCGCGCGGCGATTGGGACGGCACCAGGGCCCTCCTGGTCAAGGGCCGCGACTGGATCATCGACGAGGTAAAGGACTCCGGCCTGCGCGGCCGCGGCGGCGCGGGGTTCCCGACCGGCCTCAAGTGGTCCTTCATGCCCAAGGACTCGGGTGGGCGGCCGCACTACCTCGTCGTCAATGCCGATGAGGGCGAACCGGGCACCTGCAAGGACCGCGACATCATCCGGCACGAGCCGCACAAGCTCGTCGAGGGCTGCCTGCTCGCGGGCTTCGCCATGGGCGCGCACGCCTGTTACATCTACATTCGCGGCGAGTTCCACGCCGAGGCCAACGTCCTCGAAGCCGCGATCCAAGAGGCCTACGACGCCAAGCTGCTCGGCCCCGACGCCTGCGGCTCGGGTTGGGCCTACGATATCTACGTGCACCGGGGCGCGGGCGCCTACATCTGCGGCGAGGAAATGGCGCTGATCGAAAGCCTGGAGGGCAAGAAGGGCCAGCCGCGCTTGAAGCCGCCGTTCCCCGCCAACATGGGCGTGTGGGGTTGCCCCACGACCGTGAACAATGTCGAGAGCATCGCCGTCGCGCCAACCATCCTAAGACGCGGCGCCTCGTGGTTCGCCGGGCTCGGGCGGCCCAAGAACACCGGCACCAAGGTCTTCTGTATCTCGGGCCACGTCGAGCACCCGTGCAACGTGGAAGAGGAGATGGGCATCCCCCTGCGCGAGCTCATCGAAAAGCATGCGGGCGGCGTCCGCGGCGGCTGGAAGAACCTGAAGGCGATCATTCCCGGCGGGTCGTCGGTTCCCTGCCTGCCGAGTACGATCTGCGATGACGTGCTGATGGACTTCGATTCGCTCTCCGCCGTGAAATCGGGCCTGGGAACCGCCGCCGTGATCGTGATGGACCAATCGACCGACATCATCGCCGCCATCGCCCGGTTGTCGAAGTTCTACATGCATGAGAGTTGCGGCCAATGCACGCCCTGCCGCGAGGGCACGGGCTGGATGTCGCGCGTGATGGACCGCTTGGTCGAGGGCAAGGCCCACGTCGACGAGATCGACCTGTTGCTCGAGGTGGCGGGACAGGTGGAGGGTCACACCATCTGCGCCCTGGGCGACGCCGCCGCCTGGCCCATTCAGGGATTGGTCCGCCATTTCCGTTCGGAAATCGAGGCCCGCATCCTCGACCACCAGAAATCGGCGGCGGGCGCCCGAGCGGCCTAGGACGGGACATGGCGACACTCACCATCGACGGCGCCGAGGTCACGGTGGAGGACGGCATCACCGTCCTCCAGGCCTGCGACCTGGCCGGCATCGAGATTCCGCGCTTCTGCTACCACGAACGCCTGTCGATCGCCGGCAACTGCCGCATGTGCCTGGTCGAGATGGAACGCTCCCCCAAGCCCATCGCGTCCTGCGCCATGCCGGTGGCGGACGGCATGGTCATCCGCACGAACACGCCCAGCGTCCGCAAGGCGCGCGAAGGGGTGATGGAATTTCTGCTCATCAACCACCCGCTCGACTGCCCGATCTGCGATCAGGGCGGCGAGTGCGACCTGCAGGACCAGGCCATGGCCTATGGCCGCGACCGCAACCGCTTCCAGGAGAACAAGCGCGCCGTCAAGGACAAGGACCTGGGCCCGCTGGTGGCGACGATCATGACGCGCTGTATCCATTGCACGCGCTGCATCCGGTTCGCCACCGAGATCGCGGGCGTCGAGGAGCTGGGCGCGATGGGCCGCGGCGAGCACATGGAGGTCGGCACGTACGTGGAAAATGCGCTGACCTCCGAGTTGTCCGGCAACATGATCGACCTGTGCCCGGTGGGGGCGCTCACCTCCAAGCCCTATGCCTTCACGGCGCGCTCCTGGGAGTTGCGCAAGACCGAGTCCATCGATGTTCTCGATGCGGTCGGCAGCAATATCCGCGTCGATGCGCGCGGCCGCGAAGTCGTGCGCGTGCTGCCGCGGCTGAACGAGGACGTAAACGAGGAATGGATTTCCGATAAGACCCGGTTTGCCTATGACGGGCTGTCGCGGCAGCGGCTCGACACGCCCTATGTGCGCCAAGGCGGCAAGTTGAAGCCCGCCACTTGGGAGGCCGCGTTCGCCGCCATCGCGGAACGGCTCAAGGGCGTCGATGGCTCCAAGATCGCGGCCATCGCGGGCGACCTGGCCTGCGCCGAATCGATGCTGGCGCTCAAGGACCTGATGGCCGCGCTGGGATCGGTCCACATCGATTGCCGTCAGGACGGCGCCAAGCTCGATGCCGCCAACCGGTCGAGCTACCTGTTCAACACGACCATCGCCGGGATCGAGGAGGCCGACGCCTGCCTTTTGGTCGGAACCAATCCGCGCTGGGAAGCGACCTTGGTCAACGCGCGATTGCGCAAGCGCTGGCTCGCGGGCGGTTTTCCCGTGGGCCTGATTGGCGCGCCCGTCGATCTGACTTACGACGTTCAGCACCTCGGCGCCGGGCCAGCCACCCTTAAGGAAATCTTCGACGGCCGGCACGACTTCGCTCAGGTGCTGAAGGCGGCGGAACGGCCCATGATCATTCTCGGCATGGCCGCGCTCGCGCGGAAGGACGGGGCCGAAATCCTTGCCGCCGGAGTCGAGATCGCCGAGGCGTTCGGCATGGTTGGGGACGGCTGGAACGGCTTCAACGTGTTGCACACGGCGGCGGCGCGCGTGGCGGGGCTCGACCTCGGTTTCGTGCCGGGGGAGGGGGGCCGGGACGTGGAAGCCATCCTCACGGGCGCGCAGGACGGCGGCATCGAGGCGGTCTACCTGCTCGGCGCCGATGAGATCGACATGAACCGCCTCGGCGAGGCCTTCGTGATCTATCAGGGACACCACGGCGATGCGGGCGCCCACCGGGCCGACGTCATTCTGCCGGGCGCCGCCTACACCGAAAAAGAGGCGACCTACGTCAATCTGGAGGGCCGGGTGCAGCGCACGGCGCGCGCCATCTTTCCGCCCGGCGAGGCCCGCGAGGATTGGACCATTCTGCGCGCCCTGTCGGCCGAGTTGGGGCACGCCTTGCCTTACGACAGCCTGGCCGCGCTACGCACGCGCCTGGAGGACGCCGCGCCGAGTTTTGCCGAACGCGGCACGGTCCGGCCCGCCGCGTGGCAGCCATTTACAGCGACCGGACAGATGCTGGACGCGCCCTTCGGCGCGGCGGTCGACGATTTCTATATGACCGACCCGATCTGCCGCGCGTCGGAGACCATGGCGAAGTGCAGCACCCTTTATGTGAGCGGCGGCGTCAAGGCGACGGGCACCGATGGCTAGTCTTTGGCAAGGATACGCCCTGCCGGGGATCATCATCCTGTTGCAGATCCTCGCCGTGATGCTGCCGGTGATGATCTCGGTCGCCTTCCTGGTCTATTTCGAGCGCAAGACCCTGGCGGCGATGACCCTGCGCCGGGGCCCCAACGTGGTCGGACCCTTCGGCGTGCTCCAATCCTTCGCCGACTTCATCAAGGTGTTCTTCAAGGAAACCATCATTCCGACGGGCGCCAACAAGGTCGTTTTCCTGGCCGCGCCGATTTTGACCTTCGTGCTGGCGATGATCGCCTGGGCCGTGATCCCGTTCAGCGAGAAACTCGTGGTCGCCGACATCAACGTGGGGGTCCTCTACCTCTTCGCCATTTCCTCGCTCGGCGTCTATGGCGTCGTGATGGCGGGTTGGGCCAGCAACTCGCGCTACGCCTTCCTCGGCGCCCTGCGCTCGGCGGCGCAGATGGTGTCCTATGAGGTTTCCATCGGCTTCGTGATCGTTACCGTTCTGCTGGTGGCGGGCTCGATGAACCTGAACGACATCGTCGAGGCGCAACGCACGATCTGGTTCGCCATTCCGCTTCTGCCGATGTTCGTGATCTTCTTCATCTCGGCGCTGGCCGAAACCAACCGCCACCCCTTCGACCTGCCGGAAGCCGAATCGGAACTGGTCGCGGGCTTTCAGGTCGAGTACTCGGCGGTGCCCTTCGTGCTCTTCTTCCTCGGCGAGTACGCCAACATGATGCTGATGAGCGCGCTCACGGTGATCCTGTTCCTGGGCGGCTGGCTGCCCCCCTTCGACGTCGCGCCCTTCACCTGGCTCCCGGCGCCGTTCTGGCTGATCGGCAAGATCATCGTGCTGCTGTTCGTCTTCATCTGGGTGCGCGCGACCTTCCCGCGCTACCGCTATGACCAATTGATGCGCCTTGGGTGGAAGGTGTTCCTGCCGGCCTCCCTGCTGTGGGTGGTCCTGACGGCGGGCGTCCTGGTCACCTTCGACTGGCTCCCGGCCTAGGGACGGGGGAGGGAGCAACCATGTCGGCGATCGAACGCACCTTCAAAAGCCTGTTCCTGGCGGAACTGCTGTCCGGCATGGCGCTCACCTTCCGCTACATGTTCAAGCAAAAGGTGACCATCAACTATCCCTTCGAGAAGGGCCCCCTGAGCCCGCGCTTTCGCGGCGAGCACGCGCTGCGGCGCTATCCCAACGGCGAGGAACGCTGCATCGCCTGCAAACTGTGCGAGGCCATCTGCCCGGCCCAGGCCATCACCATCGAAGCCGAGCCGCGCGCCGACGGCAGCCGCCGCACCACGCGCTACGACATCGACATGACGAAGTGCATCTACTGCGGCTTCTGCGAGGAAGCCTGCCCGGTGGACGCCATCGTCGAGGGGCCGAACTTCGAATTCGCCACCGAAACGCGCGAGGAGCTGCTCTACAACAAGGACAAGCTGCTCGCCAACGGCGACCGCTGGGAGCGCGAAATCGCCGCCAACCTGACCAAGGACGCACCATACCGATGATTGTGCTTCAGGGTCTTTCAGTTCCCTGCCGGCCTCGTCCTTCGAGACGGGGCCCTTATCCTGAGCCGTGGGCCTTTCCTTCGAGACAGCCCTTCGGGCTTCCTCAGGATGAGGCCCACGAGTCGAAGGACGCCCCCTCAGGATGAGGCCTAATAGCAAAAACACTCCTCATGCTGAGGAGCGCCCGCAGGACGCGTCTCGAAGCATGCGTTTCCGCAGCCACCGGGTTAACGGAATACGGACATGATCGTCGGCGCCATCGCATTCTATTTGTTTGCCGGCATGATCATCGCCTCGGCGGTGATGGTGATCGCCGCGCGCAACCCCGTCCATTCGGTTCTGTTCCTGATCCTCTCCTTCTTCAACGCCTCGGGGCTCTTCGTGCTCTTGGGCGCCGAGTTCCTGGCCATGATCCTGGTCATCGTTTACGTGGGCGCGGTGGCGGTGTTGTTCCTGTTCGTCGTCATGATGCTCAATATTAATTTTGTGGAATTGCGCCAGGGCTTTTTGCAGTACCTGCCGATCGGCGGGCTCGTCGGCCTCATCCTCTTGATCGAACTGTTCTTCGTGATCGCGGCGGGGATTACCGATCCCGAGGTGGTGGCGCTGGCCTCGGCGCCCATACCGCCCCTTTCGGACCTCACCAACACCGAGGCGCTGGGTCAACTCATCTACACGCGCTACGTCTACCTGTTCCAGACCGCCGGCATGGTTCTGCTGGTCGCCATGGTCGGCGCCATCGTGCTCACCCTGCGTCAGCGCGAAGGGGTGCGTAAGCAGTCCATCGCACGGCAAGTGGCGCGCACGCGCGAGGAATCGATCGAAATCAAAACCGTCACGCCGGGGAGCGGCATCTGATGGATTTCGGGATCGGGATCGGTCACTACCTCGCCGTGGGCGCGATCCTGTTCACCATCGGCGTCTTCGGCATCTTCCTGAACCGGAAGAACGTGATCATCATTTTGATGTCGATCGAATTGATCCTGCTCGCGGTCAACATCAACTTCGTCGCCTTCTCGGCCCAATTGGGCGATCTGGTGGGGCAGGTTTTCGCCCTGTTCGTCCTCACCGTGGCGGCCGCCGAGGCGGCCATCGGGCTCGCCATCCTCGTCATCTACTTCCGCAACCGCGGCACCATCGCGGTGGAAGACATCAACATGATGAAGGGCTGACGGCGCCGCCATGCTGTACATCTTGATCGTCTTCCTGCCGCTTGCGGCCGCGATCATCGCGGGCTTCTTCGGCCGTTGGATCACCGACAAGGGCGCGCAATATGTGACGAGCGGCGCGCTCACCATCTCGGCGCTCCTCTCCCTCGTCGCCTTCAAGCAGATCGCGCTCGATGGGACCGTCGAGCACGTGGAGATCTTCGACTGGATCGTCAGCGGCAACTTCGACATCACCTGGGCCCTCCAGATCGACGCCTTGACCGCGGTTATGCTGGTCGTGGTGACGGGTATCTCGGCGCTCGTGCATTGGTATTCGATCGGCTACATGAGCGACGATCCGCACATCCCGCGCTTCATGGCCTACCTGTCCATGTTCACCTTTGCCATGCTGATGCTGGTGACGGCGGACAATTTCCTTCAGCTCTTCTTCGGCTGGGAGGGCGTGGGGCTTGCGTCGTACCTGTTGATCGGCTTCTGGTACCACAAACCGTCGGCCAACGCCGCGGCCATCAAGGCGTTCGTGGTGAACCGGGTCGGGGACTTCGGCTTCGCGCTCGGCATCATGGGCATCTTCCTGGTGTTCAATACCCTCGATTACGAGACGGTGTTCTCGGCGGCGCCCGAGGTCGCGGGCGACACTTTCTCCTTCCTCGGTTTCGACGCCGACATCCTGACCGCCATCACGCTCCTGCTGTTCTTGGGGGCCATGGGCAAGTCGGCGCAGATCGGGCTGCACACCTGGTTGCCCGACGCCATGGAGGGTCCGACGCCGGTGTCGGCGCTGATCCACGCCGCCACCATGGTCACCGCCGGGGTGTTCATGGTGGTGCGCATGTCGCCATTGTTCGAGTTCGCCGAATTCACCATGACCGTGGTCACCGTGGTGGGGGCCACGACCGCGATCTTCGCGGCCACGATCGCCATGGTGCAGAACGACATCAAGCGCGTGATCGCCTACTCGACGATCAGCCAGCTCGGCTACATGTTCTTCGCTATCGGCCTATCGGCCTACGGCGCCGCCATCTTCCACCTTTTCACCCACGCCTTCTTCAAGGCGCTCTTGTTCCTCGGCGCCGGTTCGGTGATCCACGGCATGTCGAACGAGCAGGACATGCGCAAGATGGGCGGTCTCTACACGGTGATGCCGCAGACTTATATCGTCATGTGGGTGGGTTCGCTTGCGCTCGCCGGGATTCCCTTCTTCTCGGGTTTCTATTCCAAGGACGTGATCCTGGAAGTGGCCCTTGCGGCTGGCGGAAACCTGGGAAATTACGCCTTCTACCTGGGCGTGGGGGCGGCCCTGCTGACGGCGTTCTATTCCTGGCGCCTGATCTTCCTCACCTTCCACGGTAAACCGCGGGCCGACGCCGAGACCATGAGGCACGCCCACGAATCGCCCAGGATGATGACGGTGCCCTTGATCGCCCTGGCCGTGGGGTCGATCTTCGCCGGTATCGTGGCGACCGGCTGGATGATCGGCGACGGCGCCGAGGTCTTTTGGGGCGAATCGATTTTCGTCCTGCCGGAAAACGACAATCTCGAGGCCGCGCATAAACTTTCTTTCTCGGCCAAATCGATCCCGACCGTCATCGCCGTGCTCGGCATTTTGCTGGCCTGGTACCTGTACGTGCGGAACAAAGCACTGCCGGCGCGCCTTG
>JADFIH010000092.1 GCA_022566715.1 Pseudomonadota bacterium | reverse complement strand
CGGTGAGGTCCTTGACGCGGTCGCGGAGATTTTTGCTGCCGTAGTTAATCACTGCGTCGGCCCCATGTTCGCGAACCACCGCCACCTTGGCCTCGGCGCCGACGGCGCCGATCACCCGCGCGCCCAGCAGCGCGCCCACCTCGACCGCCGCAAGCCCCACGCCGCCCGCGGCGCCGAGGACCAGGAGGACCTCGCCGCCCTGAAGCTTGGCGCGGCCGATCAGCGCGTGGTGGGCCGTGCCGTAGGTGATGGTGAAACCAGCCGCAACCGGGTAAGCCATATCGTCGGGAATCGCGAAGACCGATTGCGCCAGCGTCACGGCTTCCTCGGCAAAGCCGCCGTGGCGAAGCGTCGCCATGACCCTCTGGCCGGCGGAGACGCCGGAGACATCCTCGCCCACCTCAAGCACCTCGCCGGCCACCTCGAGTCCGGGCGAAAAGGGGAACTCGGGCTTCATCTGATATTTGCCCGTGATCATCAGGACATCGGGGAAGTTGACGCCGGCCGCGTGGACGGCGATGCGCACGTCCGCCGGGCCCAGCGCCGGGGGCGCGACGTCCTCGACGACGAGATCGCCGGGACCGCCAAACGCCTTGCATAGAACTGCTTTCATGCGAAGCTCCGCGCGGTGCCAAGGGAGGGGACGCTGCGGCGGCCCCCGCCCGGAGTCAAGCCCGGAGTCGAGCGCGGAGGGAGCGTATGGGCCGAGTGGAAGGCAAGGTCGCCTTGGTGACCGGCGCCGCGTCGGGTCTTGGGAGGGCGTCGGCCGCCATGCTCCTGCGCGAGGGCGCCAAGGTTTGCCTGACGGATATCGACGCCGCGGGCGGCGCGGACGCGGCCGCCGGGCTCGGGGACGGCGCTACGTTCGTTGAGCACGACGTGACCGAGCCGGACTCCTGGACCTCCGCGGTGGCGCAGGCCGTGGCCCGGTTCGGCGGGCTCAACATTTTGGTCAACAGCGCCGGCATCGCCCTCACCAAAACCGTTGAGGAGACGACGCTCGAGGAATGGCGCGCGGTTCACGCCGTCGACCTCGACGGCGTCTTTCTCGGGTGCAAGACCGCGATCCGCGCCATCGCCGATTCGGGCGGCGGCTCCATCGTCAACATCTCCTCGATCTCGGGCATCATCGCCAGTCACAACCTCGCCGCCTACAACTCCGCCAAGGCGGGCGTGCGCCTGCTCACCAAGTCGGTCGCGCTCCATTGCGCCCGGGAAGGCTACGGCATCCGCTGCAACTCGGTTCACCCGAGCTTCATCGACACGCCCATGCTGGCGGGATTGACGGCGCGCTACGGGCGCGACGAGGGACTGGCGAAGCTCGGACGCCAGATCCCGCTCGGCCACGTGGGCGAGCCCGACGACGTGGCCCATGCGGTCCTCTATCTCGCGTCGGACGAATCGAAGTTCATGACCGGCGCCGAGTTGATCATCGACGGCGGCATCAGCGCGATGTAGGGAGCCGGTGAATCCGGGCCCCGCCCTTCGCTTGGAAAAACAACAAAACACCCCCTCCTTCCCCCTCAAGCACGCATGCTTCGAGACGCGGCGAACGAAGGGGCCGCTCCTCAGCATGAGGATTTGTTTTTGGCGTCCAATGGAGTCCTCATCCTGAGAAGGCCCAGGGGGCGCGCCAGTTGCCGTTGCTGCCGACGCCCCTCCAATGGAGTCCTCATCCTGAGGAGGCCCGCGGGGCCGTCTCGAAGGATGTGCTTTCCGAAGCGTGACGTTCCCGGCCCCCACCACTCGAGGAGGGGGGGTATTTGGGACGGACTTGTAGAAGGGGACCTAAATAACAATCACATCATCCGGGGGCGGATCGGCGTAAAGACGTTCGACCAAACCGGCGCGGCGTTCGAGGGTGCGGCGCTGATTGATGTAACCCTTGTCGGTAATCTCGCCCCCGTCGAGGTTCGGCGGCTCCAGCATGAGAAGAACCCGCGCGATGCGGCCCGCGCTTCCCGCATGGTCCGCGTTGTGCGCGCGCAATCCCTTTTGAATGTGCGCCACCACCTCGGGCCGCCGCACCAGATCCTCGGGCGTCATGTCCCCCGCGTCGGGACATATGGACCGCAGCGCCTCCATATTCGGCCAGGCCAGCAGTGCGGCGTAGCCCTTGTCCTGCCCCGCCACGGCCGCATCCCGCAGGAGCGGCGATGCCGCCGCCAGGGCCGTCACGCGCAGGGTCCCGGTCTGGACCCAGGTGCCGGTCATGAGCTTGAAGTTCTCCGCCACCCGGCCCGCGAACGCGAGGCCCTGCTGGGGATCGTCCGGATCGACCCAGCGCGCGGCATCGCCGATCATGTAATAGCCTTCCTCGTCGAAAGCCTCGCGCGTGAGATCCGGCCGCTTCAAATAACCCGGCGTGATGATGGGCCCCTTGCAGCGTATTTCGAGGCGGTCACCGTCCGGCACGAGTTTTAATTCGACGCCGGGCTTGGGCAGGCCCAACAGACCCGATTGCTCCGTGAGCCAATAACTCCCCATCATGGACGGCGCCGTTTCCGTCGAGCCGTAACCGGCGACCATGGCGATGCGCATTCCTGTCGTGCGCACGGCCAGCTTCTGGATGCGGTCGAAGACATCGCCGGGAAGGGCCGCGCCGCCGTAGAACATGACGATGAGGCGCCGGAAGAAGTTGAGGCGCAGTTCGTCGTCGTTCTCCATCGCCTCGGCCAGCATCGCAAACGCCGCGGGGACCGACGCGTAGGTGGTGGGTGAGATTTCGCGCAGGTTGCGGATCGATTCGCCGAACTGCCCCGGAATGGGCCGTCCTTCGTCGAGATGCAACGTCCAGCCGCGGTTCAACGCCATATTGAAGTTCGCGTTGCCGCCAAACGTATGGTGCCAGGGCAGCCAGTCGACCGTCACGCCCGACTCGACGTGGAGCCCCACCAAGTCGTACATGGCGATATTGGCGCACATCATGCGCTGGGTGTTGATGACGCCCTTGGGCGCGCCCGTCGAACCGGACGTAAAAAGATACTTGGCCACGGTGTCGGGACCGATTCGCGCCATCGACTCCGCAACGGCGGGCCCCACGGGCATATCGAGCAGGTCCGAAAACGGGGTTGCACCCGGAAGATCGGACACGCTGACAACCTCCACGCCCTTGAGATCAAGCGCGCTTAAGGCACCGGCAAACCTTTCGCCGTCGCGAGCGAAGACCAGCGCCGGCTTCACCAGCTCGAAGATCTGTTTGAGATTGGCGAAGTCGGTACTGAGCAGGGAATAGGCCGGGCTCACCGGCGCAACCGGCGCCCCCGCCGTCATGGCGGCAAAGGCCAATATCGCGAACTCGATGGAGTTCCCCGACAGGATCATGACGGGCTTGTCTTGGCCGAGCCCGCGCTCGAGAAGAGCCTGGGCCACCGAGTCCGAACGCGCCTTGGCCTGGGCGAAGGTAAGGGTTCGCCACCCGCCGGACTCGTCGCGTTCCGCGAGAAAAACCCGCCCGCCATGGGCGTCGGCACGTTCGGCGAGGATATGGGGGATGCTTTGCGGGTAAGCGCCAAGCGGCGTCAGGTGGCGGACGAGTTGGCAGCCATCCGGCCGGGTGACGACCTCGACTTCCATCGAACCGAACTCGACAGGCCGGAACGGCGCTTCATTCGGTTGCGCTTTGACAGGCGTCGTCATGGCGTCCCCGCAAGTTGCTCGCCCGCCCTAGACCGGTTCCGACTTGGCCGGAACCACTCCAGTTTTTGTCGCTCACGGCTGCGGACCGGAAGGTCCGCGCCTGCGCGGGCGCGCCGGATAACCGGCGGGCCGCCTTGCGGCCTTGAGCGATTCCAGGTGAACTCGAATCGCCCTAACCTACCCCAGCGCCGGCGGCGCACCAATCGGTTTGGGCGAATTGGACCGGCGAATTGGGCCGGATTTGGCGGCGGGCGGCGTTGCGCATGTCCCGCTCAAGGCACTTGCCAGGGACGCTCCCAGCCCCGACACTCCGGCAAAATATAAAATGGAGGACGCTTCCTTATGCCGCCGTACGACATCAGCGCCATCGACACGGTGGTGAACCCGCACACGCCGGACATTCTCAAAATCCGCCCGGATTGGGGCGCCAAATTCTACAAAGAGAAGTTCGGCCGGGACGATTCCGTGGTCAAGGGGTACACCTACGAGAAGATGATCGAGCTGATGGACGCGGCCGGCATCGGCCACGCCTTTCTAGTCGCGAACAAGACCGGCCAGCTAGGTACGCCGGGAAGCTGGCACCTGCCCTACGAGGTCGTTGCCGAGGCGGTGCAAAGCCACCCCGGACGCTTCTTCGGGCTTGCCGGAATCGACCCCACCGAAGGCATGGACGGCGTGCGGGCATTGGAAAAGGCGGTCAAGGAGTATGGCTTCGTCGGCGCCCACCTCTATCCGCATTGGTTCGAGCTCGCGCCCGATCACGCCAAGTACTATCCCTTCTATGCGAAGTGCGTTGAGCTCGATATCCCCATCCAGATGCAGGTCGGCCAGTCGCTCATCTACTACGACAAGCGGCCCTTGCGCAGTGTCGGGCGGCCCATCACCCTGGACGCGGTCGCGTGTGATTTTCCAGAGCTCAAGCTGCTCGGAATTCACATCGGCATTCCCTGGGCCGACGAGATGATCGCCATGGCCTGGAAGCACCCCAACGTCCATATCGTCGCGGACGCGCATCTGCCGAAGTATTGGCCCAAAGCGTTCGTGAACTACATCAACACCTATGGGCAGGACAAAGTCCTGTTCGGCACCGATTTTCCGGTGATCGAGTTCGATCGCTTTCGCGATGAGGTTGAAAACCTGAACCTGCGGCCCGATCCCAAGCGCAAGTTTCTGCGCGAGAACGCGATCCGCGTCTACAAGCTGCCACTGTAAGGCCCGAGGCCACCATCCCGAGGCCTCGATGATATCCAACCGCCTGGCGGACGAGCGGCGCCGAGCGGAATGGCGCGTATCGTTCGGACAGAGGACAATACCCAGGGGAATAGCCCCGGAGGAATACCAATGAGTAAGCCGACCATCGTCAACCTAGAAGATGTGCCGCTGAGCGACGCCTTTCCGCATGAGGACAAACACCTGGGCATCCTCCCGAAAAAGGCGCGGGGCGCCAAGTGGACGCGCATCGGTCCACTGATCGGAGCGGAAAAACTGGGCTGCGCCCTTACCGTCGTGCCGCCGCACGGTACGGCCTTTCCCTATCACCGCCACACCGCCAACGAGGAATGGTTGCTCATCCTCTCAGGAACCGGGACCTTGCGTCACGACGATGAGGCGTTGCCGCTGCGCGAGGGCGACATGGTCGCGCTGCTGGCGGGATCGTGCCACCAAGTGAAGAACGAGTCGGACGCGGAGTTGCGCTACCTTTGCTTCAGCACACTGCTGTACCCCGAGATCACCGAGTACCCGGACAGCGCGAAGGTGATGTCCGTGCCCGTGCCGGACCGGCGCAAGGGTCACATCACGCGGCTTGCCGACCGGCGGCCCTACTGGGACGGCGAAACCCTGGAGTGATAGGAAACGCCCCCGGTCCCATTCGCGGGCGGTTCAGCCCAGGCGCTCCTTCATGAAGGCGTAGATCCGGCGAAAGGCGTCGTCGGCCAGCTTCTTGTCGTAGTCGGGAAACGGGTTGCCGTAGTCGTCCCTCGGCTGGGCAAAGGTATGGCCCGCGGACTCGTACTCAATGACCTCGATGCTCGCGCCGTTGGCCTTATTGCGTTCCAGAATTTCGAGGCACAATGCCTGGTCCGAGATCGCGTCGGCCCTTGGCAAAAGGGCAAGCACGGGAACGCGCGGCGAAAAGTCCTCGCGGACCGCGCGCAACATGGTGAAGCCAAAGACGTCTTCCGCGCACCACGGCGAAAGCAATGCGGCCGCCTGGACGCCGGCCAGCCCGTTCGCGGGTTTGCTGATCAAACTCGTCGGCGTCTTGCCGGGCGCCACCAGAACCATGGCATCCATGATGGTGGCCGCGCCGAACGAGATTCCGAACAGGCCCACTTTATCGGGATCGGCCCAGGGCTGCTCCCGAACCCAATCCACGGCCACCAGGAGGTCCCCCGCCGCCGCGCGCGGCAGTAACGCACCGCGCCGCACGTCCGCCCCGTTGATGCCACGGCCGCGGTACATGTCGACAAAGACCGCGGCAAAGCCCTCTTTGACGAAGCCGTTCAATATTTTCGCGTAGGCCGGCTGCCACGAACGGTCGCTGGCGGCATGAAAAACCAGAACCACCGGGTGCGGCCCCGCGCCCGCCGGCAACTTGATTTGAAATCCCGATTCGAGCCGAAGGCGCACGTCCGCGATGATCTCGGGCTCCGCCTCGCTCGGCGTGCAGGCCGCCAGCACAAGGATGCCCACAAGAACCAAGAGAGGAAGCCGCATGAGTTTCCCGACCGTCTTCGCCATGATGCCCCCGTCGAAATCGCGTCTGCGCCAGGTCATGCCCAAGAGCGGGCGCGACCTGGCGAATCCTACGGCGCGCGCGTTAAGCCTCGGTAAACCCGAGGTAAGTCAGCCTCCCGGCCGATCTGCCCGCCCAGGAAAGATCGCCTTCGAGGATTCCAGTCACCCCGGATTTGTTCTAAGATCGGGTCCTCAAGCGCCAACCCACCCGTTCCTTGCGTGTCCCTGAAACTCAGTGTCCTAGACCAGTCCCCCATCCGTAGCGGCGCCACCGCGGCGGACGCCCTGGCGGAAACCGTCAAACTCGCGCAAGCCACCGAGCGGTTCGGTTACACGCGCTATTGGCTGGCCGAGCACCACGGCTCGGACGGTTTCGCCGGCTCGGCGCCGGAAATCATGATTACCCAGGTGGCCGCCGCGACCTCGCACATCCGGGTGGGTTCGGGCGGCGTCATGTTGAGCCACTACAGCCCGCTCAAGGTGGCGGAGGTCTTCCGGCTTTTGGAGACGCTCTATCCGGGGCGCATCGACCTCGGCATCGGCCGCGCGCCGGGCAGCGATCAGATCACCGCAGCCGCGCTGGGCTACGGCTCGCAAGTGGGGGTCGAGTATTTTCCGGCGCGAATTGCCGACATGATCGCTTTTCTCACCGATGAGGCGGCGCCGACGAGCGCCTTTAGCCAGGTGCGCGCGACGCCCAAGGCCGAAACCGTGCCGGAGGTTTGGCTCTTGGGGTCGAGCGATGGCAGCGCCACCTATGCCGCTCAATTCGGCCTACCCTTTTCCTTCGCCCAATTCATCAACCCCCACGGCGGGGAGAGCGTGCTGGCCGGCTACCGCAGCAACTTTCGGCCCTCCAGCCTCTGCGACACAGCGCAGGCCAGCATCGGCGTCTTCGTCCTGTGTGCCGAGGATGAGGAAGAAGCGCACCACCTGGCGACCAGCCGCCATTTCTGGCGCCTGCGCCTGGAGAAGGGGCTGCACGGCCCCTACCCCACACCCGAGGAAGCGGCGGCCTTTCCCTACACGCCCGCCGACCGCGCGCGCCTGGAGGAGATCAAGAGCCACAGCGTGGTCGGCACGCCGGCCCAGGTGAAGGAGCGGCTTATCGGAATGGCCGAACGGTTCGAAGTGGAGGAAATCGTCGTGCTGACGATCAGCCACGACTTCGGCGCGCGGGTGCGCTCCTATGAGCTCGTGGCCGAGGCAATTGGTTTGGAGGCGCGCCCCCTATAACTTTGCCCTCGCCGCGAGTATCATGGCTGGACATGGCCGCGCTCGAACTGTTTTCGTATTTACGTGTCTCCCGGTTGCGCCAGGGCGCCGCGCCGAATTTCAAACCTCGATTTGCCGCCGTAAGTGCTGCCCGGTCAAGGTAGAGCGCTCGTGTCCGGTCGAATCCTAGACCGCGCCAAACAAGCCTAACCGACCATGCCGCTGTAGATCGTGTTTATTGTCCGTCCTCGGACGGCCAAGCGAAGGAGAGGCTTATCGGGATGCCCAAACGGCTCGAAGTGGAGAAATTCGTTGTGTTGCCGATCGGCCACGACTTCGGCGTACGCCCGCGCTCTTATGAACTCGAGGCTGAAGCCCTCGGTTTGGGCGCGCGCCCATGACGATTGCCTTCAGTCATTTCGAGATCAAGGCGCGCGACGTGGCGGGCCTGGAGGACTTCTACACCCGCATTCTCGGATTCGTCGTTTCCGACCGCAGCCCGCCAAACGCCCACCAGATGGTTTTCCTGTCCCTCAACCCGGGAGAGCACCATCAGATCGTGCTGGCCGAGGCCGGCGGCGGCGACTTCGGCTCGGGCTCGGTGGACCACCTGGCCTTTCGCGTGGAGAACCTGGGCGCCCTGCGAGGCTATTACAAGGCGCTTCACGGTTATGGCGGCTTGCCGGTCGACGCGGTTTCGCACGGCATCTCCTGGTCCGTCTACTTCCGGGACCCGGAGGGCAACCGGCTCGAATTGTTCGCCGACACGCCGTGGCACGTGGCGCAACCGGTCCGCTTCGGCATCGACCTGTCCCTGCCGGACGACGAACTCATCGAGTGGACGAAGGCGAAGATCGCGGCCCTCCCGGACTTCCAGCCCGCCGAACAGTGGTTCAAGGGGCTGGCCAAGCGCCTGCCCGGCGACGGGCGCTGAGGGGATGGAGACCGGCTAGAGTGTCTCCGACCTGGTCGGAACCACTCTAACTTTTTTTCGCTCACGGCAGCGGACCAGCCAATCTCGGATGAATTAAGGATGGCCGCGCCTGCGCGGGCGCGCCGGATAACCGGCGGGCCGCCTCGCGGCCTTAGGCGATTCCAGCAGCCTGCTAACGATCCGCCAAAGACGATTGGTCGAATTCCCAGAACCGTCCGTCGCGCATGACTTCGTTCAGTAGCTCAAGGTAGCCCGAATCCTCGGCGTAACCGCCTAAGCTCGGCAAGAGCGTTCTGGCCTCGACCGTCCCGCCCCGGGCCCGCATTTCCGCCCGAAGGCGGCGCAATTCGCGGTAGGCCGGATGCGTATTGAGCGTATGGATGTATCCCCGGACGGAGTCGGTCAGTCCGTTGTAGCGGCGCACCGCGAAGCCGGCGTCGGCGTCCCGTTCGTTCGGGACCAGGGCGGGCGCCCCTTCAAAGGTCCGGACGCCGAATAACGCGTTCCCTTCGCGCGCGAAGCGCGAGGTGCCCCAGGCCGATTCGACCGCCGCCTGAGTCAAGGCCAGGGAGGGCGGGATGACATCGACACGCCGCGCCAGCGCGGCCAGATCGCCCACCTGATCGCCCTCCGGTCCGCCGTAGCGTTTCGCCAGCCTCGACAACCAGGCGCGCTCCTTTCGCGGCAGCCGTTCGCCGGCGCGCCGCCTCTCGGTCAGGCCGAGAAGGCGCGAGCGCTCCGCCCGAACGGTTTCATTGGCGCGAAGGACCAGTGGCAGGATGGTGCGGACGAAGATGTCCTTGCGCGCCACGATCCCGGCTTCCTTCAACGCACCGGCGGGCAGGTTAGCCAGGAAGGTCCGCGGCACCTGGGCCGCACCCCCACGGACGTCCGCCAGGGAGTAGGCGGGCGGCCGCTTCTCTCCCGCGACCAAGTAGAGAGCGCCCCCGAGCACCAGCAACGCGGCGGCAGCGGCCATGATGGCCACCAATGGGCGCCTGCCCAGCCGTCTTCCCATCTCAGTGGCGAAAGGGGTCATGGTAGGTCCCTGGGTAGCTCCCGGCACCGGTCCAGGTCGCTCCCGCCGGTCGGGACGCGTTCGACGCTTCGCATGGTTCCGCCCCGGCCGTAAAGATTTAGTTTCGGCCTGGGCCCAAAGCAACATCAGAAACGGTTGAACCGGCGGCGCACTCCCGCCGGATAAATAGCTCCCTTCTTCAAGATGCTACGGCCGCCGGGCCGTCTTGCGGCAACGCGGCCGGCAACCTAGTTTGTGATTCCACGGCCATGGATGGGTGCCCGAGTGGTTGAAGGGACCGGTCTTGAAAACCGGCAGGCGTTCACGCGCCTCGTGGGTTCGAATCCCACCCCATCCGCCACTATCATGTTTTAACCACAAGTAATATATCAATAATTTTGTAAAAATGTTTCCCCACCCCACGAAATACCCCACATTCTGAGCGCGATGGTTCGCGGCGAACCGAACTTAGGCCGAAGGTTTGGGAAGGGCTTGCAGCGCCCTGACGATTGCGTTGGCCAAAATGGCGTCCCGGCCATCATCCAGCATCCCCTCGCCGACGTACTCGGCAAGGAGCTTGGCTTGGACCACGATCTCCGCCGGCGATTTCGCGGTTTCTCCGATGATCCGATGCTCGAGCTCCAGGGCCTCCGCTTCGGCGGCGTGGGCTTGGCGCTCTAGCTCATCGGGGCGCCCGGTGCCGCCTGTGCCGTGTAAGCGAACCGCTTCCTGAAGGAGGTGTTTGGATTTGAGTACGAGAGCCTCCCGTTCCGCGCCGACGTCGACGAGGGAGTCCGATGGCTTGCTGCGGTTCGTTCGATCCAATTCATCACCCACGAAAATTGTTCAGGCGCCGCCGCCCGCACCTTACTTTAGAAATATATGTGATCACAGCGGCGTTTCTTTCCGAGGCGGAGATGCGGACTTTCAATCTCCGGTGCTGTCGGGCAATATTTCCACGGTGAAGGTTCGGCTGACTCTGGCCGGCCACCGAACGGCAAGTGGGGCCAAAAGCGGCCATGAGCGATACGACCGGGGCGCCGCGCCGAATCGAGAGCGCGACCCTTCAGGAGCGGGTCTACCGGGAACTTGCACACTCCATCATGACGGGCCACTACGCTCCGGGGGAAGCTCTCACGATCCGGGCTTTGGCGGCGGACCTGGGAACCAGCGTCATGCCGGTGCGCGAGGCGTTGCAGCGGCTGCATAGTGACGGGGCCGTCGTTGTGACGCCGAATCGGTCGATCCGCATCCCGATCATGACCAAACCGGCGTTTCAAGACCTCATGGAGCTGCGCTTTCTGCTCGAGGGTATGGCCGCCGCGGCCGCGGCGCAGGCGATCACCGAATCCGAGATCGCCCTTGCCGAGGCGGGCATTCAGGTTGACACGAATGAGGCGCGGGATTGGACGCTCCGACACTTGCTGCAAACCAACTATGAATTTCATTTTGGCATTTACCGGGCCGCCCGCTCGGTCCATCTTTTGCCCATCATTGAGAGCCTTTGGCTCAAGATGGGCCCAATGTATTCATCGCTCGAGCGAAAGTGGGACACGATTAAGGACGAGCTTACGGACGTTCAGGGCCGTCATGTGGAGATTATTGCCGCCCTGCGCGCCCGTGATAGCGAGCGCACCCGCAAGGCGGTCGAGGCCGACGTGCGTGACGCCGGGCGGGCGATTCTCGAAGCACTCGGCGTGCGCGAAGACGACCGCCGCAAGCCCAACGTCATTTCGAGCCAGGTGATTCGCCACGTCGACGGCCACCAGACGCAGTTGATCAATCGTATGCGGCACGGCAACATGATCCTGCCCGGGCAGACGCTCTACATTCTCGAGTGCGAACCGGCGGCTTATTCGGCGCTGGCCGCGAACGAAGCCGAGAAGGCCGCCGAGATCAACATCCTGGAGGTCCGCTCCTTCGGCAGCTTCGGGCGGCTCTATCTCGGCGGCGAGGAGCAGGACATCGACGTTGGGTATCGGGCGGCCGTGCAGGCGATTGAGAGTGTGTCCGGCCGCGTCGAGCCGGCGAAAGGCAAGTGAA
>JADFIH010000249.1 GCA_022566715.1 Pseudomonadota bacterium | reverse complement strand
GGTCGGCTACCTGGGCGACAAGCGGTTCCTGCGCGTGACCCTGGTGCCCACGGCGCTGACCAACGGCGGGCCGGTGGCGGCCTGGGTCGCCAAGGGCCGGCCAAGGCACGCGCCGCAGTAAAGGCACGCGCCACAGTAAGGGCACGCGCCGCAATAAGGGCACGCGCCGCAGTAAGGGCGGTTCCTCGTCCTTTTGCGGCGATCGGGCGGGCACCCGTTAAGGCGCCCGCCCATCCGTGTTTCAGGACCATCCAAGCCATGCGCATCCTGGTCACCAAGACCACGCGCGCCGCCCCCGACGGGGTCACGGTGCGCCGCTACCGGGCCGGCGAGACCGCCGAGATGCCGGAGGACCTGGCCCGGGTCTTCCTGCGCGAGGGTTGGGGCCGGGAAGCGGATGGGACGGCTATGGAAGCCGCGCCGGCCAACAAGGCCCTCGACGGCGCGCCCGAGAACAAGACACCGCCCAACCCACCCCGCACCAAGCGGCGGCGGCGCCGGAAGCGGCACGCGCCGGCCGGCCAGTGACCTCGATCCAATAGGAACCCCATGCCCGTGCGCCGAATAACCGTGACCGAGAGATTCGCCGAGAGCGTCGCCTTCGATGGCGCCAAGGCCGTCCTCACGCTGAGACGGGCGCGTTAGATGGCGCTGCGGTCGGCCGGCATCGAAGCGGCCTTGAGCGCGGTGCGCGGCGTCGACGGGTACGACCACATCGGCATGATCGACGCGGCCGGCGGCCTGCTCGATCAGGATTATGAGATGTTCGAACAGCAGACGCCGCACCTGCTGATTCAGCATGAATACCTTTGCGATTCGGCGGGTCCGGGGAAGTGGCGCGGCGGTTTGGGGGTTGAAACGAAATTCGAGATCGGCGCCGACAACACACAGCTTGTCATTTTCGGGGACGGCAACATCGAGCCCGCCTTCGGACTTTACGGGGGCAAAGCGGGAAGCTTGAATGCCATCAGCCTGCGCTATCCAGACGGAACGGAGCATACGCCGCGCTGCCTCGATATCATCGGCAACGTGCCCAAAGGAACGCAATACCGGCAACTGGCCGGCGGTGGAGGCGGATATGGCCATCCCTTCGACCGCGCAGCCTCGCTGGTGGCGCGGGAGGTTCGCAACGGGACCATCTCGATCGAAGCGGCGCGGGATCGATACGGCGTAGTGGTGGATCCGCTGACGTTCCAAGTCAACGAGACTTCCACGCAAAATCACCGATCGAAGCACCGACATTCGGAGGATAGATGACCCGATGGACTTTGCACTAAGTGACGATCAACGGCACCTGCGGGATACGTTCGCCCGGTTTTGTGACGAGCGGATCAAGCCGCGCGCCGCGGCGATCGACGAGGCCGGCGAGTTCCCGCGCGAATTGTTCGGGGAGTTGGCTGATCTGGGCTGCTTCGGGCTGCGCTATCCGGAGTCACTCGGCGGGGTAGGGGTCGACCTGCTATCGTTTTGCCTGGCGGTCGAGGAGATAGCGCGGGGATCGCTTTCTTTGGCGGCGTCGGCCTCGATGCAATCTCTGATGGGCACACATTTTCTTTACACATACGGAAACTCGGACATTCACGAACGCCTGCTCGAGCCGGCCATTCGCGGCGAGAAGATCGGCACGATCTGCATCACCGAGCCGAACGCCGGCAGCGATCTGTCGTCGATATCGACGTCGGCCGAAGAAACCGCCGAGGGATATCGACTCAACGGGCAGAAAACCTGGATCACTTCGGCGCCGGTGGCGGATTTCTTCACGGTGTTCGCCCGCGCCGGCAAAGAAAAGCGCCTGACGATCTTCCTCGTCGAGCGGGACTTCCCGGGTTTGAAGGTGGGCAGGACCATCGAGAAGATGGGATGCCGGGCCTCGCCGACGTCGGAAGTTTTCTTCGACGACTGCCTGGTCCCCGCCGGCCATCGCCTGGGCGAGGAGGGTGAAGGGGAAGGCGCCCTGCGCAAGATTCTCTCCGAGGTGAGGATTCTCACGGGGGCGTTGGCCAACGGTGTCGCGCGGGCCGCACTGGACGAGGCCCTGTCCTATTCCGCCGACCGCCAACAATTCGGCAAGCCGATCAATCGGTTTCAGGCGATTCAGATTCATCTGGCGGAGATGGCCACCGACCTCGAAGCCGCCACCCACATCGTGCAATACGCTGCTTGGCTCAAAGACAGCGGGCGCCCTCACCGGCGTGAGGCGGCGATGGCCAAGCTGTTCGCCACGGAAAAGGCGAACACGATCTGTGACAGGGCGACAAGGGTAATGGGCTCGTATGGATACGCCATGGAGTTCGCGGCGCAGCGCTATCTTCGCGATATTCGTTTCACGCTGTACGGCGGCGGGACCAGTGAAATCCTGCAACTGTTGATCGCACGGGAAATCACGGCGGGAGATCGTTCTGGCACGGCGAATGCATCGTCAAATGATTGATCGGGACAGGGAACCCTTCAAATGACCACGGAACGCAAAACGCGCGTACTTGTCGCCAAACCCGGACTGGATGGCCACGACGTGGGCGCCAAGG
>JADFIH010000091.1 GCA_022566715.1 Pseudomonadota bacterium | reverse complement strand
AAGCTGGGACTGAATAAAAAACGCGTTGACAATGAGTCCGATCAACACCCCGATCAGACCCATGACCAGGAACGAACGCCACGCCGTCAAATCCCGCTTCGTGGTGTAGCCGTAGAGGCTCATGGCGCCGAAGGTTCCGGCCGTGATGAAGAATACGCGCGCGATACTCGCGCCGGTGTAGGTGATGACGAGCAAAGAGAGCGACAGTCCCATGAGGGCGGCAAAGATCCAAAACGCCGCTTGGGCCTTCGCCGGGCTCATCTTGTGCATCCGCGCGCTCAAGTAGAACACGATTCCAAGCGGCGCCAGGATGACCACCCAGGCAAGCGGTGTTCCGAAGATCGCGTTGAGGAGCGCGGGTGAGTTCGCGGTGAAGAACGCGACCAAGCCCGTGATCGCCAGACCCGTGCTCATGTAGTTGTAGACCCGCAGCATGTATTGGCGCAGGCCCTCGTCGATGGCGACGCCTTTCGCCGCGGCGGTCGAGCCAAGCTTCACTTTGTAACCAGCCATGTTGATCCCCGGTAGATCGCTCCCTCGCGATGTTCTTGATCTTACCCCAAAGATATGGCCTCAGGACCCGGCTTTTCAAGCATTCCAACGGTTTGCTGGCCATGCGCGGGCCCTGGTCCTGGCCTTGCGCCGCCCCGTTAACCCTGCAAAGGCATGGTCTCAGGCGTTTCCCTCCGCCAGCCTCTTTTCCTGGATTGGCGGGCAGGGCACCGTGCCGAAGGAACAGAAAACGCAGCAGTCCCCTTTGTGCGGTTTCAGAAGCTCTCCGCTGCCCTCGCAGTCGTAGAAGAACAGGCAGGCGTCGGTCGGCATCTCCTCCGTCTTCCGCGTGCCGCAGTGGGGGCAGGTAATCGTGGAGGACGTTTGGATATCGGTCATGTCTTCTCCCGGCTCACGCCACAAGATACCGTGAGTGGCCGGCTGGTCCTTCGCCTACTCGGCCCGCAGTACGGCTGCCGTGCTGTGCCCCAGGGCGAGCCATGTGCCGACGAAGCCCAGGGTAACCGTGATGCCGACACCCATGGCCACGGTTCCGAAAACCTGTAGGGGCAGGAACACCCAACCCGCGTCCATCACGCGGGCGATCAGCACCCATGCGGCCAGGGTTCCTGCCACGGCGGCTACGCCCGCGGCGGCCAAACCAAGGAAGGCGAACTCCAACAGGTAGGCCTTCAGAATATCCCGGCGCGTCGCGCCCAGCACCTTGAGGATCACCGCGTCGTAGATGCGCCGCCGGTGTCCCGCCGCCACGGCGCCCGCCAGAACGAGAACGCCGGACACGATCGTCAGCGCCGCGATTCCGGTGACGGCGGCGCCGATGCGCGTCAGGATGCGCGATGCGGTTTCCAGCGCCTCCTTGACGCGGATGACGGAGATGTTGTTGAAGCGGTCGGTCACGTCCCGGTAAAACGCGTCCTCGCGGTCAGGCTCGACCGTCGCGGTCGCGAGATGGGTTTGTGGAAATGTCTCGAGCGCACCCGGCGCAAAAACCACGTGGTATTGGATGCCGAAGTCGGTCCAGTCGATGCGCCGCAGATTGGCGATCTCGGCCACGACTTCGCGTCCGGCAATGATGAAGGCGAGGGTGTCGCCGATGCCGATGCCTAGACCGTGCGCCATCCCTTCGTCGAGGGAGATTATGGGCCGTGACGCAATTTCGGCGGGCCACCAGTCGCCATCGCTGAGGTCGGCCCGCGGCGGTTTTTCGGCCGCGTATGAAAATCCGAAGTCGTGATCGCGCACCCAGTCGATCTCCGCGGACATTTTTACCTCGCCGACCGGGACGCCGTTCACCGCCGTCAAACGGCCCTGCAAGTTGGGCGTGCGTTCGAGCGATACGAAACCTTCCCGCGTTCGCAAGAGCTCGTCGAATTCGGCGGCCTGCCCCGGCTGGATGTCGAGGAAGAAGAAGGCGGGCGCGATCTTGGGAATGCGGTCGCTCACCTGGCGCGCGATATTTCCCTGGACCAGGGCGGTCGCCACCAGCACCGTCAGGCCGACGCCCAGCGACACCACCACGCCGGCGGTGGGCGCACCGGGACGGGTCAGGTTGGCCAGCGCAAGCCGAACCGTGGTGTTTCCGGTCCGCCCCAATCGCCGTGCGCCAAGGATGATCAGTGCGGCGATGCCGCGATAAAGGATCAGCATCGCGGCCGCGCCAACGACAAAGCCCCGTGCAATTCGGGCCTCGCCCGACCCGAAGATCGTCAGCGCCACGAGTCCCGCCAGGGCAAACAGCGTCGCGGCGATGTAGGGCGCCCGCGGCCAGCGCCGGATCGGCGCGACGATGGCGCGGAACAATCCGGCCGCCGGGACCTCGCGCGCCAGCGCGAGCGGCCAGACCGAAAACACGAACGCCGTGAGCGCCCCGAAGGCGGCGGCGCGGAGCAGCGGGACCCCATAAAACCCGAGGCGGGTGGGAACGGGCAGACTGTCCCCGAAAACCGCGACGGCGGCGAAAGCGGTCGCGGCGCCCAGGGCGAGGCCAAGCGCCGTTCCCAACAGGGCCATGATGCCGATTAGCGTCAAGTAGGTGCGGAAGATGGTGCCCGAGCGCGCGCCAAGGCATTTCAGGGTCGCGATGGTTTCGGTCTTGCCGGCGAGGTAAGCCTGCACGGCTTGGCCCACCCCGATGCCGCCGACGAGCAGGGCCGTCACACCGGCCAGGGTCAGGAAAACGGCCAGCCGGTCGATAAACCGCTCGACCGAGGGCTGGGCCCGCGCCGCGTCGCGCACCCGCCACAGGGCGTCGGGGAAGGCCTCGCGCAAGTCCGTGATCCAAGCGCCGTAGTCGGTGCCTTCGGCCAGGCGCACGCGGTATTTGTTGCGCACGAGACTGCCGAGGATGCCAAGTCCGGTCTCGGCGAAGCCCTCTGATCCCACCATCACCCGAGGACCCAGGCTGAAGGTGTTGGCCACCAAGTCCGGCTCCTTACCGATGACGGCGCGGATTTGAAATGAAACGCCGCCGAGTTCGATGATATCGCCCACGGCGCCGCCCAGCCGGGTGAGGAGCGCACGCTCGACAACCGCGCCCCAGAGGTCCCTGCGGCGGCCGAGCGCATCGGTGAGCGCGAGCGGAGGATCCAGGACGACGGCGCCGTAGAGGGGATAAGCCTCCTCGACGGATTTGAGTTCGACGAGGGTCCGGGCGCTGGTCTTGGTGAGATGGGCGGTCGCGCGGATCTCCCGCGAGAGCGCCGCGGCCTCGCTGTTCGCGCGCAGGTAGGCGGTCTCCGCGGGACGGAAGTTCAGCGCCGTCTGCCGGATTTCAATGTCGCCGCCGAGCAGGCCGCGCGCGTCCTCCTCGAGCCCCCTGACAAGGGCTTCGGAGAGGGTTCCCACGGCGGTGATGGCGCCGACGCCAAGGGCCAGCGCCGCGAGAAATATGCGGAAACCGCGCAGGCCGCCGCGCATCTCACGCAGGGCCAGGCGCAGGGAAAGGGGCAGCGCGCTCACTGGGCGGCGTTCGGCTGTTGCGTAACGCGCCCCGCGTCCCCAGGGTGGTCATCGGCGTGCTCGTCGGTCGCGATCCGGCCGTCCGTCAGACGCAGGATCCGGTCGCAACGCGCCGCGAGCCCCTCGTCATGGGTGATCAGAGCCAACGTGACCCCGCGCTCGGCGCGGAGTGAAAACAAGGTGTCGATCACGGCGCGCCCGGTGTCTCCGTCGAGGTTGCCGGTCGGTTCGTCGGCGAGGATCAGGCTCGGGCCGGAGGCAAACGCACGGGCGATGGCGACGCGCTGCTGTTCGCCGCCCGAAAGCTGCGCCGGATAATGGCCGGTGCGTGGCCCAAGGCCCACCAGTTCCAAGGTCTCGCGGGCCTTGGCGAAGGCATTCGGCGCCTTCGCCAGCTCGAGGGCGATGGCCACGTTCTCCAGGGCCGTCATGGTCGGAATCAGGTGGAAGGACTGAAACACGATGCCGATGTGGTCGCGCCGCAGTACGGCGAGCCCGTCTTCGCTCATATCGCCAAGATCACGGCCAGAGAAACGCACGGTGCCCGAGCTCGGCCGTTCCAGACCGGCCATGACCGAGATCAGGGTCGATTTGCCGGAACCGGATGGGCCGACGATTCCAACCGCCTCGCCTTCGTCGATGGTGAGGTCGATCCCGCGCAAGATGTTGACGGCGCCCGCCGCGCTCTCCAGGGTCAGATGCAGGCCGCGCAGTTCGACGAGGACTTTACGCGATTCCTCGCGGCTGGCACTGTCTATGGTCATGAACTCGCTTTCGCCTCACCCTGGCTCAATGCACGGCGCGCCCCGGCTAGTCCATCCGAGGCGCGGTCTCTCAAAGATAGTGTCGCGCTTGCGGGTTTTCACCTTCGCGCTCGCGATTCCCTAGGGCGGGGCATAGGCGTGGTCCGCCTTTTCGTTGCGATCGATCTACCGGCGCAGGTTCGGGCGCGGCTGGGCGGCCTGGGCGCCGGCGTCCCCGGCGCACGCTGGGTCGATCCAGAGCAGATACACCTGACCTTGCGCTTCATCGGCGAAGTCGATGGCGTGGTCTTCGAGGACGTGCGCCTCGCGCTCGGCGCCGTGCGCGCACCGCGTTTCGAGATCATGCTCGAGGGCGTGGGCCACTTCGGGGACCGCAGGCGCGTCCGCGCGCTTTGGGCCGGGGTGGCGCCTGGCGCGCCGCTCAATCGTCTGGCGGGGCAAATCGAAACGGCGCTCGTGGGCGCGGGTTGCGCGCCGGAAGGACGCAAGTTCAAGGCGCACGTCACGCTTGCCCGCCTAAGGGGCGCGCCGGTTGCACGCGTCGCGGACTTCCTTGCGGGCAACGCGCTCTTTCAGGCCGGGCCCATAGCCGTCGACCGCTTCCAGCTCTATTCGTCGCGGCTTTCCGATAGGGGCCCGTCCTACCGCCTCGAAGCGAGTTACGAGCTGACGGAGGCGCCTCAAACGCCAAACTTATTGAGCGCCGATTCGACGCGGCTCACGTAGCCGCCACCGAACAAACGGACATGCACCAAGAGTGGGTAAAGGTTGTAAAGGCCGCGCCGCTCCTCGAAGAAGCCTGGCTTTAAGGGGCGAAGCTCGCCGTAGCGGGCGAAGAAAGGATCGCCGAAGGTGCCGAACAGGGTGCTGAAAGCGAGTTCGATCTCGGGGTCGCCGTAATAAATCGCCGGATCGACGAAACCCGTGATCCGGCCCCGGCTCACCAGAACGTTACCGGCCCACATGTCGCCGTGCAGGAGGGAGGGCGCTTCCGGCTCCTCGATCCACCGCTCCAAACGGCTTGCCAAATGTTCGATGCGGCGCATGACGCCCGCCGGAAGCTTTCCCGCCGCCACGGCCTCGCGCGCCATGTAGAGCAGCCGCTGGTCGCGGAAGAACGCCCGCCATGACCCGGTCCACGGATTGGGTTGCCGCAAACCGCCGATCAGGGTGTCGCCGTCAAAGCCGAACTTTGGCGCGCCCAAGGCCGGCGCGTCCAGGGCCGGCACGTCCAGGGAATGAAGTGCTGCGAGAAGTTCGGCGGCGTGGGTTTCGGCCGCCGCGTCGATCGCGCCATCGTTCTCGAGGTATTCCGTGATCAGCATGCCGGGCGCCGCATGAACGACCCGTGGAACCGGCAACGCGCTGTGTTCCGCGAGGTAGCGCAGCATCGAACCTTCGATGTCGAGCCCCTCCCCCAGCTTGGCGGCAAGGCGCGCGCCATCGGGCATCTCCAGGCGGTAGACCTTGGCGATGCCTCCGCCGCCTAGGGGGGAGGCCGCCCGGGGGCGGGCGCCCAGCACCGATTGAACCGCGTCGCCGAGCCTTCGCTCCACCACGTCAGAGGTAGGTTTCGCGGATGTGGGCGAGCAAGCCGGTCGAGGCCGCCTCGATCATGTCGAGCACGCGTTCGAAGCCGTCCCCCTCACCGTAGTAGGGGTCGGGCACCTCGCGAATTTCATCGCCGGGCGCAAAGGACATCAGCAACTGAAGCGTCTTGCCCGAGGCTTTCGGGGCCAGGGAGCGCAAGGCGTCGATGTTCGTAAAATCCATCGCCAGGACGTAATCGAATTCGGAGAAATCAGCCGCCTTGACGCGGCGTGCGCGCAAGCCGCTCAGGTCGATCCCTCTCTTTTTGGCCGAGTCCTGGGAGCGGGGATCGGGCGGGTCGCCCACGTGATAGCCGTGCGTGCCCGCCGAATCCACGCGCACCTGATCGCCCAATCCCTCGCGCGCGACCAGTGCGCGGAAAACTCCCTCAGCGGTTGGCGAACGGCAGATGTTACCGGTACACACAAATAACACTCTCACGGGTCCAACTTTGTTCGCCACTTGCGCTCTTTCCTCGCTACTCACGGATTTGCCACGTTACGATAACTCGCGGGCGCGGACACCTCCACCCCGCACGGCGGACTGGCGCGCGGAACGATGTCCAAGCAATCGAGATTTTCGCGAATCGTCATCTTGACGGGGGCCGGCATCTCGGCGGATTCCGGCCTCCATACGTTCCGCGATCCGGACGGCCTCTGGGCCAAGCACGACATCAACGACGTGGCGACGCCCGGCGCTTATGCGCGGGATCCGGAACGCGTGCTGGGCTTCTACAACGAGCGGCGGCGCAATCTGGCCGGCGTCGAACCGAATCCCGCCCACCATGCCCTGGCGCGGCTGGAGAAGGAGTGCCGGGGCGACATTCTTATCGTGACGCAGAATGTCGACGATCTGCACGAGAAAGCGGGCTCGCGCCAACTCCTTCACATGCATGGCGAACTTCGCAAGGCGCGTTGTTCGCATACGGAAGATGTCTTCGTCTGGCCGGACGACCTGAATCCCACGACGCAATGTCCGGACTGCGGCCGCACCGGAGTCATGCGCCCGCACATCGTGTGGTTCGGCGAAATGCCCTTGGAGATGGATCGCATCGAATCGGCGCTGGAAGACTGCGACCTGTTCCTGTCGATCGGCACGTCGGGCAACGTCTATCCCGCCGCCGGCTTCGTTTCTTCGGTGCGCATGACGGGCAAGGCCCACACCGTGGAACTGAATTTGGAGCCCTCGGAAGGACATTCGCTGTTTGCCGAACAAATCTACGGGCGCGCCGCGCAGGTCGTACCGGATTATGTCGAGGCGCTGCTGAGTAAATCCTAGAGCGGCATCCGCACGCCGCCCGCGCGCGGCTCAGGTCTTTTGTTCGATCGCGTCCATGTCGTCGTCGGACAACCCGAAGTGGTGACCGATCTCGTGGATGAGAACGTGCCGGACGAGTTCGCCCAGGGTCACATCGTTCTCCGCCCAGTAGTCGAGGAGGGGGCGGCGGTAGAGAAAGATCATGTCCACGTGACCGGGTGGGTCGAGGACGCTCTTCTGGGTGAGATCGACCCCGTGGTAGAGGCCAAGCAGCTCGAACGGACTTTCCAGGCCCAACGCCTCCAGGGTGTCGTCATCCGGGAAGTCTTGGATGCGGATGGGAACGTTCGATACATGATCGCGCAACTCGGGCGGGATCGATTCGAAGGCGGCCACGGCAATGGCCTCGATCGCATCGGCGTCCGGCACGCGTTCGTCATAGCGCGCCGGTTTATCGGAAGCCATCGCGGCCTCTAGCGCGGCGGCATGCGAATAGCGCCGTCCAGGCGGATGACCTCGCCGTTGATCATCCGGTTATCGATGATGTGCATGGCGAGGCTGGCGTAATCCTCGGGCAGGCCGAGCCGCCGTGGGAACGGAACGGACGCGGCCAGGGACTCCTGCGCCTCTTCCGGCAACCCGGCCAGCATGGGCGTTTTGAAGATGCCGGGCGCGATGGTCACGACGCGGATGCCGAACTGCGCGAACTCACGCGCAAGCGGCAAGGTCATCGAAACGATGCCGCCCTTGGATGCCGCATAGGCCGGTTGACCGATCTGCCCGTCATACGCCGCGACCGACGCCGTATTGATGATGACGCCCCGTTCGTCGTCGGCGAGCGGCTCCAAGGTCTGCATGCCGGCGGCGGCCAGGCGCGTTGCGTTGAAAGTACCGTTCAGGTTGACGGCGATCACCGTCTCGAATTGTTCCAGCGGCATGGGGCCGTTTCTTCCCACCGCCCGTCCGGGCGTGCCGATGCCCGCGCAATTGATCAGGATGCGCGCATGTCCGTGCGCCTCGCGCGCCCGCGCGATGGCGTTCTCCATACTGGCGGCGTCGCGCACGTCGCAGGCCACGGCCAGGCCGCCAAAGCGCGCCGCCGTTTCCGCCGCCGCTTCCGCGTTCAAGTCGAGCACGGCGACCTTCCCGCCCGCCTCGGCCAGCGCCTTGGCCGTGGCGGCGCCCAACCCGGAGGCGCCGCCCGTGACAACGGCGGCATGTCCGCTGACGTCCACGGTTTCCTCCCTAACCCGTTTTATGGGCTGCCTTTATTCAAGTGCTGCTTTTATCAGATCGCATCCGATGTGACGACTCGGCTGGCGCGCGGGCTAGCGCTACTCGGTCGGTGGTTGCGGTTTGGGCTTGCCCAGACGGGCTTCACGCAGGGTGATGTACAGGGTCGAGCCGACAATGATGGCCGCGCCCAGGCCGACGAAGGCGTCCGGCACCTCGGAGAAAAATAAGAACCCAAGGACGGCGGCGAAGATAATGCGGACATATTCGACGGGCGCGACGACGGTCGCCTCGCCCGCGCTGATCGCCCGGATCATGCAGTTGGACCCCAGCGTCCCGATCGCGCCCATGACGATCAGCAAGCCGAACTGGGCTAGGGAGGGCGTTTCCCAGACGATGAGCGCCGGGACCAAGGTCAGCACGCTGACGATGATACCGGCATAGAAGATCATCGTCGCCGGGCGTTCGGTGGGCGCCATCAACTTCGTGACCACCATGGTCGACGCCACCATGAAGGCGCTGAAGATCGAGAGGAGCGCCGCGGGTTCGATCGATCCCGTCGGCCGCACGACGACGAGAACGCCGACCAGGCCGACGACCGTCGCGGTCCAGCGGCGCGCGCGCACCACTTCGCCCAAGAACAGGATGGCCAAGACGATCATGAACAGGGGCCGGGCAAAGGATAGGGAGGTCGCCATGGCCAGCGGCAGATGGGTGAGGGCGAAGAACCCCGACATCATGGCGGCCGAGCCCAACAATCCACGTACGGTATGAAGCGTCATTCGATCGGTCTTCAGCGACGCGAAACCCACCCGCCAGACGAATGGCAATATGGCGATCCAGCCGAAAAAGGCGCGGAAGAAGGCGACCTCGAAGCTGTTGAGCTCGTTGCCAAGGTACTTGGCCATGACCGCCATGCCGGACATGAAGATTGTCGCGAGCAGGGCCCACGACACGCCCTGCGCGTTGGGCGACAGGGCGAGCCAGTTTTCGCGCAACGTGGCGGTCATGTGGAAAATTTTTGGCGCAAAGTCTTCCTGATCTTTCGCTCTATTGCCGTCCCCTCTCCGGTCCTCCCCAAACGGGGAGGGCGAAATTCAAGAAACGCCTTTCGCGGAGGGCTCCAGCCCGCCGAAGGGTTGAGGAGGGGGGAATGCCGCGGGTTCAAAGCGCTACACCTTACGACTGCAGGCCAAGGGGCTCACCACGGGCCTCCACGGTTGCCACCACCGGCTTCATGCTCGCCCCGGCCTTGTCTGCGAACGCCGGCCGCGCGCGCCGCATGTTTGCCGCGGCCCGCCCCCGGACCGGGCGCCCGCGGACGGAAACCGGGCGCGTGGAAGGCCCAGCGTGGTTAAAGACTAAGGCTTGCCCGGGCCGCCCGCCAGGGCGCATTGCGCATGGCTGCCTTGCGTGGCGTCCGCCGCCGCATTACCGTCGCCCGTTCTCGGGAGGACCCCCACGGTCTTGAGAGGACCTAATGGCGTCATGACGACATCTCCGCAGGATAGTGCCGCCGGCGCGGCCGACGGCCCGTTGTGGACGCCCTCGGCGGAGGCGGTCGCCCAATCGAACGTCACCGCCTTTTCGCGTCAGGCGGAGCGGGACTGGGGCGTCTCGCTGCCCGACTGGTGGGCGCTCCTGGACTGGTCCGTCGAGCATCCCGAGGATTTTTTCAAATCCCTGTGGAGCTTCACCGGCGTTATCGCCGAGACACAGGGCGGCAGGGTGCTCGCGGACGGGGACAAGATGCCGGGGGCCCGCTGGTTCCCCGATGCGCGCCTCAACTTCGCCGAAAACCTGCTGCGCCGGCGCGACGATACGCCCGCCATCATCTTCCAGGGCGAGGACCGGGTACGGCGCGAGATGAGCTACCGCGAGCTCCATGACCTCGTCTCCCGCACGGCCCAGGCGCTCGCCGCCGATGGGGTCGGCCCCGGCGACAGGGTCGTCGGCTTCATGCCCAACATGCCGGAAACGATCATCGCCATGCTGGCCGCCGCCAGCCTCGGTGCCGTCTGGTCGTCGTGCTCGCCGGATTTTGGCGTCAAGGGCGTCATGGACCGCTTCGGGCAGATCGAACCCACCGTGCTCTTTACCG
Organism: Pseudomonadota bacterium; assembly: GCA_022566715.1. Lineage (GTDB taxonomy): Bacteria > Pseudomonadota > Alphaproteobacteria > SHVP01 > SHVP01 > JADFIH01. The sequence continues at coordinate 1,358 of JADFIH010000091.1, read as the reverse complement.
CCGACGGGTATTATTACAACGGCAAGCAACACGATTCGCTCGCGCGGGTGCGTGAGATCACGGCGCAGCTGGACTCGCTGAAACGAATCGTCGTCGTCCCGTACACGAGCGAAACGCCTTCGCTCGACGGTCTGGCCAACGCGGCGGATTTCGCAAGCTATATTGCCGGCTTTCCCGCGCAAGATATCCCGTTTGCGCGGCTTGAGTTCAACCATCCGCTCTACATCATGTATTCGTCGGGCACCACCGGACCGCCGAAGTGTATCGTGCACGGCGCCGGCGGTTGCCTGCTGCAACTCTTAAAGGAGCACCAGCTCCATGCCGACCTCCGGCGCGGCGACCGGCTGTTCTATTTCACCACCTGTGGTTGGATGATGTGGAACTGGCTCGCCGCCGCGCTTGCCACCGAAGTCACGCTCGTGCTGTACGACGGTTCGCCGTTTTATCCCGACGGCAATACGGTGTTCGACCTCGTGGACCGCGAGAAGGTGACGGTCCTCGGCACCTCGGCCAAGTTCCTCGACGCCGTGAGCAAGGCCGGGCTCACGCCGATGCAAACCCACGACCTGTCGAGTGTGCGTTTGATTCTTTCCACGGGTTCGCCGCTGGCGCCCGCGACGTTCGATTTCGTCTATGAACGCGTGAAGAAGGACGTTCGCCTGTCCTCCATGTCCGGCGGGACCGACATCATGGGCTGCTTCGCGTCCGGCTCGGAGGTGCTGCCCGTGTGGCGGGGCGAACTGCAGACGCGCGTTCTCGGCATGGCGGTCGATGTTTTCGACGACGAAGGCCGGTCCATTCGCGGCGAAAAGGGCGAACTCGTCTGCACCTCGTCCTTCCCGTCCATGCCGGTCCGCTTTTGGAACGATCCGGACAACGAGCGCTACCGCGCCGCCTACTTCGAGGCCTTCCCCAACGTCTGGACCCACGGGGATTATGTCGAGTTGACCGGGCACGGCGGCATGATCATCTACGGCCGCTCCGATGCCGTACTCAACCCCGGCGGCGTGCGTATCGGCACGGCGGAAATCTACCGCCAGGTGGAAGCGATGGACGAGGTGGAAGAAGGCCTCTGCATCGGCCAATCGTGGGACAACGACACGCGGGTCGTCCTGTTTGTGAGGCTGGCGCCGGGCATCGTGCTCGATGACGGCCTGCGCGACGATATTCGCCTGCGCATCCGCCGGAACGCGACGCCGCGCCACGTCCCGGCGAAGATCATTCAAGTGGCCGACATCCCGCGCACCATAAGCGGCAAGATCACCGAGCTCGCCGTGCGCGACGTCGTCCACGGCCGCGAGGTGAAGAACAGGGATGCGCTCGCCAACCCCGGCGCCCTGGAACTCGGGAATCGGGTT
>JADFIH010000248.1 GCA_022566715.1 Pseudomonadota bacterium | reverse complement strand
GATATGCCGGGCGCACCAGGCGGGTGCGCTCAGCGGTAAAAGATGGCCACCGGTTTCATGCCAGCGCCGGACGATGCGGGAGTTGGCGGCGAAGCAGTGCTCGGTCATGGCCACGGGCACGATGGGGTCACGCTTTCCAGCGAGCACTAGCACGGGTGTCGAGTCACTGTCTAGTTCCGCGCGCGCGTCCCAGTCGCGCAGCCATATGAGCCCCTCATGCAGCCGCTCCGGGTTCAACCGGCCCGGTTTCTCGCGGCTGCCACAGCGGGCGAGGAAATCGGCCGTGACTTCCTCGGGGCAATGGCCGAGGCGGGCGATCATCCGATCGAGGAGCCGCGGCGCCACCGCGGGGCGGAAGCCCTCGCCCTCGACAAACCGGGAAAAGCCGTTGATGCTGACCAGCGCGTCCCAGGCGAACGGCTTGGCCTTGAGCAACCACAAGAAACCCGTCGAATGGCCAACGGCCACGCGTCGCCCGCCCGCCGGCACCTCTGGAAGACTCTCATCGCCCAGGAAGCCCAGGTCGAACGCAAGGTCGTCGAACTCGGGTAGGGCCGCGCGTAATGGGTTCCAGAACGACGCGTCGAATCCCCAACCGTGTACGAACACCAGGAGGGGGCGCCGGCCGGTCATGACGAAGCGCGGCTCAGGGCGGCGATATCGGGGATCAGGTCCAACAGATGATCCATATCCTCGGGTTTGTGGTCGGCGGTAACGGCGAAGCGGATACGACTGGTGCCGGCGGGCACGGTGGGCGGGCGTATCGCGATTCCGAGGATGCCCCGGTTCTCGATATGGTGGCTCGCCGCCAGCACGGCCTCCTCGGCGCCGATGACCGCGGGGACGATCTGGGTGGTGGAGCCCGCGGTATCGATACCGGCGGCGTTGAGGGCCTTGCGCAGGCGCGCGGAATGGGCCCGGAGGCGTCGGCGCTCGTCCCCCAATGTCGGGACCAGGTCGAGCGCCGCGTCCATGGCGCCAAGCACCCCGGGCGGCAGGGCGGTGGAATAGATGAAACCGCTACAGCGGTTCACGAAGTACTCCTTGAGGCGGTCGGAGCAGGCCACATAGGCCCCGAAGCTTCCCAGCGCCTTGCTGAAGGTACCCATGATGAGGTCGATCTTGCCGGGATAGTTGCCGGCAAGCCCCATTCCCTTCGGTCCGAACACCCCGGTGGCGTGGGCCTCGTCCACGTAGAGAAAGGCGCCGAAGCGTTCGGCGAGTTCGATGAGCGCAGCCAGGTCCGCACGGTCGCCGTCCATGCTGAACACGGTTTCCGTCAGGATGAAGCGTATCCCTGATTTGTCGGCGTTGATCTTGAGCAACGCTTCCAGGTGGTTCATGTCGTTATGGCGAAAACGGATCTGGCGGACGCCCGCGCCGCGACACCCATCGTGGATGCTGGCGTGGACCAGCCGGTCGGTGAAGACAAGCGCGTTCGTGCCCAGCACCTTGCGGTCGAACAGCGCCGGCAGGATGGTGCTGTTGGCTTGATAGCCGGAGTTGAAGATCAGGGCGGCCTTCGTGCCTTTGAGCGCGGCAAGCTTTGATTCGACCCGTTCGTGAAGCTCCAGCGTGCCGCAGACCAGCCGCGAGGCAGTCGAACCGACGCCCCACTTTTCCGTCCATTCGCGGGCGCGGGCGACCAGCGCCGGATTGCGGGCCAGTCCCAGGTAGTCGTTGGACGAGAAGTTGATGAGATGCCGCCCGTCCCGTTGCAACACCGCGCCTTCTCCCGGCATCCCGGGCTTGAGCGTCCGGTAATTGTGGTGGGTCTTGAGGACGTCCAGATATCGCTCGAGTCGGTTGTCCATCCGATCCATGGCGCTTCCCCGTCATCCCTGGGCTGAATAGCGGAGCGGAAAGGTTAAATAAAAGGTTAAATAGCGGAGCAGAGAAGTTAAGGAGCAGAGAAGTTAAAATGACTCAACGGGGTTTCGCGCAACCGCCTCCCAGGCGCGCGAACGAAGCGAGACAGCACCCGTGACCCGAGGGATCGAACGCACGGGTTCGATGGTTCAAATCCGGCCCCCCGCAACAAGATAAGCCGACAACTACAATTAAATAAAACTCCCAGGCCCTCTTCGGACGGCCTTATTGCCGTCCGGGGCGGATTCCAAGCCGTCGCGGCCGGACCCCGCGCCTATGCCGCGGTCCGGAGACCCCGCGCCTATGCCGCGGTCCCGCGGCGTTCGTCCGCTGGCGGCGCTTGGGACACGATCAGAGCGTCCACGGCGAAGCATCCCTTGGGGGTCGCGATACAGGGGTTGACATCGACCTCCTTAAGCCGGTCGCCCAGATCGGCCGCCATGACGGACAGCCGCGACAGCGTCTCCGCCACGGCGTCGATGTCGGCGGGCGCCGCACCTCGCTTGCCGTCGAGCAGCGGCCGGATCTTAAGTCCGTCGATCAGCCGCCGCGCGGTGGTGGCGTCGAACGGCGGCAGGGCGAACCGACGATCGCGAAGCAGTTCGACCAACACCCCGCCGGCGCCGACCAGGATAATCGGGCCGAACTGGGCATCGGCGACGAT
>JADFIH010000247.1 GCA_022566715.1 Pseudomonadota bacterium | reverse complement strand
CCCTACTCCGTTCCCGCCGACTCCGGCTCGACAAAGCGCGGGAACACACCCTCGGGCTTGGGCAGTGGCGTTCCGGGGACGAGGCGGTGGCCGGGTTCGAGCGCGGCGATGTCGCGCGCGGCCTCATCCTTTGGAACCGCAAGCTGGTCGAGAATCCGCCCGGCGGAGTCGGGCACCACGGGGCGCGCGAGTATGGCGCACCAGCGGATGACCTCGGCCAGCACGTAGAGCACCGTCCCCATGCGCGCCGGGTCGGTCTTGCGCAGGGCCCAGGGGGCTTGGGCATCGACATAACGGTTGGCGTCGGCGATGACGCGCCACAGCCGGGCCAGGGCGAGGTGAATCTCGCGCCGTTCGATGCTTTCGCGCATGTCCGTGACCAGCGCCGGCAAGCCGTCATCGAGCAACTTGGTATCGTCGTCCGTGAGCGCGCCCGGCTTGGGCACTTTGCCGTCGCAGTTCTTGTTGATCATCGACAGGACACGCTGCGCCAGATTGCCGAAGTCGTTGGCCAGGTCGGCGTTGATGCGCTGCACGATGGACTCGTGCGAAAAGCTGCCGTCTTGGCCGAACGGCACCTCGCGCATCAGGAAATAACGAACTTGGTCGAGGCCGTATTCCCCGACAAGTCCGGCGGGCGAGAGCACGTTGCCGAGCGACTTCGACATCTTCTCGCCCTCGATGTTGAGGAAGCCGTGGCCGAACACCTGCTTCGGCGGCTCGATGCCGGCGGCCATCAGGAAGGCCGGCCAATAGACGGCGTGGAAGCGCACGATGTCCTTGCCGATGATGTGCACGTCGGCGGGCCAGTATTTGCGGAACGAGTCGCTGTCCATGTCGGGATGGCCGACGCCGGTGATGTAGTTCGTCAGCGCGTCGAGCCAGACGTACATGATGTGCTCGCCGTTGCCCGGCACGGGCACGCCCCAATCGAAACTTGTGCGCGAAATCGAGAGATCGCGCAGGCCCGATTTGACGAAGGAGACGACTTCGTTGCGCCGGGTTTCGGGCAGGATGAACGTGGGGTTGTCGGCGTAGTGCTTGAGCAGCCGGTCCTGCCATTGCGACAGCCGGAAAAAGTAGCTCGGCTCCTCCACCCATTCGGCCTCGGCGCCCGAGGGCGCGAAGAACTTGCCGCCCTCCCCCTTGGTCAGCTCCTCCTCTCCGAAATAGGCCTCGTCGCGCACCGAGTACCAGCCGCCGTAGGTGTCGAGGTAGATCTCGCCCGCCGCCTCCAGCTTGCGCCAGATGGCCTGCGAGGACTCGTAGTGGCGTGGTTCCGTCGTGCGGATGAAGTCGTCATTGGAGATATTGAGCAACTCCGTCATGTCTTGAAAAAGGACCGCGATCTCGTTGCAGAAGACCTTGGGGTCCTTGCCCGCCGCCTCCGCCGTGCGCGCCACCTTTTGGCCGTGCTCGTCGGTGCCGGTCAGGAACATCACGTCGTAGCCGTCCAGGCGCTTGAAGCGGGCCAGCACGTCGGTGGCGATGGCCTCGTAGGCGTGGCCCAGGTGCGGCGGCCCGTTGACGTAGGAAATCGCCGTCGTGATGTAGAAGGTTTTGGACCCGCTCATGGCGTTTCTATGGACAGACGAAGGAGGACGGGGTTAGCCGCGCGCGGCCCGGTCGACCGCCGAAAAGATATTCAGAACGACCTGCTTGCGCTCGAGGTTGACGCTCTCGGCGCGCGCGACAAGGCGGCGCACCTTTTCCCACACTTCGATCCAATCTTCAAGGCCGCGCCGGGCCGCAAGCCCCGCCATGATGGCGTGCTCGCCGGCGATGACCTCCGCGCCGGGCCCGCCGCCGGCGCCGTTGCGCACCAGACGTTCCAACCAGTGGATAAACAGCGCCGTGAGGGAACGGTAAGCCGCCTCCCCGCCCTTGCGGTTCAGGCGGTCGCCCAGCGCGTGCAGGCGGGGAATGTCGAGGCCGGGCAGCGGCCTGAAGAGATCGACCATTTCGCCGTAGAGCTCCAGTCCGCCGTTGGCGGCAAGTTCCAGGGCCCGCCCGGGACTGCCCTCGGCGGCGTGGGCGAGGGCGGTGCGGTCCACCGCCGAAACCTCCCGAAGGTGCGCCGCCAGCAGGTGGTCGACCTCGCGCTGGTCGAGGGGGCCGAGCGCGAGCTTTTGGCAGCGTGAGCGCACCGTCGGCAACAGGCGCCCCGGCGTATGCGCGACCAGGAGAAGGAGCCCGCGGCTTGGCGGCTCTTCCAGAACCTTGAGCAATGCGTTTGCGGCGTTGTGGTTCAGTTCGTCGCAGGAATCGATGATGGCGACGCGCCAACCCCCCTCGCCCGCGGTCTTGCCGAAGAAAGGACCCAGACGGCGCACCTGATCGATGACGATCCCGCCGCGCATCCGTTTTTTCTTCTCGTCGAATTCGGGTTCCAGGGCCAAGAGATCGGCGTGGCCGCGGCTGGCGACGCGGCGGAACACCCCGTGGCCGGAAGACATTTCGAGGGGATCACCGGTGCCGGCCGCGGTTTCAGCCTCGGCCTCGCCAAACAGGGAGGCCTCGGGCGGACTAGACGCCGCCAAGACATGC
>JADFIH010000090.1 GCA_022566715.1 Pseudomonadota bacterium | reverse complement strand
AAGGTCGTGACCGTGGGTGAGACCGAACAAGAACCCCGCGGCATAAAGATCGCCCGCGCCCGTCGTGTCGATGAGTTTGTCCGGAACCTCGGCGTCCACCACGTGCACCTCGTCGCCACGCAGCACGACCGAACCGAGCACGCCGCGGGTGAGCGCCGCAATTTCGCAGTGGCCGCGCACCCTCTGGAGCGCCTCGTCGAAGTCGTCCACCTGGTAAAGCGATTTAAGCTCGTCCTCGTTGGCGAACAGAATGTCGATGTCGTGATCGAGAAGGGCCAGGAACTCCTCGCGGTAGCGGTCGACGCAGAAGGAATCCGACAACGTTAGCGCCGTCTTGCGGCCGGCCTCGTGGGCCACTTTGATCGCCCGGCGAAATGCCTCCTTGGCCCGCGGCGGATCCCACAGATACCCCTCGAGGTAAGTGACCTGGGCGCCGGCGACGACATCCGGTGCGATGTCGTCCGGCCCAAGCTCGACACAGGCGCCAAGATACGTGGCCATGGTGCGTTGGGCGTCGGGCGCGACAAAAACCAGGCAGCGCGCCGTCGGCGGTCCGTCCAAAGACTGCGGGGTCTCGAAATCGATTCCCGCCGCGCGAATATCGTGCGCGAAAACCTCACCCAGGGCGTCGGCGTGGACCTTGCCGATAAAGGCGCCGCTCCCGCCCAGGGAGGCGACACCCACCGCCGTGTTGGCCGCGCTGCCGCCCGACATCTCGACGCCCGGACCCATCGCGTCGTAAAGCCGCGCCGACCTCTCGGCGTCGACGAGGTTCATCGATCCCTTCGGCAGATCGTGCTTGATCAGAAAGTCGCCGTCGGCATGGCTGAGGATGTCGACAATGGCGTTGCCGATCGTCACGACGTCGAGATGGGCTTCGGCCACGACAGCTGGCCTCCTTTAACTTGATTGTGCGCTGGGCGGCGGGAGTATAAGGGCGCGGCTCCGGCGCTGGTAGAACGCAATATAATAGGTCTTTGGTCCCATTTGCCCCCGCCGGATGCCCGAAATTGGCCCTCCCTATACATCCTCTTTACCTTATTTCGCTAAGATTCACCTTTGTTTTCGGTCCTCTAGGAGTTTATGTTCCCAAGTGAGAGCACGTTTTGTATCTAGCGAACCGTCAGAGCGCAATAAAGGCGGCGAAAACCAAAAGGGGGGCCGGAAAATGAGGAGCGCTTCCGGCGCCGGGCGCAGTGCGTCCGGGCGCGTCATGTTCGGCCCCGTCAGTAGGTTTTGCCGGCGCCAGGGGGTTTATTTTCAGGTGCTTGTCGCGGCCCGCCCGCGATGGCTTGGGTTTGGGCCGCGTGGCACCCGCGCCGCCGCGCCGCTGATTGTGGCGGCGGCACTCGCGGCGTGTACGGCGCCCCTCTCGACGGTGGCCCTGCGGCAGCTTCAACAAGACTCAAGAATTCCCGTGGTCGCTCCAACTCCGGCACAGGATCGGCTCGTCGCGATCAATCCCTACGAATCCCTACCTCCGATAGTCGCCGAGGGCGAGGAGCGAGAGACCGCGGCCGTCGAATCGACGCCGAGCCTCACACCTTCACCGGCGCCGGCGCAGCGGACGGCGCCGCCGCGCCCGGTCCGCACCGTCTTTGACCCCGACCAGCTCCTGGGCATGGGGCGCGATCAGGTCGTGGCCGTGCTGGGAATGCCCAACCTTCTCCGGCGCGACCCGCCAGCGGAACTCTGGCTGTATGAAGGGCAGGCCTGCACGGCCCACCTCTTCCTCTATCAGTCCTCTCCGGACGGCGATTACCAAGTTCGTTACGTCGAGACTCAGGCAGGCCAACAGCCTGCCGCGGCGAACGCCGGCGACTGCTTCGCCGGTCTCGTGACGAGCGGCAACGGCGGCCAATTCGGCCAGCTCCGCTAGCGTCCTTCACCTACCCTCCAGGGTCGTCTTCCCCTCGAAGCCACAGATATCGGCCACCTTGCAGGCTAGGCAATCGGGTTTGCGCGCCTTGCACACATAGCGCCCGTGCAGGATCAGCCAGTGATGGGCGTTTTGCTTCCACCGCGCCGGTATGCATTGATCGAGCCCTTGCTCCACGGTGAGCGGCGTCTTGCCGGGCGCCAGCCCGGTCCGGTTGGCGACCCTGAAGACATGGGTATCGACGGCGACGGTCGGTTCGCCAAAGGCGGTGTTGAGAACCACGTTCGCGGTCTTGCGCCCGACACCCGGGAGCGCCTCCAAGGCGGCGCGGTCGCGCGGCACCTCGCCGCCGTGCCGGTCGATCAGCGCCCGCGATAGACCGATGACATTTTTGGCCTTGGCATTGAACAGGCCGATGGTCTTGATGTAATCGCGCACCCTGGCCTCGCCCAACGCGGCCATCTTCTCCGGCGTATCGGCCGCGGCAAAAAGAGCGGGCGTCGCCTTGTTGACGCCCGTATCCGTCGCCTGCGCGGACAGCACCACCGCCACCAGCAGGGTAAAGGGGCTTGCGTATCGAAGTTCCGTTTTAGGGTCGGGGTTGGCATCGGCCAAACGGGCGAAGAATGTTTCGATGTGGGCCTTCTTCATGGGGCGCAGAGTAGCGGCGCGGCCTCAATCCGGCAAAGACCCGAATCCGCCCAAACTCGATCCGCCAAGGGGGTGGACCGCAAGAATCGGGTGGCGGGCACGCCGCAAAGGCGGTAGGCCTGGGACATGCTTGCGATCAACGATTTATCCTTGGTGGCCCCGGTGGAGAGCGATCCGCCCGGCGGCGCGGCGCACGATTACGCCCGCGACTACGAACGCATCGGCATGGCCCTGCGCGCCATTGAAGCGGCGGGGACGGAGCAGCCCGACCTCACCGCGCTGGCCGCCGCCGTGGGCCTCAGCCCGCACCACTTTCAACGCCTGTTCCGGCGCTGGGCCGGTGTCTCGCCCAAGCGCTTCCTCCAGGCGCTGACGCTCACGGACGCCAAGGCGCGGCTCGCCGCCTCCGAAAGCGTCCTCGACGCCGCATTCGGCGCGGGGCTGTCCGGTCCAAGCCGTCTGCACGACCTGTTCGTCGCCTGCGACGCCATGACGCCGGGGGAATACAAAACGCGGGGCCGGGACCTCGAAATCCGCTACGGCTTTCATCCCAGCCCTTTTGGCGAGTGCTTGATCATGACGACCGAGCGGGGCGTGTGCGGGCTCGGCTTTGTCGTTGGCGCGGGCGAAGCCGCCCGCCGCGCGGCCTTCGACGACCTTTCCGGGCCCTGGAGTCTGGCGCGCTTTGCCCGGGACGAGGCGCGGACCGGAGCCGTCGCGCGCCGCGTCTTCGCGCCCGAACGCGCGCCCGGCACGCCGATCACCCTTTTGCTCAAGGGCACCAACTTTCAGATTCAGGTGTGGCAGGCGCTGCTGCGTATTCCGCCCGGCTGCGTCACCACCTACGGGGAGATCGCGAAACGGGCCGGCCTGCCGAGGGGCGCACGGGCCGCCGGAAGTGCGATCGCGCGGAACCAGATCTCCTGGATCATCCCCTGCCACCGGGTGATCCGCAAGAACGGCGCCTTCAATCACTACCGCTGGGGGCCGGAACGCAAACGCGCCATGTTGGGGCTGGAGGCCGTGCGCTTCGGCTAAACCGGCCTTGCCAGGTCCGTTAATCCTTGAGACCGAGCACGTCCTGCATGTCGTAGAAGCCCGGCGGCTTGCCGCGGGCCCACAGGGCGGCGCGCACGGCGCCCGCCGAGAACAGGCTGCGGTCCTGCGCTTTGTGAACCAATTCGACGCGCTCGTTGTCCGAGGCAAAGATGACGGTGTGCTCGCCGACGACGCTGCCGCCCCGCAGGACGCCAAAGCCGATGTCGCCACGCCGCCGTTCGTCCGTGATGCCGTCGCGGCCCCGTTGCGCCACGCGTTCGAGTTCGACGCCCCGCCCCGCCGCGGCCGCCTTCCCGAGCGCGAGCGCCGTGCCCGACGGCGCGTCCAATTTCTCGCGGTGGTGCATCTCGGCGATCTCGATATCGAAGTCCTCATCGAGAATCGAAGCCGCCAACTCGACGAGCCGCATCAGCACGTTGACGCCGACGCTGAAGTTGGCGGAATAGACGATGGCCGCGCGCTTGGCGGCCTTGGTCAGCGCGGCTTCGTCGTTGGAGCCCATGCCGGTCGTTCCGGCAACGAGGATGGCGCCGGTCTCGGTCGCGAGGCTGGCGTGACGCACTGTTGCTTCCGGCACCGTGAAGTCGAGCACCGCGTCGCTGGCCGCGAATAGATCCGCCGGGTCGGCGGTGATCTTGATCCCAATTTCGCCCAGGCCCGCCGCCGCGCCCACGTCACGGCCCAGCGCCGGATGGCCCGCTGCTTCCGAGCCACCCGAGATCGCGCAGCCATCGGTGCCGGCGATTTGGCGCAACAGCACCATCCCCATCCGGCCCGTGCAGCCCGCAACACCGATCTTGAAATCCGCCATGGTTACCCGCTCCCGCTTCAAATCGCGCGCGATTTAACCACAGGACGCGATGCGGCGCGAACGCTGCCTTGCCATCTTTCTCTGTTCCCGATATGGGAGCTTCGGGCGACGTGAGGAGCGTGTAATGGAAATCCGTCCGATCAAGACCAACGCCGATTACAAGGCGGCCCTGAAGGAAATCGAGGGTTCCATGGGGGCGAAGAAGGATTCGCCCGAAGGCGACCGGCTGGACGTTCTCGCCACGTTGGTCGATGCTTATGAGGAACGGCGCTTTCCGATCAAGGCGCCCGACCCCGTTGAGGCGATCCGGTTTCGCATGGAGCAGATGGGGCTGACCCGTAAGGACCTCGAACCCATCCTTGGCAGCCGGGCGCGGGTTTCGGAAATCCTGAACTGGAAACGCCCGCTCACGCTGCCTATGATCCGCCGGCTTGCGGCCGAGCTGAAAATTCCGGCCGATGTGCTGATACAGGAGCGCCGGGCGGCGTAGGGCCGGTACTTCGTATCGGGTACTACAGCGCCGCGCCGCTCAGTCCCTCAGATCGTCCCAGAGTTCTCTCACCTTGGTGAAGAAGCCGTCCGATTCCGGGCTGTGGCTACCGCCTTCGTCCTCGAACTGTCGCAACAGCTCCTTCTGCCGCTTGGTCAGGTTGACGGGCGTCTCGGTCATGGTCTGGATGTAGAGATCGCCGTTTCCGGCGCCGCGCATCACGGGCATGCCTTTGCTCTTGAGACGGAAGTTGCGGCCGGATTGAGTGCCCGCGGGAATGTTCACGCGGGCCCGGCCCCCTTCGAGCGTCGGGACCTCGATGGTGCCGCCTAGCGCCGCCGTGGTCATGGGGATGGGCACGCGGCAATAGACGTTCGCGCCTTCGCGCTGAAAGATGCTGTGCGGCGAGATCGACAGAAAAATGTAGAGGTCGCCGGGCGGCCCGCCGCGCAGGCCCGCCTCGCCCTCGCCGGACAGGCGGATGCGGGTGCCGTCTTCGACGCCCGCCGGAATGTTGACCGACAGGGCCTTGTCCTTCTGCACCCGGCCCGACCCGGCGCAGGCCCGGCAGGGGTTCTCGATGACGCGTCCCGCGCCGTGGCAGGTGGGGCAGGTCCGCTCGACTGTAAAGAAGCCTTGTTGGGTGCGGACTTTGCCGTGGCCGCGGCAACTCGGACAGGTGGCGGGCGCGGAATCGCTTTCGGCGCCCGAGCCGCGGCAAGGCTCGCAGGTGATCGAGGTGGGAACGCGCACCGTCGCCTTTTTGCCGGCGTAGGCGTCCTCGAGCGTAAGTTCCAAGTTGTAACGCAGATCGGCGCCGCGTGTCCGGGCCCGGCCGCCGCGGCCGCTACCCATGAAGTCGCCGAACAGGTCGTCGAACACGTCGGCGAAACTAGAAGCGAAATCGAATCCCGCGGGCCGCGGGCCGGTGCCGTCCTCGAATGCCGCGTGCCCGAATTGATCGTAGGCCGAGCGCCTCTGGCCGTCCTTCAGGACGTCATAGGCTTCGGAGAGTTCCTTGAATTTCGTTTCGGCCGATTTGTCGCCCGGATTGCGGTCCGGATGGTATTGCATGGCGAGTTTGCGGTAGGCCCTCTTTAGCTCCTCATCGCTCGCCCCACGCTGAATGCCCAAGAGATCATAAAAGTCCTGTTTCGCCATCCCGCGGGGCTCCTACGCGGCACTTTCCCCGCCGACACGGGTCCGCCCTGATGGCGTTCGGGCGACCAGGGCGGAGACGCAAAACATACGAACAACGGGTCGACGCTACGCTGAGTCTTTCTTGCGCTCGTCGTCCACTTCCTCGAAATCGGCGTCGACGACGCCGTCATCGGCGCCACCGGACGTACCGGCATTACCTTCGCCGCCGCCCATTTCGCCCGCATCGGGCATCTCCGGGCCATCGCCATCGGCCTCGCCCTGGGATTTGTACATGGCCTCGCCCAGTTTCATCGAAGAGTTGACCAGCGCCTCGATCTTGGCGCGCAGTTCGTCGATGTCGTCGCCATCCTTCGCCGCTTTCAACGCCTCGAGGTCGGTCTCGATGGCTTTTCTCTCGATCTCATCGACCTTGTCGCCATATTCCTTGAGGTTCTTCTCCGCCTGATGAATCTGAGCTTCGGCCTGGTTGCGCGTCTCGACAAGCTCGCGGCGCTTCTTGTCCTCGCCGGAATGGGCCTCGGCGTCCTTGACCATATCCTCGATCTCGGAATCGCTCAGCCCGCCCGAAGCCTGGATGCGGATCTGCTGTTCCTTGCCGGTGCCTTTGTCCTTCGCCGAGACTTGAACGATGCCGTTGGCGTCGATGTCGAAGGTGACCTCGATTTGCGGGACTCCGCGCGGCGCCGGTGGAATGCCGACCAGGTCGAATTGCCCGAGAACCTTGTTATCCGACGCCATCTCGCGCTCACCCTGGAACACGCGAATGGTGACCGCGGCTTGACTATCCTCCGCCGTGGAAAACACTTGCGCCTTGCGGGTGGGGATCGTGGTGTTGCGGTCGATCAGGCGGGTGAAAACACCGCCCAGGGTCTCGATGCCAAGGGAGAGCGGCGTAACATCGAGCAACAGCACGTCTTTGACGTCGCCCTGCAGCACGCCGGCCTGGATGGCGGCGCCCATGGCCACAACCTCGTCCGGGTTCACGCCCTTGTGGGGTTCGCGCCCGAAGAAGTTCTTCACCGTCTCCGCGATCTTGGGCATGCGCGTCATGCCGCCGACCAGGATGACCTCGTCGATCTCGCCGGCGCTCAGGCCGGCGTCCTTGAGCGCCCTCTTGCAGGGCTCGATCGTGCGCTCGACAAAATCATCGACCAGTGCTTCCAGCTTGGCGCGGGTCAGCTTCATGGTCAGGTGCTTCGGGCCGGTTTGGTCGGCCGTGATGAAGGGCAGGTTCACTTCGGTCTGCATCGTGCTCGACAACTCGATCTTGGCCTTCTCCGCCGCCTCCTTCAGACGCTGAAGGGCAAGCTTGTCCTTGCGCAGGTCGACGCCCTGCTCCTTCTTGAATTCGTCGGCCAGGTAGTCGACCAGGCGCAAGTCGAAATCCTCGCCGCCCAGGAAGGTGTCGCCGTTCGTCGACTTGACCTCGAACACGCCATCGCCAATCTCGAGGATCGAGACATCGAACGTTCCGCCGCCCAAGTCGTAGACCGCGATGGTCTTGCCGTCTTGCTTGTCGAAGCCATAGGCAAGCGCGGCCGCCGTCGGCTCGTTGATGATGCGCAGAACTTCGAGGCCGGCGATCTTGCCGGCATCCTTCGTGGCTTGGCGCTGGGCGTCGTTGAAATAGGCGGGGACCGTGATGACGGCCTCGGTAACCGGCTCGCCCAGATAGGACTCCGCCGTCTCCTTCATCTTCTGCAATATGAAGGCCGAGATCTGGCTCGGCGAGTATTTTTCGCCCCGTGCCGCGACCCAGGCGTCGCCGTTGCCGGCCTTGACGATCGTATAGGGAACCATGCCCATGTCTTTCTTGGTCATGGGATCGTCGAAAGGACGGCCGATCAGGCGCTTGATGGCGAAAAGGGTATTTTCGGGGTTGGTGACGGCTTGACGCTTGGCGGGCTGGCCGACGAGCCGCTCTCCGTCTTCGGTGAAAGCCACGATGGACGGCGTGGTCCGGGAGCCCTCGGCATTTTCGATGACCTTCGGCTCCTTGCCATCCATGATGGCGACACAGGAATTGGTCGTACCGAGGTCTATTCCGATGACTTTGCCCATTATTTCCTCTCCCTCCGGGGCGGTTCCGAAGGCCGCCCGTTCATCTTGTTCCGCCCAGGTTCGTGAAGCCGTGGAAGCCCAATGTAACGGACCGACATATAAGTGCCGCCCTGGGTCCCTGCAAGCGGCGGCGGCGGATTACCGCGGTTTTGCACGGCCTTGGCCCCGCCGGATCAGCGCCATAGTGGCGCCGGCGCGGCCGGGCGGCTTTCCCCGCATGGCGGGCGCGGATGGGCCGTTGGAAACCGGCCATTCATGATCATATCCGCATCCTACAAAACCGATATTCCGGCTTTCTACGGGACCTGGTTCCTGAAGCGGCTGGACGCCGGGGTCTGCCGCACGCGCAATCCCTATGGCGGGCAGATTTACGAGGTTCCGCTCGACCCCGCCTCCGTGGACGGGTTCGTCTTTTGGACCCGCAATGCCGAACCCTTCCTGCCCGTCCTGCGCGAGGTCCGGCGGCGCGGATACCCCTTCACGGTCCAATACACCATCACCGGATACGGCCGGCCGCTCGAATTGTCGGTCCCTGGACCGGACAAGATGGTTGAGATCGTCCGCCGTCTCGCCGAGGAATTTGGGCCGCGCGCCGTGGTTTGGCGTTACGACCCCATTCTCATTTCGTCCGCCACGCCGCCGTCCTTTCACCTGCGCCAATTCGAGCGGCTGGCCGTGGCCCTGGCCGGAGCCACCGACGAAGTGACCGTCTCCTTCGCCCAGTTTTACCGCAAGACGGCGCGCAATCTGGCTGCCGTGGCGCGCAAAACGGGCCTGTCCTGGGACGATCCGGCGCCCGAGCAAAAGCGGGAGCTGTTGTCGTCCCTCGCCAAAACGGCCGCGCTCAACGGCATGCGGCTCACCTTGTGTACGCAGCCCGGCCTGACCGGCGTGGCCCCGCCCGCGCGGTGCATCGACGGGGCCCGGCTTGGCGATATCGCGGGCTCCGCGGTCCAGGCCGAGGAAAAGGGAAACCGGCCCGGATGTCTTTGTCACCGCTCCCGCGACATCGGCGCCTACGACACCTGTCCCCACGGTTGCTCGTATTGTTATGCGGTGAGCTCACAAAAGGCCGCCGGCACACGGTTCCGGCGGCATGATCCAGACGGACCGTTCCTCGCTGATGGCAATGGTTAACGGCGCCCAAGTGCAAATCCGGGTTGATCGGAATCGCCCATCGGAATCACCCAGGACGATCCATCAACCCGGAAAATTTGCACGAACTTATTATTGCAGGGCCGATGCGACCTTAGGTCGCACGGACAAGGGCTGAGAATCGAGTCAGCATCGCTCTCCAACCCTGGGTTCGAGATTGGGGGCACTCGTGCTGGACCGCCAACGCCGGCGCCACCCCGTCGGCGTCGCACACGCCGTCGCCATCGCGTTTGTCCTCTTGATTGCGGTCATTGGCGCCGTGGCGTTGATGTCGCGCGAGGCCGCCGGGCAGTCCGCTCACGGGCCCGCGTCCCCTATTCCGGCCGGGTCTCAAACCTTGGTATCGACCTTGGTCCCGCTTTCGCCCTCGGAATCGGGTCCGGCGGGCGGTTTGGCGACGCCGACCATCGCCGGCCGCAATAGGCGGTCGCCGATCACATAGCCCTGCTGCACCACCTGAACCACCGTTCCGGGCTCGTTCTCGCCGTCCTCCACCTCGAACACGGCTTGATGGAAGTTGTGGTCGAACTTTTCTCCCTTGGGATCGATTCTCTTGATCCCATGCCGCTCGATCGTCGTGACAAACTCGCGTTGCGTCATGGTGACGCCGTCCAAAAGGCTGACGAGCGATTCGTTTTCCTCCCGGGCGTTCTCTGGAACGCTCTCCAGCGCGCGGGCGAGGTTGTCCCCGATCGTCAGTATGTCCCGCGCGAAGCTGGAGACGGCGTATTTCGAGGCATCCTCGACGTCGCGCTGGGCACGGCGGCGGACGTTCTCGTTCTCGGCCATAACTCGAAGAAGCCGGTCCTTGAGATCGGCGATTTGTTCTTCCGGGCTGGGCTCGGTTTCCTCCGCCTCTTGGCCCTCGCCATCTTCCGTTTCGCCGTCCTGTCCCTCGAGGTTGTCCTCCGCCTCGGGGGCGTCCTCGAATGCGTCCTCGGCCAAATCCCGCGCCGCATCCGCGGCGGCCTTTTGCCGAAGTTCGGCGTTGTCGTTGGAGACGGGCTTGCCGTCGTCCGAGCTTTTGCCTGGCTTCTTACTCATTCGTCGTCGGTCTGATCGTGTGCGGCTGAGTGGCGGTCCGGCTAGCCAACGGCGCGTCCCAGCGCTTTGGCCGTGTAGTCGACCATCGGAATAATGCGCGCGTAGTTGAGCCGCGTCGGTCCGATGACGCCGATTGCTCCCACGACGCGGGCCTTGCTGTCAACATACGGCGAGACGATGACCGAACAACCGGCGAGATTGAAGATATTGTCCTCGGCGCCGATGTAAATCCGCACGCCCTCCGCGTCCTTCGTCAGATCAAGAAGCTGCATGAAGCCTTGGCGCGTCTCAAGCGTGTTGAACAGATCGCGGATGCGCTCGAGATCCTCCGCCGCGTTCACATCCTCCAGGAGGTTGGCGCGGCCACGCACGATCAACGTCGCGCGTTCGTCGTCGCCCCCCCAAGTCGCCATTCCGGCGTCGATCACCCGGCGCGTCAGTTCGTCCAGCTCGGCGCGCTGCCTCTCGTGTTCCACCAAGATTTCAGCGCGCACCTCATGGAGGGTCCGGCCCCTGATGCGCGCATTCAGGAAGTTGGTGGCCTCGGCCAGCGCCATGGGTGTCCAACCAGGCTCGGATTCCATGACCCGGTTTTCGACCCGGCCGTCCTCCGTAACGATGATGACCAGCACGCGGTCGCTCGACAGTGCGACAAACTCGATGTGGTGCAGGCGCGCGTCCTCCTTGGGCGCAACCACCAGCCCGGCGCAGCGCGACAGGCCGGACAAACCTTCGATCGCTTCGGTCAGCACCTCTTCGACGCTCCGGCCCGACGCGGCGCAATGGGCCTCGATTCGCTCGCGCTCCTCTTCGGTGACATTGCCCACCTCCAAGATTCCGTCCACGAAAAAGCGCAATCCCGATGCCGTCGGCAGGCGTCCGGCGGAAGTGTGAGGCGAATACAAAAGACCCGCGTCCTGCAGATCGGCCATGACGCTACGGATCGAGGCCGACGATAGTTTCATGCTCATGCGCTGCGACAAGAGCTGCGAGCCGACCGGTTCACCGGTTTCGACGTAGGCTTCCACGATCTGGCGAAAAATTTCGCGCGAGCGTTCGCTGAGTTCCGGAATCATATAAACTACTCTATCACAACGCAGATTTCCGCAGCCAGCGGGGCGTCCCCGTCAACCTAGTGAGCCACGCAAGGGCCGTCAACGCGGTCCAGCGAAGCCCGGCAAGTCATGGCAAAAACAGCAAAAACCCTCAAAAACCGCCCCTCCGGCCGCCGTCCCGATGAACTGCGCCAGGTCACCCTGAGGGCCGGTTACGCCAAGTATGCCGAGGGCTCATGCCTGGTCGAATTTGGCGATACGCACGTCCTCTGCACGGCGAGCGTAGAGGAGCGCGTGCCGCCCTTTCTGCGTAAAACCGGCCGGGGCTGGGTCACGGCGGAATACGGCATGCTGCCGCGCTCGACCGGGGTGAGAACGAACCGTGAGGCCACCCGCGGCAAGCAGAGCGGCCGCACCCAGGAGATTCAACGTCTCATCGGACGCAGCCTGCGCTGCATTACGGACCTCGAAGCCTTGGGCGAGCGGCAAGTGCGAATCGATTGCGACGTGCTGCAGGCGGACGGCGGAACCCGCACGGCGGCGATCACGGACGCCTACGTCGCGCTCCACCACGCCGTGG
>JADFIH010000089.1 GCA_022566715.1 Pseudomonadota bacterium | reverse complement strand
GCTGACAGCGGCATCGGGGAGCATGGTTCCGTAGGGCACCGTGACGGCATCGCCGGCCGCCTCAATTACCGCCCCATAGGGCTGCGCCGCGGCGGTCTCGATCTCGCTGGCGCTGGTCTGGGTTTGACGGCGTGCCACGGGCCTTGTCCTTTCTCTTGGCTGGCCCAGGGGCGCCTCTCCTCGGAGGCATCATGCTTTCGGGCCAATATTTCGAGGTATTTTAGCCATTTTGGTGGATGTTCCAGTGATCGGGGTCACTACCAACCGCGATTTTGCCGTAAAAAATATGATTTAATATCAACGAATTGAGCCGGTATAGCCCTTTCGGATTAGCCCGAACGGCCATGGTTAGGCCCTGTTAACCTTTTCGCCGGATAACTGGTGGGGCCCGGAGCAGGTACAGGCTCGCCTCCATTGCGGCCGGCCGGCATGGGGGGCCTTACGAAGCGGCTCGACGGCCCTGGACACTCGAAGAGAGGTGAGCGACCCCGAGGGGCCGGGTTCCATCAGCCACCAATCGGCAGGCCCCTGGCCCGGTACAGGAAACTCAATATTCCGCGTCCGCATGACTCACAACGCTCTCACAAGCCTTCAGGGGCTTTGGCTCGGATTTCTGCGCATCACCCTGCGCACCTTCCGGTACAGCGAGCCGAACCTTGTCAGCATCAGTCTGCTCGGCTTTGTCGGCATGCCGCTTTACTATTTCGTGTGGCACGACCTCTTCCCGCAGCCCTATGAGAACCTGGCGCTCCGCCTAGCCGGAAGCGGGCTGTGCCTGATCCTTGCGGTGAAGAATCTTTGGCCGCACGGCCTGAGGCGCTTCCTGCCAATTTTCTGGTACTTCACCATCTTGTTCGCCCTCCCGTTCTTCTTCGGGTTCATGATGCTGAAGAACGGTTCGAGCCCGGTGTGGTTGGTGTCGGCGATCTCCGCGTTGCTTCTTCTCATCCTGCTTGTCGACTGGGTCAACTTGATCGTCATGTCCGCGGTCGGCTCCGCCGCCGCCTGGGTGGCCTTTGTGCTGACGACGAACACCATTGGCGACATGCAGGTCTTCTACGAGCAGCTCCCGGTGTTCGTCTTCGCTCTGGTGGCGGGAACGATCTTCAATTACCGGCGGGAAATTTCGAAACGGGAACGGCTCGAGACAATTCTCGCCGTCGGAAGCAGCGTGGCGCGCGAAATCCGGGCGCCGTTGCTCGGGATCAAGACCGGATCGGTCAGCCTCAAACAGTATTTGCCGGTTCTGCTTCAGACTTTCGACAAAGCGCACGAAGCCGATCCGGCGGCGACGCCCATTCCACCACATCACCGCCGCGCCCTCGATCACGTTTTGGACCGCATTTTCGAGGACGTGGGTCGCGCCAACACGGTTGTCGACATGCTGATGCGAAACAGCGGCGCTCTGCCCATCGATCCCACGAGTTTCCGCCACCATGCCATGGCCGAATGCATCGAGTCCGCCATCGAGCGCTATCCCTTCGCCACCGAGCGGCAGCGCAAGCTGATCAAGGTGCGCATCGAGGAGGACTTCGTTTTCTTCGGCTCCGAAGCGGTGATGGTTCATGTTTTTCTGACCCTGATAAAAACGGCGTTCGCGGCGGTGACGCGGGCGGGCCACGGCGACGTTACGATCGAGGTGGACGGGCGTGAGTCCGCAAACGTTGTGCGGTTTCGGGACACCGGCGGGGTCGTGGGCGCGGCCTCCATGTTCCGGATATTCGACGAATTCTCACCCTTGGAAGCGGGTAGCGGTACGGGCCCGGGTCTCGCCTTTACCAAGCGGGCCATGGAGATATTTTCGGGAAGCATCGTGTGCCGCGCCGAGCGCGGGAGCTACACTGAGTTCACGCTAAAGTTCCCGGTGGCGCCGTCCCAGGGAGATAACGCCCAGCGCCCTTCAGCCGCGGCGGCGGGCAGCGTCGTGCCCGTGGCTCGGTCCGCGCGCCGCGCTAATTAGCGCCGGCCGCGCTCTCGGCCAGTCCAAACACCTGATCCGGCGTCCGCGCGCCGCGGCGGCGCGCCTTGCGCAACGTGGAGGGCCATTGGTCAAGGGAGACCCCCTTCCGGATGCTTGCGCACACCTCGACGATCCGTTGCAGTTGCTGCTCCGAAAGCGAGGTATTGACCGAGAAGCGGATGAGAGAACGGTTCTTCGGCGTCGCCGGGGCACAGAACACGGCGCCGAAGATCCCCTGGCTTTCGAGCGCGTCCCGCAACTGCATGGTGCGCCACTCGGGTCCTGCTTCGAGTGCGATGATCTGAGATTCGCTGCTCTCCACGTTGTATCCGAGGCGGGCCAGGCTTTCGCGCAGGAAGGCGGCGTTGCGGAAGAGTTGCCGGCGGCGGTCGTCCGCCTCGCGGATGACCTCGAGGGTCGTCTCCAGTCCCGCGACTTCATGCGGCAGGACGGCGGAGCTGAAGATCGCCGGACGGGATTCGTAGCGGAAGAAATCCATGACCCGGCTTGACCCGGTCACCACGCCCGCGCGAATGGCGAAGGCCTTCGACAGGCTGAAGCTTCGGTAATGAACCGCGTCGGCAAGGCCCAAGGCCGCCACCATGCCGCGGCCTTCCGGGCCATAGGTGCCGACGGAGTGCGACTCGTCGACCACGAGAATGGAGCCGGTCCGCGTCGCGATGCCGGCGACCTCGCGCAAGGGGCATATGCTGCCGTCACCACTGTAGATGGCGTCGACGACGATGACGCCGGGCCCGTGACGTTTGATCTGCGCCGCAAGGCTGTCAACGTCGTTGTGGGCGAACGGGTGGGTCGGTGCGTTCGCGCTGCTGGCGCCTTCCCACAACGATGCGTGGGCATAGATATCGATGTAAACCGGCGTCATTTTGTCGGCCAACGTCTGAATCAATCCGACGTTGGCGCACCAGCCCGATTGACAGAGAACGGCATCCTCCGCGCGGACGAAAGAGGCCAACTTTCCCTCCACCATCCGCTGATAGCTGTTTTCGGTCAGAAACGCCGCGGACATGTAGATGTCGTCTTCGCTGGCGCGAAGCACTCCCAACTGGGCCTCGACGATCTTGGGGTGGCCGGAAAGACACAAGTAGTCATTGCTCCATAGCTCGATGGCGTCTTTGGGGATGGGCTTGCCCTTCAGGGGATGGCCGTTCTTGATGCGCTCGAGATACTTGGTGACGCGGAACTTGAGGGGCTCCAGTTCGACGAACTTAGGCAACCTGGCCAGGGCGACGGCGCCATCGGCGACGACCCGCCTGTCACGGTCGAATGCCAGGAGAACGGTCGGAAGAAAGAGGAAATCCGCGGCCAACGCCAGAACCAAGGTGATCGCCGTAAGCAAGCCCATGTCGCTGTTGACCCGGAAACCCGAGGTGGCAAGCACCACGAACCCGGTGGCGAGCACGATCGTCGTAACCACCAGCGCACGGCCCACCGAGCGAAAGGCGTATTCGATGGACTCTTCGGGGCTTTTGCCGAGTTCTCGCCGGCCGCGCGCGTACTTGGTCAGGAAGTGAATCGTATCGTCGACGACGATACCAAAGGTCATGGCCGCGACAACCGACACGGCAACCCCGATTTCGCCGACGATAATCCCCCACAGGCCAAAGGCCAGGACGGCAGGCACAAAGTTGGGAATCAAGCTGGCGATGCCAAGCGCCGCGCTGCGCAGCGCGAAAATCAGAACGCCTGAGATGAGGAGCAGCGCAAGGCCCGTTCCCACCAGCATCGTCCGAATATTGCGTTCAGACATGTGTGAGAACATGAGCGAGAGACCGGACGCCTGAACTTCCCCCTCCGCCGCGCCGTTCGCCGTCAGCCACCCGTCGATCCGTTCCGCCAGCCCGCGCAACTCACGCGACTGGAGATTGGTGCCGTTCTTCCGGGCGGTGATGGTAACCCGCGAGGCCGAGCGGTCCACCGAAACCCGGTCGGTGAGGTCGAGCCCCCTGGGAAGCGAAAGCTCGTAGAGCAACAGATACTGTGCCGCCGACGCCATATCGGCGGGAACTCTGAATGCGTCCGGGTCGTCGCCGTGAAGGTTGCTGTTGATCCGCTTGAGAATGTCGACAATGGAAACGACGTTGACGATATCGGGCTGCTCGCGCAACCAGTCGACGAATCGATCGAGCCGCGTCAGATAGGTCGGCGCGAAAATGCCGTTCTCACCCGTCGCCGGGATCGAATATTCGAGCACGTCGATACCCGTCAGGTTCTCCAGAACAAACTCGGTGTCCTGACGGAACTGGAAGCGGTCGTCGAAGTATCTCACCCAGTCGTCGTTGAGCTGGATCCGCGTAATGCCCGTCGCCGTCGCGGCGATCAAGATGAGCATGGTGAAAAATATGGCGTGACGGTTGCTGATGACGAATCGGCTGTACCTGCGGACGAAAGGGGCGTCCCGCGCCTTCAACTTCGGCTGGCGGATGGGCAGAATCGCCAAGGCGGCGGGAAACAACGTAAAGGAGAAGACGAACGCGGCGAGAACGCCAACGGCGACGATCGTTCCCAGATCGTGAAACGGGGGCGCGTCGCTGGCGTTCATGCTCAGGAAGCCGATCACGGTCGTCAGGCTGGTCAAGCCGACCGGGACCAGATTCGACTGGATGGTTTCGGTGATGGCTTCTCGTTTCGACGAGCCGGTCGCGTACTCATCGAGGAAGCGCGTCAGCATGTGTACGCTGTACGCTAGCGCCAAGGTCAGGATGATCAGCGGCGCCGGGCTCGAGCCCGCGTTCAAGACAACGCCGGTCCAGCCGGCGAACCCCATCGCCACCGCATTGGAAAGCAAGCCCAGAAGCAGGGCGAGAGCGACGCCCATCACGGTCGGGATGAGGAGCAAGAGGACGGCCGTGATCGCCACGAACATGACCGGAATCAGGGTCGTCAAATCGCGTTCGCTGGCCTCGCCGAAGGCGGACATGATCATGACGTTACCGGTCAGGTAGGCCTGGAGATCCGGCGAGTCGGCTGTCAACTGGTCGGTAATCGCGCGAATGCTGTCGACGATCTCGGGGATGGCGGCGGGGATGTCCTCCGGCAGCCGAAAGTTCACGTTGATGCCGGCGGTGCGGCCGTCATGGGATATCAAGAGACCGGTCAGGAGAGGTTCGGCCAGCGCGATCCGCCGTATGGCCTCGGCTTCGTCCGCCGTGGGCTGGCGTCCCGGTGGAATCAGGTCCGAGATAATGAGATCGTCCCCGTCGGCGCGCGAATATTGAAAGTTGGCGATGGAATCGACGCGGGTGGAGAACGGGATCTGCCACAACGACTCGGTCACTTCCGCGAGGATGGCGAGGCGTTCGGGCGTGAACATGTCGCCATCCGCCGCCGCAATCGCGATCAGGACCTGATTGGCTTCCGAGTAAGTCGCCTCAAGGTTCTGAAAGGCGGCGAGCTCGGGATTGTTGGCGCCGAAGAAGACGCGATTGTTGGGCGTGCTTTCGAGACGCAGCGCTCCGGCGCCCACAATGATGGCAAGCAGCACCGATACCGCGACGATCCAACGCCGGTGGACAAAGATCGCGGTACAATAGCGTGACAGGGATACGTATAGGTTCATCGTCGTGACCCGCCGTTTTTAGCGGAGTTCCCCTTTTTAGGCCGTTCCGATCCCGGCACGCCGCACGGGACGCTCTGGCTCTGATTTATATCGCAGGGATGCGGGCCAGTTCTCGACCTCGACCTCGCCGCGCATCTCCTCACAAACCTCGATGATCCGGTCGAGCTGGTACTCCGTCAGATCACAGTGGACCGACAGCCGTACGATCGACCTGTTCTTAGGCGTTGCCGGTGCGCAGAATACGGCGCCGAAAACGCCGCGCCGCTCAAGCGCCTTGCGCAGAATCACGGTGCGCTTCTCGGGCCCTGCTTCGAGCGCGATCACTTGCGAACCTTCGGTGTCGACGGGATACCCCAGGTGGTTGAGATGCGCGCGCAGGTAATCTGTATTCTTGCGCAAGCGTTCGCGGCGCCAGGACTCGTCTTGGATCACTTCAACCGTCGCGGCAAGTCCAGCGATCTCGTGCGGCAGGACGGCCGAGCTGAAGATTGCCGGACGGGATTCGTAGCGAAAGTAATCCATGGTCCGGGCCGGACCCGCCACCATGCCGGCCCGGGTCACGAATGCCTTCGATAGGCTGAAGGTGCGGTATTTTACCTTGTCGGTCAGGCCCAGCAGCGAAACCATGCCTTGCCCGTTGCGGCCGCAAATGCCGATCGAATGGGACTCGTCGACCACGACCTCGCAGCCGAATTTTTCGCTGACGCCGAGGATATTGGCGAGCGAGCAGATGGTGCCGTTGCTGCTGTAGATGGCGTCGACGATCACAATGCCTGGCCCCGATTTTTTCAACGAGCCTTCCAGGCTTCCGGCATCGTTGTGCCGGAACGGGTGGATCGGCGCGCCAACGCTCCGCGCACCCTCCCACAACGATGCATGGGCGAAGATGTCGATGTAAACCGGCGTCTGTTCGTTGGAGATGGACTGAATGAGGCCGAAGTTGGCGCACCATCCCGACTGGGTCAGCACCACGGCTTCGGTGCCGAGAAATGCCGCCGCCTGGCGCTCGATGGCGCGCTGGGGCGTGCCGTCCCCAAGGTAGGCCGCCGACATGAACACGCTGTTCTTGCCCGATGCCAAAACATCGGCTTGTGCCTTGGTGATGACCGGGTGATCGGAGAGCGAGAGGTAGTCGTTACTCCACAGCTCTATCGCGTTGGGACCGGGCACCGTTCCCTTGAGCGGATGGTCATCCTTGACTCGTTCGAAGTAGCGGTCGAGACGGCGGGTCAGCGAGGGCAACTCGCCGCGGTAAGTATCGGAAGTCTTATGCGCGGGACTAGGCATGTTCGGGCTCCGCAACGCTTTCTTGCTTGGCTTCGACGACCGTGTTGGGGAAAACCACTGTCGCCGTGGTCCCCACGCCGAGTTCGCTGGTCAGCCGGAGCTCGCCGCCGTGCTGCTCGATAAGCGATTTGACGATCGGCAGTCCAAGGCCCGTTCCCTCGAACTTGCGGGCGAAGGAGGCGTCGATCTGTCCGAACGGCGTGAGCGCCGTCGGAATGTCCTCGGGCGCCATGCCGATCCCGGTGTCCCGCACGGTCAGGAATGTGGCCCCATTGGGACCCGCCTTTACTTCGATCACCACCTCGCCCCCCAGCGGCGTGAATTTGATGGCGTTCGAAAGCAGGTTGATCAGAATCTGCTTGATGGCGCGCTCGTCACCGTGGATGTAGGGAGCGTCGTCGGGGATGATGGTGCGTACGGTCACGCCTCCCTTTTCGGCGTTCTCCTTCAGCAAATGGGCGGAGGACTCGACGATGCGGGCCGAATTCACGGGCCCTAGCTGAAGGTCCATCTTTCCGACCTCGAATTTCGAGAGGTCGAGAATGTCATTGATGATGTCGAGCAGATGGCTGCCGCTCTCGTGAATGTCGCCGGCGTATTCAAGGTATTTCTTATCTCCAAGCGGACCGAACGCCTGAGCTTTCATGAGATCCGAGAATCCGATGATGGCGTTCAGCGGCGTTCGAAGCTCGTGGCTCATGTTGGCGATGAACTCGGCCTTAGCGCGGTTTGCGGCCTCGGCGGCCTCACCGGCTTCGGACAGATCGAAGCGAAGCCTGAGCTGTCCCGCCGCGAGCTCGCCGACGTGGCGGATCGCCAAACCGTACGCAACGGCTCCAAGCAGGATCGTGCCGCTGGCGGCGAGGGGCGCTCCAACCTGCCGCCAAATCAGCGCGCCAAGCACCGTGAGCGCGACCGTAATCGCGTAAGCGTGGGCCGCGGGCGGGTATCCAGAGATCGAAAACACGACGATGCTGGCGATGCCGGTGATGCCCGCGGCGAGGTAGACCTGGTGACTAAACGAGGTGTCCGGCCACAGGAAGAGAAGCGCCGAGGCCCACAAGACCCCGGCCGCCACGGTCGCGACCGCGAACGCGCGGCCCCACTCGAGGAACTGATCCGATTCTTGGTCGACCCTGCGCGCGCGTTGCCAGAGGACGCCGCGCAAGGCGGCAACGCCACACACGCTTACAAGCCAGATCACCGCTTGCTGGGACGTGACGTGGGCCCACAGGCCCAGGGTGAGGATCGCCGCCGCGGCCGGCTCGACGAGGAGGATCAGCCACGCGGCGCGGAAGAGCAGAACGATCTGCTCCGTGGTGATGTAGCGCCGTAACCTGTCCGACGCTGTTGCCGGAGCGCCGACGCCATGGTGGCCGGCCCCCTGGTCTTCACCAAAAGACATCAATTCCCCTCTCCCCAACGACCTTTCGCGCCTCCGCGAGGAGGCCGGAAAGGCAGCTTCGAATGTGGGGCTAAATAACTAACAGGAGGTTACAAGCCATTCCGGGAGCCGCGGAAAGTATGGGAAATTGCACACGATGATGGAATTTCGTCACCCCTTAACCATAACGGGGGGCGATTACGCCCAGGGCAATGTCAGAAGTGATTGCACCGGCGCGGTGAAATCCCGCCGGATGTTGCTGGTCGAGGCCTGGGCCGGCAAAGAGCGAATCCAGGTGAACTGGAAACGCCTTAGCGCGCGTTCCGCAATTTGTTCTTATTGAAATCCACCTCCGAGAGGCCGGTCGCGAACTTGTAATCCTGCCAGACCAGGGTGGTCGACTTGCCGGTCTGATGGTTCACCATCACCATTTCCCTGGCCCGCCAGTGCTGGCCGAGGTATTTTTCGTAACCGGAGATGTTGAGCGTCTTGAGCAGCTCGTTCTTGCGGTCGTAGTACTCGATCCGCTGGATGCGGTACTCCGCCTTGTCGTACCACACGACTTGGCGGGTATAACCCGATCCGTCATAGACGGGCACGCGTTCGACCACGAAGGCCGGCCCGTCATTCAGGTCCTCATCGCGAATCCAGGCGTAGGTGTATTTGTCGGGTTCCTGGTTCACCAGGTCCTCGTAGGCGAATTCGCTTCCGGCGAAGGCGCCGGACCGGTTGGTCGAGCTGATGCGTTTGACCCGCTTCACGGCGGGCAGGAAAATCCACTGGTCGTCGTTGCCTATCTTGCGGGAATGGGTCAGGAGCGTCGTGCCTTCGATATCGCCCGGTTTGCTGAACCGGATGAGGCTCTTGTCGCCGTCGTCCCCGCTCCCGCCTTCGAGCACCTTGATGCTCATTTCACGGCGGCTTTCGGACTGGGCCTTATTGCGAAGGGTCATCGACACCGTGGCGGCGAAATCGCCAAACCCGGCGTCGCGGCGGTCGGCTTCATAGGCGATGGTGACGCCCTTGTCGGCGCTTTCCGTCGCGGGCGCGGCGGGGCTGTAGAGCAGCAAGGGCCCCAGCAACGCCAGTACACCTAAAACAAGAAAACGCCTCATGGTCCATCCCCAGATCGTGGCCCAGATCGCGGCCCGGCTCGCGGTCGACGCGGCGTTTTACTTGATAGGCGGCGAAGGTAAACAAAGGGTGTCGGGGCGGCCGGGCGCGCGGGCACGGGGCTGCTCAGAAGGAACGCTGTAGCCGAACCTGTACGAAGTCGTCCCGGCGAATGCCGGCCAACGCGGTATCGGAGGCGGGAATCCCCGTGAAGCCCCAGGCTTCGACCCCTAGCGACCAGGTGTCGCTCAGGCGGTGCTGGGCTTCAAACCTCAGCACGGCGCCGCCGGACGAACGGTCCACCGTGGCGCCGATAAGGGCGGTGGTGCTGGAGGCGTTGTTGAAGGTCAGCCTGAGGGCCCCGAACAGGTCGTCGTCGGCGGAGGTCGCCGGCGCCGCGGCACCGCGGCCATCGCGTAGATATTCGGCAAGGATGCTCAAGTCCACGGGGCCGAACAGGCCAAACAAGGTGTATTCGAAGCCCGCGACCATGGCGGCGAAGCGCTTTCCATTGCCGCGGCGGCCCAGCGCCTCGAGCTTCCACAGCCAGTTCTCCCGCGTGTACTGAATATCCAGGCCGGCCTGGCTGATAATATCGTAGTGCGGGACCAGGACGGGCGCGCCGCCGCCGTCGAGCGAGGGAACGAGCCGGGGCTCGCGTCCCGTTCCATGAAAGAGGGTGGCGCCGACGTCCCAGGCGCCGAAGGCGTTCGACCAGCGGGCGGCGAAATCGATGCGGCGCCGGCGCGCCGGCGACTCGAACACCGGTTCATCCGAGGCGATGGGCAGGGCGCCGCGAAACCTCGCCCGCCGCCCGGGGAAGGTGCGTTCGCGAAAACCGGGAAGGACGAACAGGCTGACGGCGCCGAAGCTCTGGAACAGGGTCAGGTTGACCATGGGTTGGCCGAGCTTGTCCTCCTCGTCCAAATGCTCCACCAGATCGGTCTGGTTGACGATGTCGACCAGATGACGCGATTCGGTAACGCCCCAAAAGACGCGGCCAAGCCCGGTCAACACCTCCCAACTCCCCTGGTCGCGCAACCAATAGGCCTCGCGCAGGTCGGCGTGGGTGCGTTCCGCATCGTCCCCATCGAGCCGCAGGAAGGGGCGGATCAAGGCCCGGTCCCGTCCGCCATTCCACTCGGCGCGAAACTCGGGCTGCAAGGCCAACGAGGGGGACAGGCGACCCGATTTCTGGGCCGAATCAGCGGGATCGCCGGGAAAGAAGCGCACCTCGGCGGCGGCGTATCCCGACACCGTCACGGGGACCGCGCCCGCGGCCCCAGGGGCGGCGAGTGCAGCCAGCATCAGGAAAAATGGAAGAAGGCGCGTCACCCGGAACCGTGTAACCGCAACGGACTGGTGCGCGGACTTTATCACGATTCGCGCGGCGCGGCCCAGGGTCCTCCGGAGGCGGCGCCGGTTCCCAACGCGGGTCTGGCAAACGCCGCGCAAGTCTTCTAGTGGTACCTCAGCGAGTGAATAAGAAGGATTTCCAAGGAGGGGATATGCCGCAACCCGGCCACATCATTGCGCTCGACCTGCACGAGCCCGAAACGCTCGACGAGGACATCGCGGTTTTCTACGAGAAATGCCAGGCCAAGCTGGGCCTCGTTCCGAACGTCATCCGCGCCTACGCCTGGAACCAGAAAAAGCTGCGCAATTTCATCGCCTTCTACAACGAGCTGATGCTCGGCGATTCAGGGCTGAGCCGGCTGGAGCGCGAGATGATCGCCGTCGCCGTGTCATCGGCGAATCGCTGCTATTACTGTCAGGCCGCCCATGGCGCGGCGGTGCGCGCATATTCCGAAGACCCCGTGCTGGGCGAACTGATGGTGATGAATTACCGCGCCGCGGCGCTCGAGCCGCGTCAGCGCGCCATGCTCGATTTCGCCGTCAAGCTGACCGAGCAATCACACTTGATCACGGAAGCCGACCGGCAGGCGCTGCGCGATGCCGGGTTCTCCGATGCCGACATCTGGGACATCAGCGAGGTCGTGGGCTTCTTCAACATGACGAACCGGGTGGCGTCCGCCACCGACATGATGCCCAACCCCGATTACCACGCCCAGGCGCGGTAGGTTCTTTACGTTTGGGGGTTTCGGGCCTTGGGCCCGTCGCGGTCCTTGGAGGCGCGCCGGGTCGGACATCTGGTTGCTGGTGCCCACCGAAGGATTCGAACCTTCGACCTCTCCCTTACCAAGGGAGTGCTCTACCCCTGAGCTAGGTGGGCCCTCGTGAAGCGGGGCGCACAATGCCATACTGGACCGGGACGGGCAAGCGGCGCGGCCGCCGGCCCGGGAGCGGCGGACAAATTTCCGCCATTATTTCAGTGTCTTATTGGTGCGGCGCCCTCCTTCAAACGGGATAGTGCGCGCGATGCGGGTGCGAGGTGACGTGAGCGGCAAAAACGGCTTTGAGGGTGACCGTGGGGGCGAGTTTGGCGGCGAAGGCGCGGACAAGCCGGGCAAGCGGGCCCAACGCGAGTCTCGCGAAGCCCAGGCCCTGCGC
This sequence comes from Pseudomonadota bacterium, assembly GCA_022566715.1. GTDB lineage: Bacteria > Pseudomonadota > Alphaproteobacteria > SHVP01 > SHVP01 > JADFIH01. The sequence goes on along the minus strand of JADFIH010000089.1, from coordinate 143 downwards.
GGTGTGAGTTTCGACGTTGAACACGGACAAACAGTCGCCTTGGTCGGCCGGTCCGGCGCCGGCAAAACCACCTGCGCCAATCTGGTCATGCGGTTCTGGGACCCAGGCGAAGGCCACGTACGCCTGAGCGGCCACGACCTGCG
>JADFIH010000088.1 GCA_022566715.1 Pseudomonadota bacterium | reverse complement strand
CGAGGCCGCCGAATTTCCCACCATGCAGGACGCCCTTGCCGGACGGCCCTCGCGCGGCGGCGGACCCACCATCGCCGAAGGAATCGCCGTCAAGACCATTGCCGAGCGGACACTGGCGATTGCGCGCGATCTGGTGGACGGGATGGTCAGCGTTTCGGAGCGCGACATCGAGCGCGCCATTACCGTTTTCCTCGAAATCGAAAAGACCGTGGCCGAGGGCGCCGGCGCCGCGGCGCTCGCCGCACTGTTCGCGAATCCGGACCGCTTCGCCGGCCGCAGGGTCGGCCTGGTCTTGAGCGGCGGCAATATCGACCTGCGGCTGCTCGCGTCGGTCATCATGCGGGGACTGGTCCGGGATGGCCGCATCGTCAGCCTGCGCATCGAGCTCAATGACGTCCCGGGCGCCCTGGCCGCGGTCGCCGGGGTGCTGGGTGACGCCGACGCCAACATCATCGAGGTCCACCACCAACGCACGTTCTCGGATAACTCCGCCAAAGCCACCGATATCGACGTGGTCGCGGAAATGCGGGACACCGACCACGCCGAGGAGGTTTTGCTGCGCCTCGAGGACGCGGGCTATCGCGTGCGCCGGCTCAGTTCCAACGACGGCCGCGCGGGCAGCGCAGGGAAACGGGGCAGTTAATCCTGCACGCCCGCGTAGCCGCCCCGGAAATAGACCAAGGGCTGCTTGCATGGATCAAAGGCGTAGTCCCCCACATGCCCAAGCAGGATGATGTGGTCGCCACCGTCCATCGTGGTCTCCAGCCGGCAATGAAACGCCGCCAGTATCCCGGAAAAAACGGGGCTCCCCGCGGGGCCGATATCGTGGCCGACGGCCTCGCAGGTTATGTGGCCGGGGGCCGCGAATTTTTTCGACAGGCCGACCTGATCCTCAGCCAGAACATTGATGCAGAAGTGGCCGTTCTCGACGAAGGGTTGGGCCCTTCCCCCCTTGCGGTCGAGGGCGAAAGAGACCAGCGGCGGGTCCAACGAGACCGAGGTAAACGAGTTGACCGTAACCCCGAGCGAGCCCTCGCCGGCAGCCAATCCCGCGCCTCCACGGGTCGTCACGACGGAAACGCCGGTCACAAAACAACCCAGAGCTGATCGGTAGTCTCTTATATCCAATTTGGGGTTCTCTCGGCGGGTCAAACGGCCAACGCGGCCTCAAGATGAGCGAGTCGACACCGCCCCATTTTCACCATTCCATAACCGATCAGGCAAACCCTAATTCGCCGGGCCCGCGGCAGCCCAGATCAGGGGCGAATTCCCGACCCTCGCGAGCTAACACCGCGGAATCCACGGGCCGAACCCTTCACGCTTAAACCGTGGTTAACGAACCTGTGCCAGCCTAGTTACGGTAGGTCTTGAAGGAGCGCCAGATCAAGCGCGCCCAGGGGTCTGCGACGTTGAGGGGAGCGGGCGCCGCATGTTTTTCATTATCGGCTTCGTGATCGTGTTCGGATCGGTCCTGGGCGGCTACATGCCGCACGGCGACCTCGCCGTGTTGAATCAGCCCCTCGAGGTCCTCATCATCTGCGGCGCCGCCCTGGGCGCCTTCATCATCTCCAACCCAAAACCGGTGTTGGGCAAGGTGGTGAAAACATTGGGACGCGTCCTGAAGGGGCCGCCCCACAGCAAGGACTCGTACGTCGAGCTCCTGACGCTGCTCTACGCCACGTTCCGGCTGGCCAAGTCGAAGGGGATGCTTGCGCTCGAGCCGCACGTCGAGAACCCGGAAGAGAGCGAACTTTTCGCCAACTATCCGAGCTTCATGGGCAATCAGGCCGCCCTGACCTTTTTCTGCGATTACCTGCGCCTCCTCACCATGGGTTCCGACAACCCGCACGAGATCGAGGCGCTCATGGATGAGGATATCGAGACCCTCCACGAGGAGGATACCCACGCCGCCGCCGCCATAACGACGCTAGGCGACGGTCTGCCCGCCTTTGGCATCGTCGCCGCCGTGCTCGGCGTCATCATCACGATGGGCAGCATTACGGAGCCGCCGGAAGTGCTTGGAGGCCTGATCGGCGGCGCCCTGGTCGGTACCTTCCTCGGCATTCTTTTGGCGTACGGCCTGGTCAGCCCCATGGGCAACAGCATGAAGGCCTACGCCGACGCCGACATCAAATACATCCACTGCATAAAGTCGGGCGTGCTTGCACATTTGAACGGATACGCGCCCGCGATCTCGGTGGAATTCGCCCGCAAGACCCTTCAGTCGCACGAGCGGCCTTCGTTCATGGAGGTCGAGGAGGCGCTGGAAGGTGCGTTGAGCAGTTAGCGAGGGCTTATGGCGGAGGGCGGCCACAACACGATAATTATCAAGAAGATCAAGAAAGCCGAGCACGGCCATCACGGCGGCGCTTGGAAGGTCGCCTACGCCGACTTCGTGACCGCCATGATGGCGTTCTTCCTGCTGCTGTGGTTGCTCAGCGTGACAACCGACGATCAAAAGCGGGGTCTAGCCGACTACTTCGCCCCGACGACCGCCTCCCTATCGCGGGCCAGCGGCGCCGGCGACGTTCTCTCGGGCCGGACCCTAAGTGCCGCGGGTTCGCGAGTCGGCGATGGCGGCGTACCTTCGGTCGTGGTTTCCCTCACGCCGCCGCCGCCGCCGTCCGACGTCAATGAAGACGAGGACCCCGACGAGTTGGAAGCCGTGCGGGAGCAAGAGAGGTTCGACGAGGCCCTGGAGGCGATCAAGCAGGCCCTGAACGAATCCGATGAACTTTCGGACCTCACCCAGAACCTGCTCATGGACATGACCAGCGAAGGCATGCGCATCCAGATCATCGACCAGGAGGGAGGCTCCCTGTTTCACAGCGGCTCCGCCGAGATGGCGGAACGCACCCGCATGCTTCTCGGTCAGATCGCCCAAGTCATCTCACGTTTACCGAACGACGTTTCCATCACGGGACATACCGACGCGACCCCCTTCGGTAGCGGCAAGTACACGAACTGGGAACTGTCCGCGGACCGCGCGCTCGCCAGCCGGCGCGCTCTGATCGAACAAGGCGTCGATGAGAAAAGGATTGTCCGGGTCGTCGGCCGCGCCGACCAGGAACCACTGATCGAGGAAGATCCTTTCTTGCCGGAGAACCGCCGTATCAGCATCATCCTGCTGCGCGGCGCCCCGGTCCTTCCCCCCGAATTCAGCGAGTAGGCCCGGCACGGCCAGCCAGCCTGGGGTTTGGGGCCTGGCGCTTGACGCCGCCCCTTGGCATCCGGCGTTCCCGCCGCCATGATGGCCGCCATGCACAATGGGCCGACATGAATCAGCCGCCAGCCGCATCGCTTCTCCGGTTCTTTCGGACGCCGGGCATGCCGTGCCCCTATCTCGAAGGGCGGCAGGAGCGGCTTATCTTCGCGCGACTCGACGGTATGCAGCCCGCGGCGCTGCACAACATCCTGGCGCACGCCGGTTTCCGCCGTAGTCACAACATTGTGTATCGGCCAGACTGCGAGAGTTGCTCGGCCTGCGTCCCGGTCCGGATCCGCGCGAAGGACTTCCGGCCGACGCGGTCGCAGCGGCGCGTTGCCGCCAGGAACAAGGAGTTGACGGCGTCAATCGTTCCGGCGAAAGCGTCTCCCGACCACTTCCGCCAGTTCACCCGCTATCAGGCGTCGCGCCACGCCGACGGCAGCATGGCGGATATGGATTTCGACGAATATGCCGCCATGGTGGAGAATACACCGGTTCAAACCATGCTCGTCGAATACCGGGACGCGGCCGGCGTTTTGTGCGGCGTGGGCCTTACCGACCGCCTGAAGGACGGACTCTCCATGGTCTACAGTTTCTTCGAGCCCGGCCAGCACCGCCGCAGCCTCGGCACCTTCATCATTCTGGATCATATCCGCCGCTCCGCGTCCATGGGGCTCGACTACGTCTACCTCGGCTATTGGATCGGCGACTCCGACAAGATGTCCTACAAGACACGTTTTCGTCCGGTTGAAATGCTCGACCATTCGGGATGGCGAACCTTCGACCCGGCGGGCGATCACATCCAGTCCCAGATCAAGGCCGAACCCGATTCCGAAGACGAAATCGCCGAACCGGCGAACTGGCGGGCCTGGCGGTTCGACTGACCGGTGTCGCCCTTCGCCCTGGGCCACACGCCCGGCGCTGCCCACGGCAGTTGCGATTCGGTCCGCGCGGCCTATACTCGGCTCGGTAATATAGTATGGGCGCGTGACGCCTGTTCTATCCGACAATCGGCACAACATTCAGAGTGGGGAGGTCCACATGAAACGTCGTGAGTTTATTAAGGGTGCGGCAGTTGCGGGTGTGGCAACAGCTGCGGCAACCACTTTGGCCGCGCCGGCCATCTCCCAGGGCATCAAGGAAATCAAGATGGTCACGTCGTGGCCCAAGAATTTTCCGGGACTTGGCACCACCGCCACCCAGTTGGCGAAACGAATCACCACGATGAGCGAGGGCAAGCTCAACGTTCGAGTGTTTGCCGCGGGCGAACTCGTCAGCGCGTTCGAGTCCTTTGACGCCGTCGCCAGTGGTGACGCCGATTCGTATCACGCGGCCGAATATTACTGGCAGGGCAAATCGAAGGGATTCAACTTCTTCGCCTCGGTTCCCTTTGGACTCACGGCGAGTGAACTGACCGCCTGGATCCGCTTTGGCGGCGGCCAGGAACTGTGGGACGAGCTTTCCGCCGAATTCGATATCAAACCCTTCCTCGCCGGAAATACGGGCGTGCAGATGGGTGGCTGGTTTGCCAAGGAGATAAACACCGTCGACGACTGGAAGGGCCTGAAGTTCCGGATGCCCGGCCTCGGCGGCGAAGTGTTGCGCCGGATGGGTGCGGCGGTTGTCAACCTGCCCGGCGGCGAGATATTCCCCGCGCTGCAATCGGGCGCCATCGACGGGACCGAGTGGGTCGGCCCCTGGAACGATCTGGCGTTTGGATTTTACAGGATCGTCAAGTTCTACTATTGGCCTGGATTCCACGAGCCCGGCACTGGCCTGTCCTTCGCCTTGAACCGAAAATTCTGGGAGGGCCTCACTGGTACGGAGAAAGCCATAATTGAATCCGCGGCGGCGGCCATGAACGATTTCGCCTATGCCGAATTCAACGGCCGCAATGCGGACGCCCTCAAAACGCTGGTCGAGGACCACGGAGTGCAACTCCGCAAATTCTCCGACGAAATCCTCAATACGGTCGGCGGCATCGCGGGCGAAGTCGTCGCCGAAACCCGAGAAGAAGGCGGCATCACCGCAAGGATTTACGACAGCTTCATCGACTTCCGCAAGAAGGCGATCGGGTGGTCGAAATTGAGCGAGCAGGCCTTCGCCAATGCCCGCTCGCTGCCCTTCAAGTACGGTTGAGCGACGGCACAGCGCCGTTATTTGTTACGCTGAGGCGAGAACCCGCACCGAACGGTGCGGGTTTTTGTCGCTTTGGGACGGCCGCGCGCATGGCGGGCACGGCGCTATACAGGATTTGGGCGCTGGGCCATACTCTGCCGTCGTCTTGACGTTCTGAGCCCGCACGAACCTAACGGGAGCTGACATTGGAGATTGTCGCGGGAATTGCGAGGGGCATCGACTGGTTCAATGAACGTGTTGGCAGAGTCGTCGCTTGGGTCGCACTCGCCATGGTTTTGATGCAATTCATCGTCGTCGAAATGAGGTACATCTTCGGCCTCGGTTCGATTTTCATGCAGGAATCCATCTTTTATATGCACGGCGTCCTGTTCATGATCGGCGCCGGTTACACACTCCTGCACAATGGCCATGTCCGGGTCGATATCTTCTATCGCGAGGCGTCGAAAAAGCGCAAAGCACTCGTCGATCTGGCCGGTGTGATCGTGTTCCTGTTTCCCATTTCGTTTCTGATCTGGTGGGCGGGGTGGGCCTACGTCGCGCGGTCCTGGTCGGTGCTCGAAGGATCGACGGAGACCAGTGGAATCCCTGCGGTGTTTCTCCTCAAGACCGTCATTCTCGTGTTCGCAACGCTCCTCCCGCTCCAGGGGGTTTCAATGGCGGCGCGCTCGATACTGGTTCTGAAAGGTTTTGATCAGAAACGGTCCGAGGAAGAAAAACGGGTAGAGGGTCTGTAGACACTTTGGAAACTCGCGAAATCCTCGACCTCCTGATGTTCGTTGTCGCCGTCGGGTTTCTCATGGCGGGATTTCCGGTCGCCTTCACCCTGGCCGGAACGGGGCTCCTGTTTGGGCTCATCGGTCTCGTCTTCGGGCTCTTCGACCCCTCGTTCTTCGGCTTCTTCCCGCAACGTATCTTCGGGACGATGACGAACCAGGTGCTGATCGCCGTTCCCCTGTTCGTGTTTATGGGCGTAATGCTCGAGCGCTCGAAAATCGCCGAGGAGTTGCTCGAAAGCATGGGCAAGCTGTTCGGCAGCTTGCGCGGCGGACTTGGTGTGTCTGTCTCCATCGTGGGCGCTCTGTTGGCCGCCTCGACCGGCATCGTCGGCGCCACCGTCGTCACCATGGGACTGATGTCGTTGCCGACCATGCTGCGACGCGGCTACGATCCGGCGCTGGCGTGCGGCACGATTGCGGCCTCCGGGACGTTGGGCCAGATCATTCCGCCCTCCATCGTCCTTGTCCTATTGGGCGACGTTATCTCGTCGGCCTATCAGAATTCGCAGCTCGAACGCGGAATCTTCGCGCCGGACTCGGTCTCGGTGGGCGACCTGTTCGCCGGGGCCATGCTGCCGGGACTTGGGCTCGTCGGAATGTACATCACCTACCAGTTGTTGATCGCTTGGTTGCGGCCGCACACGTCGCCGGCCATACCGGCGGAGGAGCTGGAGAAGATCAAATTTTTCTCGGATATCGCGCCCGCCCTGTTTCCCCCTATCGTTCTCATCATCTCGGTTCTGGGCTCGATCCTAGCGGGCATCGCTACACCGACGGAGGCGGCCGCCGTCGGCGCCATCGGCGCGACGTTGCTTGCCGGCTTCCGCCTGAAAACGGGGTCGCGGCTTCCGATTTATGTCGCGGGCGCGTCGCTGGTCCTGCTTCTCGTCCTCAACCAGGTTTTCGACTTGCGCGTCGGCCGCATCGTAACACCGGCCGGGGATCAATTCGGGATCATCGCGGCCTACGTCCTTTCGGCGGGCCTGGCGTGGGGCATTATCGTCAGCCTGATGCGGACCTACGGCCTCAACATCCTAACGCCCGTCATGCGGGAGACCATGAAGATCAGCTCGATGGTTTTCACCATCCTCGTCGGAGCTGCCTTGTTCTCCCTCGTCTTCCGAGGATTGGGCGGCGACGCGGCCGTCGAACGCCTGCTCACCAACCTGCCGGGAGGCGTGATTGGGGCCATGTTGGTCACGATGCTCCTCATGTTCATTCTCGGCTTTTTTCTCGATTTTATCGAAATCACCTTCGTAGTGGTGCCCATCGTCGCGCCGGTTCTGCTCGCGATGGACGTCAACCCGGTTTGGCTCGGCGTCATGATGGCCGTGAACCTGCAGACCTCGTTCCTGACGCCGCCCTTTGGTTTTGCCCTGTTCTACCTGCGCGGGGTGGCGCCGCCTGAAATACGCACAATCGATATCTACAAGGGCGTCATACCTTTCGTGATCATCCAGTTGATCGCCCTTGCGCTTTTGTCCATATTTCCGGAGATTGCAACCTGGCTGCCGGGAATCATTTACGGATAGGAAATCCAACTAGGCCAAGCCGATCGGCGACCCCGGTATTGCCCTTGCTTTGCCCTGCCCTCGTGCGAACGAGGTCCCCCATTCGGATAACTTACCTGCCCGAGCTGGCCTGCTAGGCTTCTTCGTAACCGCGCCCCCCAGCCTTATGCGGCGCGGAAAGAACGAGGGGCCACAGAGAAACGGCGTGTCGTTAACCATCCAAGGTGCGGGCAATGGCCGTCAAAGGTAAGCCAATCCCGCAAGTCCCCGCCAAAGGCGTACGCCTTCTAGCCCGCCGGCGCCTCCTCATCTTCCGCCATCTTAGCGGCGAACCGGCAATATGCTCCTTGTCGCGGCCCTCTCATCTCGACGACCCATGGAGAGGCTGAGATGCACATTGACACCATCGAAAGCCTTGAAAGGTTCGCGGAGATTCGCGGCAATTGGGACGCCGTTTACGAGGCGGATCCGGAAGCGCAATTTTTCCTGTCCTGGTCTTGGCTATCGAAATGGCTCGAAGGCGAGAAACGGTGGTTTATTTTAGCGGTAAAACCGGACGCCAATGCCTCGGAATATGTCGCCTTTTTTCCGCTGACGCTCGAGGTCAAGACGAAAAAGGGCGGCGGCTTCCACAATAACCTCGTGGTCACGGGTCAGGAATTCACCGATTACACCGGGCTTCTCTGCACGCCCGAATTTGAGGATCGTGCAGTCCCCGCGCTCGCCGAACACATAGAACGCCTCCATTGGACCAAACTAAAACTGCCGAACATGTCGATTTCCGATGGGCGTTTTCGTCTTTTCACGGATTGCTTTCCGCCGGAACTCTTTGACACCAAAGTAGAATCGAAGAGGATCGACGAAAATAATATCGATCATTGCGTGTACCCCTACGCGAAGTTGCCGCGGGACTGGGAAGGTTATCTGGCGAATAATCTCGGTTCGAATACCCGCCAGAAAGTGCGGCGTTTCCTGAGGAAAGTCGATGAGGCTGAAGAGTTCCGCATCACCGTCGCGGACGCGGAGACCTTTGAACGTGATTTAGACATTCTTCTTCAACTTTGGACGGCGAAATGGGGCGCGCAGAAGGGGAAGAACTTGCCTCACGTGCTGGCCATGAATCGCAAAATGATTTCGCACTTCTTTGAAACCGGACATCTGTTCTTTCCCGTCCTATGGAAGGGGGAAAAACCCATTGGCGCCCTGGCCACGTTTACCGACATGAAAAAGAAGGCGATGTTGTTCTGGATGGCGGGCCGTGACGAGAGCTTCAAGGGGCCACCACCGCCGGGCTTTGTACTGCACGCCTACAGCATTCGGCATGCCATCGCCAACGGCTTCACAACCTACGATTTCTTGAAAGGTAACGAGCCGTATAAGTACGCGTTTGCGTCCGAGGATCGCCGGCCAAAGTTCATGACCTTCCGCACCGCGGACCGGAAGAACCTTGGAGGTCGGTTGGACCCAAGATGCTTGCCCACAGTGTTCGCCCGGACCTTCAAGCGTCACAAGGCCGGCCGGATCGCCCAAGCAAAAATCGGATACCGCCAGATTCTCGACGTTGAGCCCGGCCATCGAAAGGCGCTCTTCGCGTTGGCCCAGCTTTTGGCGGCGGATGGCGACCACGCAGGCGCCGCAAAAACCTTTAGGACATTTGTCGCCCTTGAACCGGAGGCCTTCAAGGCTTGGTCGAAATTGGGAGATTCGCTCATGGCGCGGCGCGAGTTCGCGGAGGCGGTGGAGGCCTATCGGGAGGTCGTCAAGAGACGCCCGGAGTTTACCGCCTACCGGAACCTCGGCGACGCTCTGCTGCAGCTCGGCGAGGTTGAGGAGGCCGTCGCGGCGTTCGAAAGCGCGCTCGACCGGGAGGCGCCTGAGTTGGACCCGAGGGCCCCCAAGGCGCCGAACCTCTGGGCCGGTACCGTCGAAAAATTGGCGAGGCTACCGGAACGAGACCGGGCGCGCCACGCACCGGCAATCGCCAATCTCGGGGATAAATTCAGGGAACGAGGCGCAAACGGCCTGGCGGTCAGTTGCTATCGGCAGGCCATCTCGGCGCAACCCAAGCTAATAACGGCTCAACTCGGTCTCGCACTCGCGCTCAAAGGCCAAAAAGGGGCGCTGCCGCTCGCCTCTCCCCGCCGCGATAGCGCCATTACGTGAACTTGTTGCTGCGCGGAAAACCGCGGGGCGCGAGGCGGCCCGCATTGCCGCGCTTACCCCGCCACGGCGCCAGATCGTCGATCGTGTGCGCCCGGCCGCCCGAGTGGAAGGTCAGCCCCTGCCCGCCGTCGAAGACGATCGCGTCGGACAGACCGCCATCCTTGTAACGTTGCAATGTGATGCCCCGTCCCCGGGTCATGACCGGAATCTCGGCCAGGTCGGTGACCAGTATCTTGCGATTTTCGCCGATGACGGCAAGCAAATCACCGGTGACCGGCGTACAGACCTTGGCCTCGGCGTCCTCACGCACGTTGAGAACCTGCTTGCCGCTGCGGGTCTGCGCCACCACGCTGTCTTCCTCCACGACGAAGCCGCGGCCCTCCGTCGACGCCAGCAGTATCTTGCGGCCGGGCCGGTGAACGAACAGGTTGACGATGTCCTGGTCGTTGCCAAGATCAATCGACAAGCGGATGGGTTCGCCCTGCCCGCGGCCACGCGGCAGTTTATCGCCGGCCAGGGTGTAGAACCGCCCGTTGGTGCCGAACAGCAATAGCTTGTCCGTCGTTTCGGCGTGAATCCAGAAGCGGCCGCGGTCGCCCTCCTTGTATTTGATGTCCTCGCTCGGCGCGGCATGGCCGCGCACCGTGCGCACCCAACCCTTTTCCGAGAAGATCACGGTGATGGGCTCGCGCTCGACCATGGCTTCGAGCGGCACCTCCACACCGGCGGGCGCGTCGGCGATTTCGGTGCGCCGCCTGCCGAGTTCCGTCTTGCCGCCGAAAGTCTCCCTGATGTCCTTGATCTCCTCGGTGATCTCCGTCCACCGCAGATCCTTATCCTTCAAGAGACGCCTGAGTTCCTTCCGCTCGGCCGAAAGCGAGTCGTGCTCCGCCTGTATCTCGATCTCCTCGAGCTTGCGCAGCGACCGCAAGCGCAAATTCAAGACGGCCTCGGCTTGTACCTCGGTGAGTTCCAAACGGGCCATCAACGCGGGCTTCGGCTCGTCGGTCCCGCGGATGATGGCGATAACCTCGTCGATGTTCAGGAACGCGACCAGGTAGCCCGCAAGGATTTCGAGCCGGGTTTCGATCCGCTCCAGCCGGTAACGCGAGCGCCGCAGCAGGACCTCGTGCCGGTGATCGAGGAACGCCTGTAAGACCTCGCGCAGGTTCATGATGCGCGGCGCGCGGCCACGGTCGAGCACGTTCATGTTGAGGCTCACGCGCGATTCCAAATCGGTGGCGCGGAACAGCGCCTCCATCAGAACCTCGGGTTCGACGGACCGGCTCCTGGGTTCGAGGACAAGACGTATGTCGTCCGCCGATTCGTCGCGCACGTCAGCCAGCATGGGAAGCTTCCGCGCGCTCAGAAGGTCGGCGATTTTCTCGACCAGACGCGATTTCTGCACCTGGTAGGGAATTTCGCTGACGACGATCCGGTACTGCCCGCGGCCTGCCTTTTCGACCGCCCATTTCGCCCGCACGCGGAAGCCGCCACGGCCCGATGCATAAGCCTCGCGAATCGCCTCCGGCGATTCGCACAAAATGCCGCCGGTAGGAAAGTCGGGCCCGGGCACGAACTCGACGAGCTTGGCGATGGTGGCGCGGGGAAACTTGATCAGGTGCAGCAGCGCGTCGCAGAGCTCGCCAAGGTTGTGCGGCGGAATACTGGTGGCCATGCCCACGGCGATCCCGGTCGACCCATTGGCCAGCAGGTTGGGAAAGCGCGCCGGCAGGACGACCGGCTCCTCCTCGCCGTCGTCGTAGGTCGGGCGGAAATCCACCGTGTCCTGGTCGATACCGGCGAGCAGGGCTTCGGCCACCTTGGTCAGGCGCGCCTCGGTGTAGCGCATGGCCGCCGCGTTGTCGCCGTCGATATTGCCGAAGTTCCCCTGACCGTCCACCAGGGGATAGCGCGCGGCGAACTGCTGGGACAGGCGCACGAGAGCGTCGTAGACGGACTGATCGCCGTGCGGATGGTATTTGCCGATGACGTCGCCGACCACGCGGGCGCATTTCTTGAACCCGGACTTGGGGTCGAGCTTGAGTTGCTGCATGGCGTACAGCAAGCGCCGGTGCACGGGCTTCAGGCCGTCGCGGACGTCGGGCAGGGACCGCGCGGTAATGGTGGAGAGGGCGTAGGCCAGATAGCGATCGCCCAGCGCACGGGCCAAGGGCTCGTCGCGGACCTCACCGATATCCGGCGGAGGGGCGGATTTTGTGCTCATTGGGGCAATATACCACTAGATGTTGGAAGATCACGGCCGATTCGATCGAGCAGGCGGCCCCGCGCCGCGGGCATGCGCACCCCGTGTGGAGAGAGCACATGGAGCTCGAGGAAATGCCCGGTAGGGACCAGGCGGGCGAGGAGTCGCGGGCCGGGCGGGCCCACGCCCCCGGACCCCC
>JADFIH010000087.1 GCA_022566715.1 Pseudomonadota bacterium | reverse complement strand
GGCATGGTGCTCGAGGGACCGTGCGTAATCGAGGAACCGGCGGCCACGCTCCTCGTAACCCCGGGCAAGCGGGTCGAGATCGACGACTACGGCAACATTCACATCATCATGAAATCATGAGGATCACGCCATGAACGGTGGTGAAGGTCCCCCCAACGGCGCGAGGGCCCCACGCGCCGATCTTCGCAATCGCTACATCTCAGCGGGGTGGGGAGCCCTTCCCATGGTTGGGGGCACTTATCACGGCCCGATCCACCGGTTATGCTGTCCGAAGGTCCGTGTTTGGGGGAGGTCGACATGAAGGTCCTGTACATCGCGCCGGTGGGATCGGACGTTTACCTGCCGGCGCGGGCCGAGATTTGTGAGCGGGCGGGTAACGCGGGGACGGCGATCGACATCGTGTCACTTCCGCCCGGCCGGCCCACACACGTCGAGTACCACGCCTACGAGGCGATGGTGCTGGCGGATGTGGTCAGGCATTCCTATGCGGCCGCGAACAAGTACGACGCCTTCATCATCGGCTGCTTCTACGATCTGGGACTGCGGGAGGCGCGGGAGGTCTCGGGGCGCACCGTTGTCACGGCGCCGTGCCAGGCCTCGACTTCGATCGCGATGGCGCTCGGCAACACGTTCTCCATCCTCGTGGGCCGGCGCAAGTGGATCCCGAAGATGACCGAGAACGTGCGAATGTATGGCCTGGAGCACGCAATGGTTTCAATGCGGGCGGTCGATCTGGGCGTGCACGATTTTCAATCGCACGCCGAGAGCGAGGACAGGCTCATGGAGACCGGCCGCCGCTGCGTCGAGGAAGACGGCGCCGAGGTACTCATTCTGGGATGTACCGCCGAGTTCGGTTTTCATGAGAAAATGCAGGACGAGCTTGGCGTTCCCGTGCTCGATCCCATGCTCTCGGCGCTGAAGTACGCCGAGATGCTGGTCGAGGGGGCGCAACGCTTTGGCTGGTATCCCAGCCGCAAGTGGGGTAGCGAAGCTCCCCCCGAAGAAGAAATGGCAGCCTGGGGGTTGTTCGACCGCGAACCGCCCACGGGCACATTTATCGAAGCCGGAAGCTTGGCAAGCCGAAGCTTGGCCAAAAAAATTCCGGCGGAGTAGTGCTTGGGAAGGGTCTCGGGCCAACAAGGCCGCGGAGTACGCGGACACGAGTGAAGATGACCGGCAATGTGTCGGGGTTCATAGGGAGGACTAGAGATGAGTGCAAAGCATAAATGGAAGTTGGCCGGTGCCATCTTCTTTGCCGCGAGCATGGCCATGGGGGCTGTGCAGGCAGAGACGGTGATCCGGATTGATGAGGTCGCGGTCGGCGAGCTCGATCCCGGCAAGGCGAGCGACTACGCCGATTCTATTCTGATGTGGAATGTTTACGACACATTGGTTATGGCGAAACAGGGCGGCGGCGGCGTTGTCCCAATGTTGGCCAAGTCGTGGGGCGTGGAGGGAACCACTTTCAGGTTCAATCTTCGCGACGACGTAAAATTCCACAGTGGCAATCCGATGACCGCGGAGGACGTCGTTTTCTCCTACGAGCGCCTGGTCGAATTGGGCCAGGGCTTTGCCTTCCTTTTCAAGGGCTGGGTTGAGAGCGTCGAGGCGGTGGACGACTACACGGTGGAATTCACGCTGACGGCGACCTATGCGCCCTTCATTTCCGCCTTGGTGCGGTTGCCGATCATCGACAAGAAGACGGTCCTGGCCAATCTGCAGGACGGCGATTTCGGTGATTTGAAGGATTACGGACAGGCCTTTCTCTCCGAGAACGACGCGGGAACGGGGGCGTACACGATAGTATCCCACAATCCCCTGGAACTGACGGTCATGGCCAAAAATCCGAACTATTTCCTTGGCGTGCCCGATAAGGCCCCGGACAAGGCGCGCATGCGCTATGGCCTGGAGCCCGCCACCGCGCGGACAATGATGCTTCGTGGGGAGCTCGATATCGCCAGCAACTGGTTGCCGCCGGAGGTGAAAAAGTCCCTTGTGGCGCATGACGGGATACACTTGGTGAAAGAAGGTGGCGTCGGCGGTTTCTACATCAAGCTGAACACGCAGAAGGCGCCTTTGGACGATGTGAATTGCCGTAGAGCGCTGGCGCTTGCGTTCGATTATGACGCCGGAATGAGCCAGGTTGCGATCACCGACACGGTCAGTGGCGGCGTGCCTGCCCGCGGTCCCCTGCCGGCCGGCATGCTTGGCTACTCGATGTCTATTCCTGTTGCCGTCCAGGATATGGCCGCGGCGCGGGAAGCGTTGGCCCTATGCAAGTACACGCCGGGCGATCACGAACTAGAGATTTCCTGGGTTGCGGAAGTTCCCTTGGAGGAGCGGTTTGCCCTGCTGATGCAGCAGAACTTCTCCGAGCTTGGGTTCAAGACCAAGATTGTTGGTGTTCCTTGGGCGCTGTTCACCGAGCGTGTGAGCAAAGTCGAATCGACGCCGCATATCAGCCAGGTGTTCGTGACGGCGACAGCGCCCGATCCCGACTCGCTGATCTACAGCATGTATCATAGTAGTGCATCCGGGACATGGCGTTCACCGGAGTGGGTCAATGATGCGGAAGTCGACCGCTTGCTCGATCGCGGGCGGGCCACGATCGATCAGGCCGAACGCCAAAGTATCTATGAGGAATTGGTGAGGCGATTGATCGATCTCCAACCCACCATCTACGCATATGAAATGGTTTCCGTTTTCCCGGCGAATGAGTCGATCAACATTCCCGGCCTAATGGATCCGGCGATGCAACAACCTGTCATGGCCGCGAACTTCACGTTCCGGTTCATGGAAATGAACTAGGCGCCTATTGGTGCGGGACGGTCCACTTTGGGCCGTCCCACGCCATCCTGGTTTGACCGTATCCGAGTAACCCGCATGACCGGACGTCTCTTGTTGGAGCGGGGCCTGGCGCCCCGTCGTTTGTTTGCCCCTGCCGCAGGGTGGCTTTGCGGGAGTTTTGTCTTGTGAGTTTTGGCAGTTTCGTAATCCGGCGCCTCGGCGCCTCGCTCATCGTTCTCGTGGGCGTTTCGATTCTGATCTTCGGAATCGCCCGTGTCATCCCCGGCGACCCGGCACGCATCGCGCTCGGCCCGACGGCCACACCGGAGATGGTGGAGCAGCTTCGCGACCGGTTGCACTTGAACGAATCTTTGCCAATACAGTACTGGGAGTTCGTCAAGGGGGTCGGCGGCGGCGACCTTGGGATTTCGCTCTACACCAACCGGGCGGTCACGACCGATCTGGCTCAGTTCTTCGCGGCGACCTTCGAACTCGTTCTGGTGGCCGCGTTCTTGATGGTCGTTATCGGCGTGCCGCTTGGCGTCTTGGCGGCGCGCTACCGCGATGGGCCGATCGACAACCTAGCGCGCATCATCTCGCTTCTTGGCGTCGTCACGCCTAGTTTCGTCTGGGCGATTTTCCTGATGCTTCTTTTTGCGTTTCTCTTGGGGATACTTCCCACCGCAGGCCGGCTAAGCGAGAGCGCCGTTGTGCCGGCGTCGGTCACCGGTATGATGCTGATCGATTCGATCCTGGCGGGCGAATGGGCCACGCTCTGGAACGCCGCAATACATATCATCCTGCCCGCAACCGCCCTGTCGCTCTCCGGTATCGGGCAGGCCGCGCGATTGACCCGGGCCAACGTCGCGGAAGCCTATAGCAGCCAATACATCGAGATGGCGCGCGCCTATGCCTATTCCGAGCGAAGCATCGCGATGAAGTATGCGCTTCGGCCGGCGATGATCCCGACCTTGACGATCCTAGGGTTGGATTTCGCGGCGATGCTCGGAAATGCGTTTTTAGTGGAAGCGGTTTTCGCCTGGCCCGGCATGGCGCGCTATGGCGTGCAAACAATTCTCCATAAGGACATCAACGGCATTGTGGGAACCGTGCTGGTGATCGCGACCTTCTTCCTGATCGTCAACATGATCATCGACGTGGTCGTGAGCTATCTGAATCCCCGCATTCGATTGGCGGCGCGGGCCTGACCATGTGGATATTCGGATCACGCGCCTGGTACAAGTTCAGCCGGAACCCGCTGTCCGTCGTCGGGCTTGGTATTGTCGTCGTCATCGTGCTGGCGGCGGCGTTCGCGCCGTTCGTCACGCCCTATCCTCAACATGCCCGCGCGTTCGTCGACTTCGCCAACGCGAGCTTAGCCCCGAGTTCGACATATTTATTGGGCACGGACGTTATCGGGCGCGACGTTTTGACGCGAATAATCTTCGGCTACCGGGTGTCGCTCATGCTCGGCGTCGTCGTGCTCACAATCGCGGTTCCGATCGGTGTCGGCCTCGGGCTGTTGGCGGGATATTTCGGAACGCGCACGGAAACCGTCATCATGCGGATTACCGATGTGTTTCTGGCCATTCCGCCCTTGGTGCTGGCGCTGGCGATCATGGGGTTCCTCGAGCCCACGCTGATGAACGCGATGATTGCCGTGGCCGCCATGTGGTGGCCCTGGTACACGCGGCTCGTCTACAACATTACCCGGTCGTTGCGGCACGAAGGCTACGTCATCGCGGCCGAGGTGGTCGGCGCGTCCCACTTGCACATGCTGCTCAGGGAAATCCTGCCCAACGCCTTACCCTCGATCCTGACCAAGATGACGCTCGATCTTGGCTTCGTCATTCTGATCGCGTCGTCGCTCAGCTTCCTTGGCCTTGGCGTCCAGCCGCCCACGCCGGACCTTGGGTCCATGGTGGCGAAGGGCGCGGATTATTTGCCCGATATATGGTGGTTCCCCGTGTTTCCCGGCTTGGCCATACTGGTCATCGTGCTGGGTTTTAATCTGTTGGGCGACGGCCTGCGCGACATGCTGGATGTGGACTTTTAGTGATGCCGCCGCTTTTGGAAATCGAGAACCTGCACCTCAAGTTCAAGCTATACGAGGGTGTTTCGCACGTCCTGAACGGCGTGAGCTTGTCGGTCGAGAGGGGGACTCGCGTCGCGATCGTCGGCGAGTCCGGGTGCGGCAAATCCGTGACCGCGCGAATTATCCTTGGTCTGTTGCAGCAGCGGAACGCCACCATCTCCGGGGCCATACGCTTCGACGGCGAGGAAATGCTGAAGAACGGGCGTCAACTCCAGCGCCGGCTCCGGGGCCGGCGCATCAGCATGATCTTCCAGGACCCCTCGGCGGCCCTCAACCCGGTATTCACCGTGGGCGACCAACTGACGACCGCCATCATGCGCGGCGGCAGGGCAAAGAAAAGGAAAGAAGCGTACGTTCTGGCGCGCGAGGCCCTGTTGCAAGTCCATATCACCGATCCGGAGCGTGTTTTGCAGTCCTACCCGTTTCAGTTGTCGGGCGGCCTGAACCAGCGCATCCTGATTACCATGGCGCTCGTCAACCGGCCCGACCTCGTGCTTGCCGACGAACCGGGCACCGCCCTTGACGTTACGGTTCAAGAGCAAACCTTGCGCCTGATGAAGAACCTTACGCAGGAGGCCGGCGCCGCGGTGCTGCTCATCACGCACAACCTCGGCGTGGTCCGGGAGTTTGCACACCGGGTCTACGTCATGTACGCGGGTTCGATCGTCGAGGAGGCCGATGTCGCCACGCTGTTCCGCGACCCGCAACATCCCTATACGCGGGCGCTGATCGCGGCGGTTCCACGCCTGACGGGGGCCGGGCTGCCCAAAGCGATCGAGGGCGTTGTCCCCGATTACACCGAACCGCCGGTCGGTTGCCGCTTCCATCCCCGCTGCGGCTTCGCGCGGCCGGAGTGCAAGACGAAACCTCCGGTCGCCGATCTTGGCGGCGGCCACCGCGTGGCCTGCGTGCTGAGCCAGGGCATCGAGCCGAAAGAGCTCGTCGATGGATAACGGCGCCATCATCGAAGTCCGGGGCCTTCACAAGGAATACCGCGTCAAGGGCAACATCATTCGCGCCGTAAACGGCGTCGACCTCGCCGTGCAGGCCGGTGAGACGTTCGCCATCGTCGGCGAATCGGGGTCGGGCAAGACGACCCTTGCAAATCTGATCCTGGGGATCGAGCGGCCCAGTGGAGGCGAGATTCTGTTCCGTGGGGAAGTGCTTGGCCGGAAGATGTCGAAGGATACCCGGCGCCGCATTCAGGTGGTGCAGCAGAACCCGGTCAGCGCGCTCAATCCCAAGCGTACCATCAAGAAGAGCATCGAACTGCCGGTTTCGGTTCACGGGCTGCGGCCCCCGAATCAACGGCGCGAGCGCGTGGCCGAGCTCATGGACTTCGTGGGCCTGTCGCCCGACTTCATGGACCGTTATCCCAACGCCTTGTCCGGCGGCCAGCGGCAGCGCGCGGCATTGGCCCGGGCCATGGCGGCGGAGCCCGATGTCATCGTTTTGGACGAGCCCACGTCGGCGCTCGACGTCTCGGTCCAGGCCAAGGTCCTTGCGCTGTTGATGGACCTTCAGTCGAAGTTCAACCTGACCTACATTTTCATCACCCACGACCTCAGCGTCGTGCGCAACGTCTCGGACCGCATCGCCGTGATGTACCGCGGCCGGTTTGTCGAGACGGGCCGCACCGAGGTCGTCTTCGCCGCGCCGCGTCATCGCTACACCAACATGCTGTTGTCGTCGGTGCCGGTGGTCTCCGAAGAGGAGGAAGCGGTAAAGCCAGAGTGGCCCTGGGAACAGACCATGGAGGGGAGCGACCAAGCGTCCGACGGCTGCGCCTTTGCGCCGCGCTGCCCCTATGCGCAAGATAACTGCTGGGCGGCGCAGCCAGGGTTGGAGGAGGTTGGCGAGGCCCACTTCATGGCATGTTACTATCCGGCGAATGGCGCCGCGGACTCGCGGATCGACGGGCCGCCGCCCACTGGGAAAATACCCACGCCGCACCGCGCGGCGGTGGACTAGCGATCGCGCATGGAAGACGTTGCTTTGGAGAGGCGAGGGATGGACCAATTCACCTTGGAGATCATTGAGAACACGCTGGTCGCGATCGGCGACGAGATGTTCTGGACCCTGCAGCGGACCGCCCAGAGTTCGCTGATTTTCGAGGTGCTCGACTTTGCCGTGGGGGCCACCGACGCCACCGGCGAGTTGATCGCCCAGGGCAACGGAGTCGCCGGTTTTCTCGGCACCCTGGATGCCGCGGTCAAAAGCGTCCTGGAAAAACACGGCGCCAAGGGCGACATCCATCCGGGCGATCTGTTCATCACGAACGATCCCTATGGCGGCGGCGGGACGCACCTCTCGGATGTTTCCATCATCATGCCCGTGTTCTACGACGGAGAGATCGTCGCCTTCACCGTCAATAAGGCGCACTGGTCGGAGTTGGGGGGCAAGGACCCGGGCAGCGTGTCGGCGGACGCGACAGAGGTGTATCAGGAGGGATTGCAGCTTCCCAACATCAAGCTGTTCCACCGGGGAGAGGTCGACGACGCCTTACTCGACCTCATCGGCGCGAACTGCCGTTTGCCGCGCATGACGTTGGGCGATCTTTGGGCGGGGGTGGCGGCGGCGCGCGTGGGTGAACGCCGCGTCACGGAACTTTGCAAAAAGTATGGCAAGGACACGGTGCTTGCGTCCATGATCCGTCTCCTCGAGTACGGCGAAAAGATGGTCAAGCTCGAGCTTCAAAAGCTTCCCAAGGGTGTGTTCGAGGCCGAGGATTGGGTCGATGACGACGGCACCGGCGCAGGGCCTTTTCTGGTCAAGGCCAAAATCACGATCACCGACGACGAATTTGTGGTCGATTACACGGGCAGCTGCGATCAGGTCGTCGGCCCCATCAATTCCACCTATACGGGGCTCGTCTCGTCGGCACGCTCGGTGTTCAAGGCCCTCACGAACCCGTCCATCCCGGCGAACGGGGGCGCCTTCCGCGCGCTGAAGGTGATTTGTCCGGAGGGCAATATCTTTTCGGCGCGGCGGCCGGCACCGGTCTCGATGTATTTCGAATCGATGCTGTTCGGCTCCGACCTCATTTGGAAAGCGCTCGCGCCGCATGTGCCCGACCGCTTGACGGCCGGCCACCTCCTTTCCGTGTGCGCAACCAAGGTGTACGGGACTCACCCTGATACCGGCGATTTCTGGATGATTTATGAACCGCTCGTCGGGGGCTGGGGCGCCGGCGAAGACAAGGACGGTGAACCCGGCCAGTTCTGCGTTGGCGATGGAGAGACCTACAACATTCCCGTGGAAGTGACGGAGCAGCGCTACGGCCTCATGGTCGATCAATATGCGCTGCACGACGAAGACGGCGGCGCCGGCAAGTTCCGGGGCGGCAAGGGCGTGATCCTCGACTACCGCGTGACCGGCGAGGAGGCCTTCGTGACCGCAACCTTCAACCGCAACAAGATCCCGCCCTGGGGCATGAACGGTGGACGGGACGGCAGCCCGAACTACGTCGAAATCAGGCGGGTGGATGGCAGCGTAAAAACCTACGGTCATACGCCGGAGGGCGTTCGCCTGGCGAAGGGTGACGTGGTGCGTCTAGTCACCGCCACCGGCGGTGGCAGCGGGAACCCCCGCGACCGCCCGCGGGAAAAGGTCCTGGATGACCTGAAGAACGGATACATCACGTCCGATCAGGCCATGCGGCATTACGGCGTCGAACAATCCGGCGCCGCCGAGTAAAAGAAACTTGATGCCCGCGCCGTTTCGCGGGGAAGGAGAGAGCGAATATGGCGACACGAATGGGCGTGGATATCGGTGGGACGTTCACCGACCTCATTTTCTACGATGACAGCACCGGCCAGTCCCTGGTCGGCAAGGTTCCGACGACGCCCGATACGCCCGAGAAAGGTGTCCTGCACGTGCTCGGCGAGACGCTCGAACCCGGTCAAATGGCCAGCGCCGAATATTTTCTGCATGGCACGACGGTGGGGCTGAACGCCCTCTTGCAGCGCAAGGGCGCCGTTGTCGGCCTTCTCGCGACCGAGGGGTTCCGCGATATTCTGGAAATCCGCCGTGGTGACCGCGACGAGATGTACAACCTTTTCTGGAAGCCGCCGCCGCCGCTGGTGCCGCGGCGCCTGCGCTTGCCGGTGCGCGAGCGCATCCGCGCCGATGGCGAAGTACACATTGCCATCGAGAAAAAGGATGTGCGCCAGGCTGTCGCGACCTTCAAGGCGGAGGGCGTAACCAGCGTCGCCATCGCCTTCTTGAATTCCTACGCCAACCCGGCGCACGAGCTGGCGGCGGAGAAGGAGCTCCGCGCCGCCGGGTTCGAGGGCGAGATTTCGGTGTCGCACCGAATCTCCGGAGAGTACCGGGAGTACGAGCGCACCACGACGACGGTGATCGACGCCTACGTCCGGGGCCGCATGAGCCATTATCTGCGGCGCCTTGGCGACGAGCTGGAGTCCGAGGGGTTCAAGGGGAACCTGCTCATCACGCGGTCCGGCAGTGGCTCCATGACCTTCGCCGAGGCGGAGGAACGGCCCTTCGAGACCATCATGTCGGGCCCCGTCGCGGGCGCCGAGGGCGCGGGCGAACTGGCCCGCCGGCTCGAGATCAAGGAACTCATTACGGCGGATGTCGGCGGTACGAGCTTCGATACCTGTCTCGTCGTCAACGGCCGTCCCCAGCTCATGTACGAGGGATCGGTCGTCGGTCTTCCCGTGCAAACGCCGTGGGTCGATGTGCGGTCCATCGGGGCCGGCGGAGGCTCGATCGCCTACGTCGATCCGGGCGGTCTCCTGCGGGTCGGGCCGCAGAGCGCCGGCGCGGTGCCGGGCCCGGCGTCGTATGGCCGTGGCGGCGCCGACCCCACGCTGACGGATTGCGCCCTGGTGCTCGGTATGCTCGGCGAGGGCAAGCTCGCCTCTGGGATCAAGCTCGACCTCGGTTTGGCGAAGTCTTCCCTCGAAGCGGTGGCCCGGAAGCTGGACTATACCGTCGAGGACGCAGCCAAGGGCGTCGTGAAGATCATGGCGGCCACTATGGCCAATACGATCCGCGAGATCACCATCGATCAAGGTGTCGATCCGCGCCAAACTAAGTTGCTGGCTTTCGGCGGCGCCGGCCCCTTGATGGCCACGCACCTGGCGCGTGAGCTTAGTATCGGCGAGATCATCGTTCCGCCCCATGCGGGTAACTTTTCGGCCTGGGGGCTTTTGGGCGCGGATCTCACCCAAGCGGGCGCGCGCACGAAGATCATGAAGTTGTCCGATGACAGCGTGAAGGAGGCGAACCGGTTGGCGGCGGAGATGTTCGCCGAGCTCGAAGCGCGCCAGGCCCGCGGCGTCGGGGGTGGCGAGCGGTCGCGCGAGGTGAGTTTCGACATGCGCTACGTCGGCCAGGAACACTGGCTTTCGGTCGCGCTGGAGTCGAAGGACGGACAGGTCACAATGACCGCCGAACAAGTGCGCGACGCCTTCACGCGTGAATATGACCGCACCTTCCGAAGCACGATGGAGGAAGACGCGGAGATCGTCACGGTGCGCGCGACCGTGCGCAAGCCCTTGCCGCGCCGCGAAGAAGTCGAGGTATCCGCTAAGGGTGCAAGCCCTCGTGACGACGGGAGCCTCGAGGCCTATTCCTTTACGGCGGAAAAGAAAATGCCCTTCGCACTGATCGACCGGAGCGCGCTCAGCGCGGGCGACACCGTCGAGGGGCCGGCGATCATCGGAGAAGAGACGGCGACGACGTATCTCGACGCCGGGTTTAGGGCAACCGTCCACAAGTCGGGATGCCTTTTCATAACGAGCACGGAGTCCTAGTCATGGCACTACAGGAAAAGGTTCTCTACAAGGCGGCCCCGCGCCCCAAGGACGGGCCAGGCGATGCCGATCCGATAACGACGGAGATCGTCCGTCATTCGCTCAACTCGGCGGCCAACCAGATGAAGCGCTCGCTGATCCGCACGGCCTTCTCACCGGTGATCTACGAGGTGCTCGATTTTGCCGTGGCCATCTACGACCGCGAGGTCCGGCTGCTGGCCCAGGCGCCGAGCCTGCCGCTGTTCATGGGCACCATGAATTTCTGTGTCGAGGCGGCGGTGAAGAGCGTTGGCGGGGAAGATCATCTCGAGCCCGGCGACATCATCCTTTTCAACGATCCCTTCGGCACGGGGTCGCATCCCCAAGATGCGGCGCTCGTCATGCCCGTGTATTACCAGGACGACATTCTCATCGGCTACACGACGATCAAGGGCCACTGGCTCGACATCGGCGGCAAGGAGCCGTACTCGACCGACACCGTCGACGTGTTCCAGGAAGGCACGATCTACCCGGGCATCAAGCTCTACCGCCGCGGCGAATTGGTCGACGACATCTACCGCACCGTCATCGCCAACACGCGTTTACCCAAAATGGTAGCGGGCGATATCAACGCCCAGGTCGTGGGCGTACGCGCCGGAGCCGAGGGATTGCGACGCGTGGTCGAGCGCTTCGGCCTCGACACGTTCAACAGCGCCGTCGAACGCATGTACGACCACGGCGAGGCGGTGGTGCGCAGCTACTTCGAGAATATTCCCGATGGCCGCTATGTCGGCAGGGGCATGATGGACAACGATGGCTTGGACGACGTATCGATTCCCTTCGAGGTGGTGGTCGAGGTCAAGGGATCGACGGTGCGCCTCGATTACTCCGGCGCGCCGGATGCCCGCAATGGGCCGGTCAACTGCCCGCAGCCTTCGACCGTGTCGGCAAGCCGCATCGCCATCAGCATGCTCGCGGGCGGCAACGAGTCCCCGTGCGAGGGCCATTTCCGCCCGGTCGAGGTCGTCACGCGGCCGGGGTCCATGTTCCATCCCCTCACGCCGTCGCCATGCTTTCTTTACGGCTGGCCGGCCATGCAGGCCATCGAGGCGATCTATCGGGCGATTGGCGAGGTCATTCCGGGCAAGGTGCCCGCAAGCAGCGGAGGCGATCTTTGCGCCCTGGTCTGGTGGGGCACGCGCGAGGCGACCGGCGAGCCCTGGGCCGACGGCTCGCCCCACCCTTGCGGTCAAGGGGGACATGCGAACGGCGACGGCGCCACGTGCCTGCATATCGCCGAATCGGCGACCCGGTTCTCACCCACCGAGGTCTGGGAGAGCAAGAACCCCTGGCTCCTGGAGAAGGTGGAACTCGCACCCGATTCAGGCGGGCCTGGCAAATACCGTGGTGGCCTCGGCGTCGAGATGTTCTTCCAGATGACCGAGGACGCCTACGTCACGGCGACACTGGAGCGCACGAAGAATGCACCATGGGGCCTGGAGGGAGGCCAGGAAGGCCGGGCCAACCGGGGGGCCTTGCGCAAGGAAGACGGCTCGCGAACGCCCGTCGCAAAGGCCACGCGTCTGCTCGTCAAGAAAGGGTGGACGCTCGAACTCTACTGC
>JADFIH010000086.1 GCA_022566715.1 Pseudomonadota bacterium | reverse complement strand
CTCGTGGCCGAGCACGGCGAGGCGGTCTCGGTCATGCGCACCCTCAAGCGGGCCCTGGACCCCGACAACATCATGAACCCCGGAAAGATCGTCCGGCTGTGAGGCCGGACGTGGGGCCGGACCTGAGAGCCTGGCCGGAAATGAATTGAGTGATTCCAGTCGGTTGTGATTCAATCGTGTTTGACAGACAACGACGGAGGATCACATGGCTTGGACTGAAATCACTCGCGAGCAATATTGTCGGGACGGACTTCGCTATGCAAGTGACATGACGGATGGGGAGTGGGCTTTGATCGGCCCCTTTATGCCGCCGCCGCGTCGGCTTGGCCGGCCGCGGCGGGTCGATCTGCGGTCGGTGGTGGAGGCGATTCTCTATATGCTGGCCACTGGCTGCCAGTGGCGCGCCTTGCCCAAGGATTTCCCACCGCGCTCGACGGTGCAAGGCTACTTCTACCGCTGGCGCGACGACGGCACTTGGCATGAGGCCGTCGCTGCGCTGGTGGCCAAGGCGCGTCGAGCCCTCGGGCGCAACGCCGCCGCCTCGCTCGGCATCATCGACAGCCAGAGCGTGCCGACCACCGAAAGCGGCGGCCCGCGTGGGTTCGACGCCGCCAAGCGGATCAAGGGGCGCAAACGCCACATCGTCACCGACACCGAAGGCTTCCTGCTCGCCGCGCTGGTGCATCCGGCCAACGTTCAGGACTGCCACGGGGCGGTGCCGCTGCTGCGCGCCCTGGGCCAACGCTTCCCCGAACTGCGCCATGTCCTCGCCGACCGTGTTTATCGCGGCCAACAACTCCTTAACGCCCTGGCCGATTGCGGCCCATGGACGATCGAGATCGTCCAGCGCCCCAAGGGCGTCAAAGGCTTCCAACCGCTGCCCAAGCGATGGGTGGTCGAGCGCACCTTCGCCTGGTTCGGACGCTGCCGACGCCTCGCCAAGGACTTCGAGGCCAGCATCGCCAGCGCTACCGCGTGGCTCCTCATCGCTCACGTGCGCCTCTTGACCCGAAGACTCGCAAGGTCTTGAAATCGTGATATTCATTTTGAGTCAGACTCTCAGGATGAGGATGTTCTTGAACGCAAAAAAATCAATTCCTCATGCTGAGGAGCATCCGTGGGATGCGTCTCGAAGCATGCCTGCGCGGCGCCGCAATTTCAAATGACGCCTTCGGTGCGGAAGGCTTCGATCTGTTCGGCGTCATAGCCGAGCTCCTGCAAGATTTCCGCGTTGTGCTCGCCGCGCTCGGGCGAGGGCAGCTCGATGCGGCTGGGCGTGCGGCTCGCCGTGACGGGTTGGCGGACGACCTCGAGTCGGCCGAGCTTGGGCGAGGTCACCGGTTGCGGGATGGCGAGGTGCTGCACCTGGGGATCGGCGAATACTTCGTCGATGGTGTAGATCGGCCCGCAGGGGACGCCCGCCTCGTTTAAGAGGTCGATTATATCCTTTGTATCAAAGGTTTCTATTATGGTGCCAAGTTTTTGATTGAGCTCGGGCCGGTTGCGGAAACGGTCCGCGCCAGTGGCGTAGCCGGGCTCGCCGATGAGGGCGTCGGCGCCGATGGCGCGGCACAGGCGTTCCCAAAGATTCTGGCCCGCGGCGCCGATGGTGATCTGGCCGTCGCGTGTTTTGTAAACACTCGTCGGGGTTCCGGTGGGGTGATCGTTACCGGCCTGTTGGGGAACTTCGTGCCCGATCAACCAGCGTGCCGCCTGGAAATCCAGCATGAAGATCTGCGTCTCCAACAGCGAGGTGTGTAGCCACTGGCCTTGGCCCGATTTTTGGCGTTCGAACAGCGCCACCATGATGGCTTGCGACAGTAATATGCCGGCGCACAGGTCGGAAATGGGAATGCCGACCCGCACCGGTCCCTGGCCGGGCAATCCGGTGATGGACATGAGCCCGCCCATGCCTTGGGCGATCTGATCGACGCCCGGGCGGTCGCGGTAGGGGCCGTCCTGGCCAAAGCCCGAAATGCTGGCGTAGATAAGCGCCGGGTTGACCGCCCTGAGCGTGTCGTAATCGATGCCGAGCCGGTCCTTGACCCTGGGGCGGTAGTTCTCGATCAGCACGTCGGCCTTGGCCGCCAGCCGTTTGAGCATGTCCACGCCGCTGGGAGATTTGAGGTTGATGGTCAGGCTGCGTTTGTTGCGGTGCAGGTTTTGAAAGTCCGGGCCATGGCGGGTGTCGCCGACGGGGTCGCCGGCGTCCAGGGCCTCCGGCGCTTCGATCTTGATGACGTTGGCGCCCCAATCGGCGAGCTGGCGGGCGGCCGTCGGCCCGGCGCGGGCGCGCGTGAGGTCGAGGACAGTCAGGTCTTTCAGGGCTTCGGAGGCTGCAACGTAGGACATGGCGGAACCGGGCCTATGGTGGCGGGAGCGCCCGCGGGCGGGCACATGGGATGTTCGTAAGCGGGGTGGGGTAAAGTCAACTCTCTTGAGCGCCTGGATCGGTTATTGTCGCTCGAAATATAGCAACGCGGCGAAGGAGGCGGCATGAACATCGAGGGATCAACCGCGCTTGTGACCGGGGCCGCCGGCGGCATCGGCCGGCGCTTCGCCGAAGCGCTCATCGCGCGGGGCGCGGCCAAGGTCTACGCGGTCGATCTGCCGGCGTCCGATTTTGGATTTCTGTCGGGCCTGGGGCGGGGAATTGTCACGCTGCGCGGCGACGTCACGCGGGAGGCCGAGGCTGCGCGCCTCGCGGGCGGCTGCGCGGATGTTTCCCTGCTCATCAATTCGGCGGGGATCTTCGGCCTTGCCGGTTTGATCGCGGCAAAGGATCTCGGCGCCGCGCGCCGCGAAATGGAGGTGAACCTGTGGGGCTCCCTCATCATGTGCCGGGCGTTTGCGCCCGTGCTGGGCGCGAACGGGGCCAAGAACGGCGGGGCCGGGACTAGTGGTGGGAGCGCTATCATGAACATCTTGTCGGAAGCGGCGCGGGTCTGCGTGCCCTTCGCCGGTTCATACTGCGTCTCCAAGGCCGCGGCCTGGAACATGACGCAAGGGGTGCGCGCGGAACTGGCGGGGCAGGGGACGCACGTGCTCGCCGTGTTCCCCGCCACCACCGACACGCCGATGGTCGGCATGCTCGACATGGACAAGCTCGATCCGGCCGAGGTGGCGAACGCCGCGCTCGATGCCTTGGAGCAGGGGCTCGAAGACATCTCCATCGGCGAGCACGCGCTCCACATGGAACGGCTCATGCAGTCCGACTACAAGGCGCTGGAAAAGGAATCGGCGGAGATATTGCCCGGCGCCACGGCGGTTTCGGAAATAACGGACTGAGCGCAGGGTCTGAACCACGCCCGCGCGCGGCGCCTCGTAAGCCGGTCGAACATAAAGGGAGGGGCGAGCCCCTCCCTCCTTGTGGCGAAGGGAGGGCGTGACTTGGTAGTTGGTGTTCTACCCGCCGAGGAACAGCCGGCCCACCTCCGGGTCGTTGAGCAGGTCGTCGCCCGTGCCCGCCTTGGCGAGTTGCCCCGACACCAGCACGTAACCGATGTCGGCGAACTCCAGGCCTTTCTTGGCGTTCTGTTCGACCATGATGATGGTCTTGCCCTCGACCTGCTGGAGGTCGGCCAGGATCTCGAACACCATCTCGATGAAGCGCGGCTCCAGGCCGATCGAGGGCTCGTCCACCAGCAGCACGTCCGGCTCCATAATCAGCGCGCGGGAGATTTCCAGCAGTCGGCGCTCGCCCCCGGACAGAACGCCCGCGCGCTTGTCGTGCCGTTCCTTCAGGCGCGGGTATTTTTCGAGCACTTTGTCCGCCGCCTCCTGCGCCTTGGCCGGCGAGTCCTTCAGGTAGCCGCCCATCAGCAGGTTCTCCCGGACGGTCATATCCGGAAACACGGAATTGTCCTGTAAAATATAGGCGATCCCGGCGGTCTTCAGTTTTTGGTTTGGGCTAAGACGGGTCACGTCGCGGCCGTTGACGCTGATCGCACCGCCCTTGATGTCGGTGAATCCATAGATCGAATGCAGCACCGTGGATTTGCCCGCGCCGTTGGGTCCGACGAGGCAGAGCGACTGGCCGCGCCCGACATAAAGGTCGAAACCGTGCAGCACCTCCATCTTGCCGTAGCCCGCCACCAGGCCTTCGATGCGCATGAAGGGGTCGCCCGCCGAGAGCGCCCTGAGGGTATCGGGCGACGGCGCATCGGCGGCGAATTGCGCCGCCTGACGCTCGACCTCCTCGACCGAGATGACCGTGTCGATGGTGCCCAGGCCCAGGGTATCGCGCGGTCCGCCCGTCTCGCCGCCCACCGCCATCAATGCGCCCCCAGATAGGCGTCGATCACGCGCTGGTTGTCCTTGATCTCGGCGGGCGGGCCCTGGGCCAGCAACTGACCGTGCGCCAGGCAGTAGATGTGCTCGGCCAAATTCATGATCGCCCGCATGTTGTGCTCGATGATCAAGAGCGTGACGCCAAGGTCGGCGTTGGCCCGCTTCAGCCGGTCGATGATGCCGTTGATGAGGGTCGGGTTGATCCCGGCCGTCGGTTCGTCGAGCAACAGAAGCTTGGGCTCGTTCATCAGCGCCATGGCGAATTCCAGGAGCTTTTGCTGACCGAACGAGAGGTCGCCGGCGAACAAGAGGCGTTTCTGGTAGAGCCCGACGAACTCCAAAAGCGCCTCGGCCTTCTCCGTGGCGCCGGACCGGGCCTTGGCGAACATGTCGCGCAAGCCCTCTTCGCGGGGCGGCGTGCTGATCTGCATGTTCTGCACGCAGGTCATGCGGCCGTAGACGCGCGTTTGTTGAAACGTGCGCAGCAGGCCAAGGCGCGCGATCTGCGGCACCCGCATGCGGGAAACTTCGCGTCCCTCGAACTTGACCGATCCGGAATCGATGGGGTGGAAACCGACGATCGAGTTGAACAGCGTGGTCTTGCCCGATCCATTGGGTCCGATCAGGCCGACGATTCGGCCTTCGGGCACCGACAGGCTGACATCGTCGTTGGCGATCACGCCGCCGAAGGACTTGCTGACGTTGGTGACTTCTAAAAGGGCCTCGGCCATGACCGCCTCAGTCCCCTGGTCCCGCGGGCGAATCCTCGACGCGATGCCCGAAGCGTTCGGGCATGCGCTCGCGCAGCCAGCCCATGATTCCCTGCGGGAAGAAGACGACGATCAGGACGATGAGCGCCCCCATGGCGACCCGCTGCCACCCCAGCAGGAAGGTCCAAAAGAGCTCCTGCGTGACGTGGAAAATCGTGGCCCCGATCACGGGTCCCCAGATGGTGCCCTTGCCGCCCAGGATCGCCATGAGGACCATGAACACGCCCCAGGTCGTGCCGGCGAACGCTGTGTCGCGGGGATCGATGAAGCCGATCATCGCACCGACGGGCCCGCCCGCGAGTCCGAGGAAGAATGCCGACACGCCCCAGGCGACGGTCTTGTAGCGCCGCGTGTGCAGGCCCATGGCTTCGGCCTTGTCCTCGTCGTCGCGGATCGCGTTGATGGCGAGCCCGAAGCGTCCCGAGTAAAGCCACCTGAGCGTGAAGAAGGCGGCCACGACGATGCCGAATAGCACGAAGTAGAAGAAGCGCGGGCGCGATCCCAAACCGTCGGGAAACAACGGCGGCACCATGCCCGATCCGGCGCCGATGTAATCCCAGGCGCCGGCGAGTTCGGCGGCGAGGATACCAAGACCGAGCGTGCCGATGGCGAAGTAGTGTCCGCGCAAACCAAGCATGCCGGCGCCAAGGACGGCGGCTAAGACGGCGGCGGCAAGTCCCGCCACGGGCATGCCGAGCGCCAGGCCCCAAAGGAATTGCGACGGCGTGAAGGACTGGATGTTGGCGCCGGCGGCCGAGGTGTAGGCGGCGACGTCGTAGAACAAACCGACCTGCACGACGGCGGAGACATACATGCCCACCCCGAAGTACAGGATGTTGCCGAACGAGTTGTAGCCCATCTGCCCGCCCATGATGTCCCAAGTCATGGCGAACAGAATCATGAGCCAAAGGAAGGACAGCTGGATCTGAAAGGACGGGAAAACGAAGGGCGCGGCGATCGCGGCAACGCCGATCGCGCCATAGAGCACGTAGTCGTTACGTACGCGGGTCACTTCAGGTACTTCCGTTGGCGCCCGAGCAAGAGATTACGGCCGACGATAATGACGACGAGTAGTCCAAAGACGAACGCGACCTGGAACTCCGCGCCCAGGATGAAGCCGGCGTAATTCTCCGCCGCGCCCAGGCCGAAGGCCGCCACGATCACCGCGGGTATGTTGCCGAGCCCCGCGACAATGACGATCAGGAAAGAGCGCACCGTGTAGACGATCCCGCTGAACGGACCGATCACCAGGGTCATGACGATGAGGGAGCCCGCCGCGCCACAGATCGCCGCGTTCAGGGCATAGGTCGTGGCGTACACTTTGTCCGTATCCACGCCCATGATGCGGGCCGCGCGGGGGTTCTGCGAGGTTGCGCGAATGGCGCGTCCCATGCGCGTGGACTTGAGAAAGACCGCAAGCCCAAGCCCGAAGACGATAACGATGCCGACGGCCAGCATCCTGATTTCAGGCAGCCGCAGGGCATCGTCGAAGAAGAACCGCGTGGTCAGACCCGATTGGACGGCCTGAATATCGGGGCCATAAATCTGGTTGATCAGTTGCTGGAGCAGGATGCTGATCCCAAACGTCGCAAGAATCGAAATGAACAGATCGCGGTCCACTACGCGGAAGATGACGATGCGGTAGATGATCCAACCCACCACGAACATGACCACCGGGGCCAGCGGCAAGGTGAGCAGCGGCGGAATCCCGAGGCCGGTCAGGGTGAGGGTGGCGTAGCCGCCCATGATCACGAACTCGCCCTGGGCGATGTTGATGATGTTCATCACGCCCCAGACCAGGGCCATGCCGAAGGCGGCCAAAGCGAGAATGGCGCCAATCAAAATGCCGTCGATGGCCAACTGGAGCGCCAGGGACGGCGCGTCGATGAGAATCTGTATATTGTCCATGGGCCGGAAGACGATGCGCCCACGCTCGGGTTACCGAACGCGGGCGCACCCGCCTGGATTGAGGCGTCCCTAAGGGCCGGCTTAGCTGCCGGGCCGCGGGAAGATCATTTCACCATCGACGAATTGACTCGGCGCCACCGGAACATACTTCCCGTTCTGGATCTGACGCAGGATCATCGGCTTGGCGACGTTGTTGCCCACGCTGCTAAATCTGATGTCCCCGTAGAAGGTGTTGAGGTCGGTGGCGACGAGCGCGGCACGGACCTTGTCGGGATCCGCTGACTGAGCCCGCCGGATGGCGTCGACGAACACCAGCACTGCGGCGGTTGACTCGGCTGCCTGATAGGGAGGCACGTAACCGTACTCGGCCTCGAAGGTCGCCGTGTATTCGGCGGCGGTGCCAAACCACTCGCCCTCGTAGGCCATGCTCGGCGCCCACTGGGCCGCGCAAAGGGTGCCCTCGGCATTGTTCCCGAACTTCTTCGTATCGGTCACTTTGGCCGATTCGCAGTGCGTGATGGCGAGCATGGGAACCTTCACCCTCATTTCCGCCATCTGACGGGTCACCAGCGCGGCGCCCTTGGAATGGCCGGAAACGAGAAGAATGTCGGGCTTAAGGGCGCGAACCTTGTTCAGAGTCGCCGACATATCGCTGAGGTCGGGCGGCAATTTGTCGTCGATGATCAAATTGAGGCCAAACTTCTTTATGTCCTCGACCAAACCGAGCCGGACGTCCTGCGAGAAGGGATCGTTCTCCATCGCCAAGGCGACCTTGAGGGTCTTGGGATCACGTCCCTCTTTTATCGCCTGTTTCACGGCAAGGGCGATGGCCTCGGTCAGGTACTGCTCCGAAGTGGATAGAACGGCGAACAGGTTCTTGTAACCCTGCGTGAATAGGCTGCGTGAGGCGCCGTTGCCCTCGACCATGGGAATGTTGTGCTTCTCCGTGATCGGCGCGATGGCCTTGGTCAGACCCGAGCTGTAGGGGCCCAACATCAGCTTGATGCCGTCCTGCACGATGAGCCGTTCGGCGAGCTGCGCACCGCGCGCCGGCGTGGATTCATCATCGTAGTATTTGACGGCGATCATGAACTTCTTGCCGCCGATCATGATGCCGCCCATCTCGTTGACGCGCTTGACGGCAAGGTCATAACCCTTCTGCGTGTGGATGCCGGCGGTCGCATACTTGCCCGTGATGGACAGCGCGGCGCCGAGGACGATGGTCTCGGTGTCCTGCGCGATGGCAGGCGCCGACGCCATGAGGGCGGCGGCGGTGGCTCCGGCCGCGAATACGGTAAGGGATTTTGAAATGACTGACATAAATAGCCTCCCGTTTATCGAACGTTCGATCGTCGATCCCGGTTGATCCGAGACTTCGTCTTGAATAGTCGTCGATCCTAGCGGCCCTGCGCCTGACCGCAACAACTATCGGTCAGGTGGACTCGTCATCGTATCGGCCCCGTGCCGCGGCGCGGTGGCGCTCCGGGTTAGCGCCAGCAGAAGTGCGGGCCCCGCCACGGCCACCAGTCCCACCGACGCAAAAGCGAGGCCCCAGGACGACACTCGATCCGCACCGCCCGAGGCATCCAGGACCACGCCGACCACCAAGGGGCCGAGCGCGGCCCCGCCGAAACCGATCAAGGAGTGCAACGCCAGGGTGGCCCCGCGCTGACCTTGCCGGGCCATCTGAATCGTGCCGATGGTGAGGGCCGCGGAATCGCCCTGAACGGCGACGCTGTAGACCAGCACGAGAACGGTCACGGCGAGGTAGGGCAGCCCCGGCAGAAAACCAAGCACGAAGGCGATGGCGCCCGAGGTAAGCATGACGATGGGAATAACCCGGCGCAGGCCGAAGCGCGTGCTCAGTTCCTGCCCGCCGATGCTGGCGGCGACGGCGGCGAGAGCGCTCAGCATGGCAACGGTCGTGGGCGCGGGCCAGGCGCCAGCGCCCGGTTGCAGGGTGACGCTGAAGGCAAGGAAAGCCACCAGCCACGAGCGCAACGCGAACAGTTCCCAACTGTGCGCCCCATAGGCCAGCATGAAACCCAGCGCCGGCCGGTTCCGCAGGACCGGGCGGAAGTCGAGGAAATGCGTTTCGCGCTCCTCCGCCTGCGGCGTTATCGGGCGGAAGGCGAGGGCCATCAGGGCGGCCGCGCCGAGCGCCGCGAACCCCGCCACGGCAAAGGTCCACTCCCAGCCGATGACGGCGCCCAACTCGCCGGCAAACAGGAACGACAGCGCCGTCCCCAGGCTGAATCCCGCCGTATAGAACGAGACGGCGCGCGCCTGGCGGCGGCCCTCGTAGCGGTCGACCAGAACGCGCAAGCCCGGCATATAGGTTCCGGCAAGGCCCGCGCCGGCAAGGGCGCGGAAGATCATGGCCGACCAGAACCCCTCGGCGAGAACCGCGAACGCCAGCGCCGACAGGGCGGTCACGGCGGCGCCCACCATGTAGACCCGTTTGGCGTCGATGCGGTCGGTGAGGCGCATGAGAAGGGGAACGCTGAGCGTGTATCCGGCGAAGTAGATGCCGCTGATCCAGCCCGCCTCGGTGTTGCTGAGGCGCCAAACTTCGAAGAAGGTGGGCAAAAGCGCCGGGAATGTGAAAACGCCGACCATGGTCAGCAATTCGGCGCCGAGCAGAAGGGCGACGAGCCGTACCGGGGAGGGGAAAGGGGACGGCGAAGGCGGCATGGCCGCACTCTACCGGCATTTAGACCCGCATACTTCGAGACGCGCACTTCTCGATGTGGACGGAGTTTACGCGCCCCCAGACCGGCAAAATCTGCCGAGTCGTGCCCTTGGCGGAGAGTGAAGCCGTGAGCGCAGCCTGTCGGTCGCCTGAAAACGAGGCTTTTGCACACTTACGCCGGGGCGCCCGGCACCATGGGGCTGGCACGCCCGGTGCAAGGCGGTTCGGGTGGAGGCCCGCAAAAGGCGTGGCCAGAGGAATCGAAAATGAGAGCAAGACGGGTCTTGAACGCCCTAATTCTGACCGCCGTCCTGTCGGGCTGCGCCACCGCTCTTACCTGCGGCAACGAGTTCGGCGCCCCGCCGGAACGCGCTCTCTGGTGCTCTTCGCCCGGCGACTTCGTGAAGTTCTTCATGTCCTCGCCGCCGCGCGCCGCGGCGCCCGCCGAAACGGTGCAGTGCGTCGAAACCCTCGGCGACCGGGATTGTTTCGCCGTCGCCGCGAACGGATCCTGACGCTTAGGGCGTTTCGCCGCCGCCCGCGGGCCAGTCGACCGCCACCGATTTGATCAACGCATAGACCGTTCGCCCCGGTTCGAGGCCGAGCTCGCGCACCGAGCGCCGCGTCAGGCGCGCGAACAGGGGCGCGCCCACATCGACCAGCACGTTGGTTTGCGGCCCCTGGCCATCCCCCACCTCCATGACGGTTCCGCGAAGAATGTTGAGGGTGCTGATCGCCTTGGGCGCCTCGAGGGCGAGCGCCACGTCGCGCGCCTGAACCCGCAAACGCAGCGCCGTGCCGGGGGGAACCTGCAATCTTGGAACCGTCAG
The DNA here is from genome assembly GCA_022566715.1 of Pseudomonadota bacterium. Classification (GTDB taxonomy): domain Bacteria; phylum Pseudomonadota; class Alphaproteobacteria; order SHVP01; family SHVP01; genus JADFIH01. The sequence continues at coordinate 1,786 of JADFIH010000086.1, read as the reverse complement.
CCGCCCGCCCGCAAACGTCAGCGCCGTCAGGCCGTCTGCGTCGTCGTGCGATTCGACCGTGACGTCGAGGACGGCGCCGGCGTCGCGGCGCTCGGTGAGCTGCCGGAGATCAAGCCGCGCCATGATCTCGCCCACCGGGCCCACCGCCTCGATGCGCCCGGCCGAGACCAACACCACCGTATCGGCGAGCCGGGTGACCTCGTCGAGCGCGTGGGTGACATAGATGACGGGAACCGCGAAGGTGCGGCTGACGTTTTCGATGAAGGGGAGGATTTCGCCGCGGCGCTGGTCGTCGAGACTGGCCAGGGGCTCGTCCATCAAGAGCAGTCTTGGGCTCGCCAACAGGGCACGGCCGATGGCGACGCGCTGGGTCTCGCCGCCCGACAATCGGTGCGGCAGGCGCTTGAGCAAGGGGCCAAGGCCCAAGAGGCCGACGACCGGATCGAATTCGAGAGTCCGCTCCGCTTCCGCAACAAGCCGCATCCCGTAGCGCAGGTTCGCCGCGACGCTCATGTGGGGAAACAACCGCGGCTCCTGAAAGACATACCCGAGCCGGCGCTTCTCCGGCGGCAGGTTCACGCCCGCTTCGGAATCGAACAGGGTCCGCCCGGCGATGGTGATGCGCCCCCGGTCGGGACGCGCAAGGCCCGCGATCATATTCACGATCATGGTCTTGCCCGCGCCGGACGCACCGAACAGGGTCGTCACCCCGGCGGGGGCGCTGAACTTGGCGGAAAGCTCAAAGCCCGGAACGCGGCGCTCGATGTCGACCTCGATCATGCCGTGCCCCGCAATCGCCGTGAAATCCGGCGCGACAAAATTTCCGATGCGATCAGGGCGGCGAACGCCACCGCAATGGAGATGACGACCAGGCGGATCACCGCCTCGTCGGTTCCCGGCACCTGAAGCAGGCCGAAAATGGCAAGCGGGAGGGTGCGCGTCTCGCCCGGGATGTTTGAAACAAAGGTGATGGTGGCGCCGAATTCGCCCAGGGCGCGCGCGAACGCGAGCACCACCCCCACCAGAATCCCCGGCAGGATCTGCGGCAGGGTCACGGTGGCGAAAACCCGCAGCGGCCCCGCGCCGAGGGTGCGCGCCGCGGTCTCGAGGCGCTGGTCCGCCGCCTCGATGGACAGGCGGATCGCCCGCACCATCAAGGGGAAGGCCATCACGGCGGCGGCCACGGCGGCGCCCTGCCAGGTGAAGGCGACGGTGATGCCGAAGACGTCGTACAGAAATCCGCCGACCGGCCCGTTCCGGCCGAGCAGGACCAGCAGCAAATAACCCACGACGACGGGCGGCACCACCAGGGGCAAATGAATGATGGCGTCGAGGATCGACTTGCCCCAAAAATCGCGGCGCGCCAGCACCCAGGCCGTCAGGAGGCCGAGCGGCAGGCTCACGAAGGTCGCCACCAGCGAGACTCGCAGCGAAAGCAGCAGGGCGTCGGCCTCGGCGGGGCTCAACGTGAACATTGCCGCGTCTCCTTATTCGCCGCCCGGCCGAAAGACGAAGCCGTGCCGCTCGAACACGGCGCCGGCCGCGGGCGAAAGCAGAAAGTCATAAAATCGCCTTGCGGCTTCGCCGGTTCGTTGCGGGGTCAGCGCGAGGTCGTATCGGATGGGCGCGTGGCTATCCGCGGCGAAGCGTCCGACGACGCGAACTTTCCCGGTGCGCGCGGCGTCGGTTTCATAGACGATCCCCGCGGCGGCTTCGCCCCGCGCCACGAAGGCCAGGGCCGCCACCGTGTCGAGCTCGCGCACAAGGCGCCGGGACACCGCCGGCC
>JADFIH010000085.1 GCA_022566715.1 Pseudomonadota bacterium | reverse complement strand
GCTGTAAAAAAACGGTTACGCGCGCCGCGCGGTCTAAAATAAATCGGGCCTTAACGGTGGCGGGATCCGGCGCTTTATGGGAGCCGGGGGTCCTAGACGTCCGGGTCGGCAAGACCGCGGCGGCGGCAGGCGGCGATCAGCGTATTGCGCAAGAGGCTGGCGATGGTCATGGGTCCGACACCGCCCGGCACCGGCGTGATGGCCCCGGCGACGGAGACGGCTTCGTCGAAGGCCACGTCGCCGACCAGCTTGGATTTGCCGCCCTCGCCCGGCACCCGGTTGATACCCACGTCGATGACCGTGGCGCCGGGCTTGATCCAGTCGCCGCGGATCATCTCCGGCTTGCCCACCGCGGCGATCAGGATGTCGGCCCGGCGGCATTCGCCGGCGAGATCGCGCGTGCGCGAATGGGCGATCGTGACGGTGCAGTGCGCGGCCAGCAAGAGCTGGGCGATGGGTTTGCCGACGAGGTGCGACCGGCCGACGACGATGGCTCTTTTTCCCACGAGATCGGGGACGTGCTTGCGTATCAGCACCATGCACCCCGACGGGGTACAGGGGACGAGCGCCGGCCTGCCCGTGACCAGCCGCCCGATGTTGGCCACATGCAACCCGTCGACGTCTTTTTCGGGGTCGGTGGCGTCGATGATGGCCGTCTCGTCGATGTGCCCGGGCAACGGCAACTGGACAAGCACGCCGTCGACGGCGGCGTCCGCGTTCAAGGCCGCGACCTGCGCCAGTACCTCGGCTTGGGTCGCGCCGGCGGACAGGCGGAATTCAAAGGACGCCATGCCGGCCTCGTGGGTGGCCTTGCCCTTGTTGCGCACGTAGACCTGGCTTGCCGGATCGTCGCCGACGAGAACGACGGCCAGCCCCGGCGTGACGCCATGGCGCGCCTTCAGGTCCGCGACGCAACCGCCGACCGAGGCGCGCAATTCCGCCGCCGCCGCCTTGCCGTCGATGCGCACCGCCTCAGCCATGGCGCGCCGCCAGCCAAGCTTGGAGTCCGCTCATGCGCCGCGTCGGATCACCCTCCAGAAGGACGCGCTTGCGACGGTCCTTATGCCCGGAAACAAGGCTTAGCCGGCTCGGCGCCACGCCCCACGCCTCGGCCAGCAGCTTGAGAAGGGCGGCGTTCGCCCTGCCCTTTTCGGGCGCCGCCGTCACCTTGACCCGAAGGGCATGTCCGCCGCCGGGAGTCTCTGCGATGCCCTCGATCGAGGCGCACGAGGCCTTGGGCGTCAGGCGCACCGACACCACCACACCATTTTCAACACGTTGGAAAGGGGACGTCCCGCCGGTCACGCGCCGTCAACTCAGGGCGTTGCCCAGTAAGTTGCGAACGAAGACGAGAAGCAGAATGAGCACGATGGGGGAGAGATCGATGCCGCCCAGGTTCGGAAGGAACCGCCGGATCGGGCGCAGCGCCGGCTCCGTCACGCGGTGCAGAAAATCGCCCATGATGTAGACGAACCGGTTCTGCGTATTGATCACGTTGAAGTTGACCAGCCAGCTCATCACGGCGGACAGGATAAGCGCCCAAATATACAGCGTAATAACCGTATCGATCAGGTTCGCAAGTGCAGCCATCAGATGATACCGGGTCGCGCGGGAGCTAAAGGTTTAGTCCCGCCGCGCCATTGCGCGTTCATGGGTCGATCCAGGAAATAGAGTGTCTTTGCGGCTGTGGCGCTACAGTGCACGGATAATATCACTCGGATCAGGTGAGGCCTTTAATACCCCATGGTCCCGAACGGAGCAAGCGAGGGCCCCGGCGGGCCGACCACGGGAGGAGAGAAGCGATGAGCGGCACGACCGTGCGCGAGGCCGGAACGGCCGACCTGGTCCGGGTCCAAGAAATCTATGCCCACCACGTGCGGACCGGCTTTGCGTCCTTTGAGCTGGACGCCCCCGACCTTGCCGAGATCGAGCGCCGCTTTCAGGCCGTTCGTGGCCAAGGGCTTCCTTTCCTGGTGGCGGACCTTGCCGGGCGCGCCGCCGGCTTCGCCTACGCAACGCCCTATCATGCCCGGCCCGCCTACCGCCATACCCTTGAGAACTCGGTTTACGTCGCTCCGGAGGCCGCCCGCCGGGGCCTGGGATCGGCGCTCCTGAGCGAGCTGATCCGGCGCGCCGAGGCGCTCGGCTACCGGCGCATGATCGCCATCGTCGGCGACAGCGGCAACGAGGCCTCCATCGGACTTCACCTGCGCCACGGCTTCGAGCGCGTAGGAATCCTGCCCTCGGTGGGCTTCAAGTTCGGCCGCTGGGTCGACTCGGCCCTGCTCCAGCGCCCCTTGGGCGAGGGCGACAAAACCCTCCCCTAGGGTCGTTCCGACTCGGCCGGAGCCACTCTCGTTTTTATCGCTCACGGCCGCGGGTCCGCGCCTGCGCGGGCGCGCCGGATAACCGGCGGGCCGCCTCGCGGCCCTGAGCTATTCCAGCAGACATGAGCGATTCCAGCAGCCCTGAGCTATTCCAGCGGCCTTGGTCGATTCCAGCAGCCCTGAGCGATTCCAGCAGCCTTGGGCGATTCCAGCAGCCTTGAGCGGTTCCAGACGAACCGGAAACGCCCTAGCCCGGCCTTCCCACCGCCCGGCCCACCACCTCTGGCCGCCTTGACATACGCCCCCGGGGCCACACATTATCCGCAGCCTTTCCGGGTCTCGCGCCCTTGCGCCGAAGACCCATGGTGGACGGGGCCGTAGCTCAGTTGGGAGAGCGTCGCGTTCGCAATGCGAAGGTCAGCGGTTCGATCCCGCTCGGCTCCACCACCTTGCGCCTCCGGTAAATCGGCGTCCATGGCGGCACTTATCGAAAACGCCCCGGTCCCGGGGCGTTTGGCCAGGACGTGATCGGGAAAACTCGGCGAAAGGGATCGCTGATCAGGCGGACGCTGCTCCAGGAGGCGGGACCGGCACCGTCAAGCCGCCGAACGTTCGCTCAGGCCCAGTTCCTCGATCATCCGCTCGCGCATCAGGAACTTCTGAATCTTGCCGGTTACGGTCATGGGGAAGTCGTCGACGAACTTGACGTAGCGCGGGATTTTGTAGTGGGCGATCTGATCGCGGCAGTACTCCCGGATCTCTTCGTCCGTGGCCTGCTCGCCCTCGCGCAGCTTTATCCAGGCGCATAGTTCCTCGCCGTACTTCGCGTCGGGGACACCGATCACCTGCACGTCCTGCACCTTGGGGTGGCCGTGGAGGAACTCCTCGATCTCGCGGGGATAGACGTTCTCGCCGCCCCGGATGACCATGTCCTTGATCCGGCCCACGATGTTGCAGTAGCCCTCGGCGTCGATGGTCGCCAGATCGCCGGTGTGCATCCAGCCGGCGCGGTCGATCGCTTCCTTCGTGCGCTCGGCATCGTCCCAGTAGCCAAGCATGACGCAATAGCCCCGGGTTAAAAGTTCACCGGGCTCGCCGGGCGGGACAATGCGCCCGTCCGAATCGACGATCTTGACCTCGACATGGGGGTGAATGCGGCCCACGGTGGAGACGCGCCGGCCGATGGGATCATCCGCCGCACTCTGAAAGCTCACCGGGCTCGTCTCCGTCATACCGTAGGCGATGGTCACCTCGGACATGTGCATCTCGGAGGTGACGCGCTTCATGACCTCGGCGGGGCAGGGCGAGCCCGCCATGATGCCCGTGCGCAAAGTCCCCAGATCGAACCTGCCGAATTCGGGGTGGTCGAGTTCGGCGATGAACATGGTGGGGACGCCGTAGAGGGCCGTGCAGCGCTCCGCTTCGACGGTCTCGAGGACCGCCAACGGCTCGAAGCCCTCTCCCGGATAGACCATGGCGGCGCCGTGGGTCAGGCAGGCGAGGTTACCAAGGACCATCCCGAAACAATGGTACAGGGGGACCGGGATACACACTTTGTCCTCTTCCGTGAGGTGCAGCGCTTCGCCGATGAAAAACCCGTTATTGAGGATGTTGTGGTGGGTGAGGGTCGCCCCCTTCGGCTGTCCGGTGGTGCCGCTGGTGAATTGAATGTTGATGGGGTCGTCGAACTGGAGCGCCGCGCCGAGTTCCGCGAGGCGCGCGTCCCCGCCGAAGCGCAGCACATCCGCGTAATTCAACATGCCCGGCGTCGCGCCGTCCCCCAGGCGGATAACGGTTCGCAGGTCCGGAAGCTTTGCGGCGTGAAGGCGCCCCGGCTCGCAGGTCTCCAGTTCGGGCGCGAGCTTTCGCAGCATCACGAGGTAGTCGCTCGACTTGAACGAGACCGCCGTGATCAGAGCCTTGCAGCCAACCTTGTTGAGAGCGTATTCGAGCTCGCTCAGGCGGTAGGCCGGGTTGATGTTCACCAGAATGAGCCCCGCCCTCGCGGTGGCGAACTGCGTCACCACCCACTCGGCGTTATTGGGCGACCAGATGCCGACCCGGTCGCCGGGTTCGAGCCCAAGGCCGAACAGCCCGGCCGCCAGCGCGTCCACCTGCCGTTTGAGTTCGCCGTAAGTCCAACGCACGTTCTGTTGGCGCACGATCAAGGCGTCGCGGCCGGGCCAACGCGCCACGGCCTTGTCGAAATGGACGCCGATGGTCTCGCCGATGAGCGGCGTGGCGGCGGCGCCATGCACATAACTTTGCGTCAGGACACTCATGCCGTGGCGAAGGTCATGCGAGAGCCCTCGTAGAAAGCCTTCCGGAACGCGGGACGCGCCGTCATGCGCTCGTACCAGCCGGTTACGTTGGGGCGTTCCGCCCACATGTCCGCCAGGCCCAGGTCCTGCAAGCGCGCGAAGAGGGGGGCAAGGCAGAGATCGGCGATCGAGTAGTTCGTGCCCAGAACCCAGGGCCCGTCGTCGAGGGCCCGCTCCATGCGGGCGACCGTGCCCTGAAGCTGATCGAGGGCCGCGTCGTATTCCGTGCCGTCAAACCCGTCCTGTCCCATGCGCAGGAAGAAATGCTTCCGCAGCGGCATTTTGGCCGCAAAAGCCTCGAACTCCTCGGCGCTCATCTTCTGATAGAAGTGCAGGATTCGGTTGAAGGTCGGAACCCGAACGGCCATCGACGGCACTTCGTCGATGAAACGCAGCCAGGCCCGCATGGCCGCGCGCTCCACCGGATCGTGAGGCGAAAGATCAATGGAGTGCGGAAAAACTTCGGCCAGGTACTCGCAGATCACGGTGGACTCGATGATCGGACGTCCGTCGTGGACGAGCGCGGGTACGACCCCGTTCGGATTGATCGCCAGGTAATCGGGCGTCAGATGCTTCCCGGTTCCGAGGTCGACGTGGCGGCTCTCCCAATCGAGATCGAGCTCGGCCAGGCAGATGCGGACTTTCTGACTGCAGGTGGACCGGTCGTAGTGATAAAGTTCCAGCGCCATCGCACGCCGATCCTAGAACCCGACCCTGTCGCCACCCTTGAGCTTGAGCATCTCACGCGCCTCGGTGGGGGTGGCCACCTCGAGCGACAGGTCCTCGATGATGCGCCTGATCTTGGCCACTTGGTCGGCGTTGCTCTTGGCCAGTTCGCCCGCCCCGATGTAAAGGCTGTCCTCCAGCCCGACACGGACATTGCCGCCCATGATGGCGGCCTGCGTGACGAAGGACATCTGGTGGCGGCCCGCCGCCAGCACCGACCATTGGTAGTCGTCTCCGAACAGCTTGTTCGCCGTCTCGCGCATGTGCATCAGGTGCGCGTGGTCGGCGCCGATGCCGCCGAGGATGCCGAAGATGGTCTGAATGAAGAACGGCGGCTCGACGAACCCCCGGCTCACCATATGGGCCAGGTTGTAGAGGTGGCCCACGTCGTAGCATTCGAATTCAAAACGCACGCCCAAGCCCTCGCCCAGCTCCTTCATGATGTATTCGAGGTCGGCAAAGGTGTTGCGGAAGATGAAGTCCTTGGTCGATTCCAGGTAGGGCCTCTCCCAGTCGTACTTCCATTCCTTGACCTTGTCCGCCGCCGGGTAGAGGCCGAAGTTCATCGAACCCATGTTGAGGGATGTCATTTCGGGTTTGGTGCGAAAGGCGGCCGCGAGGCGTTCCTCCAGCGACATGCCGAGGCCGCCGCCGGTGGTGATGTTCACCACCGCGTCGGTCTGCTGCTTGATGCGCGGCAGGAAAGCCATGAAAACCTCGGGGTCGGGTGTCGGGCGGCCGTCCTTGGGGTCGCGCGCGTGCAGGTGCAGGATCGAGGCCCCGGCTTCCGCCGCGGCAACCGCGCCCTTCGTGATTTCATCGGGCGTCAACGGCAGATACGGCGACATACTCGGCGTGTGCACGGCCCCCGTGACCGCGCAGGTGATGATGACTTTCCGCTTCTTGGCCATTGTGGCGCCCTCCCTCAATCCGCTCGTGGTTGCTTCGCCGCTTGATGACCGACGGCGCCGTCCGCCTCCAGCGCGGCTTGAGGATAGCGGGACGATGGCCGTGGCGCCATAGGCGGCGGTCCGAGAAAGCGAAACACCTATACGGCCGGCGGCGAGGCCCCGCCCGCGTGCCGCTCGCTGGCGCGGTGAAAGAACAGGAGCACGAGCAGGACACCGCTGACCGCGGCCAGCGCGAGAAGGCCGGCGTCGAAGCTTCCGGTTGCATCGGACAGCGCGCCGATCGTCGGCGGCCCCATCACGCCACCGACCTCCGCCGCCGAGAAAAACAGACCACCCGCCGCGCCCATGTGGCGCGAGTCCACACCGTGGGTATCCATGAGGACGAGCATCATGATGGTCATCAGGGCGCCGCGCGCGATACCCAGAAGCACGAGCGCGGCAACAAGCCCGGGCAGCGCCGTAACCAGCAGAAGGAGCGAGCCCGCGCCGATGCAGACGAACAGGCCGAGGAGAATTCCGAAGCGGCGCGGCGGAGAGGCGAGCCGCGGAATGATCAGGGAACCAACGATACCGATGGCCGTGGGCGCCGAGGCCCAGAGGCCCGCGGCCGTGGCGTCCATCCCGCCGGAGCGCAGAATCTCAGGCAACCAGTTCCCCAACGAGTGATAGAAAAAGAAAATGCCCACGCTCATCGTCAACACCAGTTGAACCGCGCGCAACCGCAAGAGTTGCTCGAACACCGCGAGTTGCTTGGCGATGGAGCCGCGCTGGCGGTCTCGGCGTTCGACGGCGCGGTTCACCGGATGGGAGGCAATGGCGAACCACACGAAGCCGGCCGCGAACACCACCGCGGCGTAAATCAGAAGCACTTCGCGCCAGTCGCCGCCGGTCCAAGGCATCAAAACGCCGTTGGTGAGGGCGAGGGCGAGGATGGCGCCAAGCGCCGGTCCGGTGATGTAGACGCCCATGGCAAGGCCGCGCTCCGAGCCCCGAAACCACTGCGCGATCGCCTTGGGCGCTCCGACCGAGATCAGGGGGCCGCCGATACCGAAGATGGCGACGGCCAGGAACAAAGACAGGGTACCCGTTGCGGCCGCCCGGAGCGCCCCGGACGCCGCCATGATCGCCCCGGCAAGAAACATGGACCACCGGAGGCCGACGCGGTCTATCAGGACGCCGCCGGGTAGGGCCGCGACGATGTAGACGAGCGGCCAGGCGCCCAAAATGAATCCCATGGACGTGTAGCTGAGACCCAGATCCCGGCTGATGACCGCGACCAACGGCGCCATCGCCGTGGCAATCAGGCCAAACGAGAAATAGATCAGCCACACACCGCCGAGAATCGCCCAGCGGTAGGAATGTTCATGCGGCGTTATTGAGGTGGCGTCGTCGGAGCTCACGGTCGAATACAAGGGCGGGTGACAATAATGGTGGGGGCCGATAGGAAGCAGCGGCCGGTACGGTGATCGTCATGTTCACCCGCGATGCGCCGCAAGGTCAACACGGCCGGCTAATCCGGGCCCGTCCCCACGCTTTGCCCGGCCATGAGGGCGTGCGCCTCGGTCCGGGCCGTGGCCGGCGCTGCTCGCAAAGTCGTTGTTTGAAGGCGAATCCGGGCCGCAGCCGGCCGCGTCACCTATTGCGCTTGTCGCTATAGAACCGATACACGCACAGATCGCCCGATTGCAGGGCGGCGGTCCGGGCAGCCCAGCGTTCGGCCTCGTCGCCCAGGGTCGCGAGCACTTCTTCGTCGTAGTCCCCGTTTTTTTTCGCCCGAAGAATGGTGTCCTGGGCTTTCCACCATCCGCTCACGATGAGCTTACAGTAGCCCTCCGTAAGATCCTGCGGCGACAGGGACATGGGAAGCTTGAGCTTTTCAAAAAATGCCCGGTACTGTTCGACGGACCACAGGTAGACGGGATTCGGTTCCGACGCTTTCCATGCATCCAGCTCCGGCGAGGACAAGCCCTCTTCCCGAATCACCAGGTCGGTAAGCAGGCACTGTCCCGTCGGCTTGAGGGATTTGGCGATAGCCAGTAGGACCACTTCCTTCTTCTCGATTTGGTAGAAGGACTCGCGGGCGAAAGCGAAATCGAACTTCTTTTTCCAAGGCGGTTTCGCCGGGTCGAAGCTTTCCAGCGGCACCTTTTTGCTCATGCCCGCCATCTTCGTCTGTTCCATGCCGGCTTTGGCCAACTCGGGCGACATCTCGAATGAGTTGATCCAAAGGCCGCCGAAACGCTCCGACAGCGCTCGCGCCGCGCCGCCGAGTCCGCCGCTCAGATCCAGGATCGACATGTCGGATTTGAGGCCGGCGACGTTGACGAGGCTCATCAAATAGGCTTCGTCGCCGGGCGCCGCGAACCCCTGGCCCCACACCATTTGCGCCGCCGTGATGCGGGCCGGCGCCCAATAGGTGTCGGTGTCCACCAATTCAGATGTGATGGGGGCCTTTTTAGGCGATGGGGGAAGGTCGTCCCCGTCCTCGCCGTCGTCGAACTCGTCGGAATCCTCGGCCTGCCTGCGGGCAAAGATCTCCGCCGTCTCCTCGCCCAGCCACCAGGCCTTGAGACGCACCCCGATTGGATACTTAGGCGCGGAATCGCTCCGCTTGTCCGCTGAGACGGCGACGTTTGCCAATGCCCCCACCCAATTTCCGGAGGTTTGCATACAAATCCAGCATGGACGCTAGGTGATTTACGCTAAGAGTAGGTTAAATGCGGGACGCGGCTACGGTCCCATCTGCGTCCTCGCCGCCAGGACACCCGTAGGCGGCGGCGGTCTCGAGGGCCGCCTCGCCGGCTCGCTGGACGCGGCGGGCCAGATCGCGGGCCTGGGCGGCGTCTCCGTTGCGGCAGGCCGTTTCGATCTCGCCCGCCAGGTCGGAGAGGTCCTGGAAGCCGAAGTGGCCGGCCGTGCCCCGCAGATCGTGGGCCTCCTTCTGAAGGGTGGCGACATCGCCAGAAGCCGTGGCGTCGCCGATGCGCTCCATCCGCTCCTTGGTATCCACGGTGAAATCGCCAAAAAGCCGGCCCGCGCGTTCCTGCCCGACGGCCCGGACGATGTTGTCGAATACCGGGTTCGAGCCGGCCTTTTCCGCGGACGGGGGCTTGGAATCGGGTTCGGCGGACATGGGCAGGGCAGGGCTTTCCTGGGAAGGAGCCTAAGATGGTAGGCGACCCCCTCTTAAGCGCGGCTTAATGCCGACACCCCGTTGCCTCGTTGGCGGGGCCCCGCTAGGGTCGCCGGATATGGACAGCATTCTTGTCATTCTTCACCAGACCCACTCTCGCACGCGAAGGGTGGGGCGGGTTCTGCGCCAAATGGGCTACACGCTGGACATCCGGCGTCCCTGCCAAGGCGATCCCCTGCCGCCGACCATGGACGAACATGCCGCGGCGGTCGTATTCGGCGGGCCCATGGGGGTTTACGAATGCGAAGAGCATCCATATCTGCGCGATGAACTCGATTGGATTTCCCTGGCGCTGGAGTCGGGCAAGCCATTTCTGGGAATTTGCCTGGGCTGCCAGATGCTGGCCCACGTCCTCGGCGGGCGGGTGTGGCGCCATCCCGACGGGCTACACGAGGTCGGTTACTATCCGGTCCTGCCGACGGCCGAAGGGGCCGACCTGTTCGAGAGCCCCTTCCACGCCTTTCAATGGCACCGCGATGCCTTCGAGGTGCCGCGGAGTTGCACCCTGCTGGCCCGTGGCGGCGAAGCCTTTGAAAACCAAGCCTTTCAATACGGGGCGAACGCGTTTGGCGTTCAGTTCCATCCCGAGCTGACTCCCTCCACCATGGTCAAATGGACGGCTTTTGCACACGAAAAGAAGGTGCCGGGGGTGCAGCCGATTGACGATCTTCTGGCGCAAAAAGACCGGCACGAGCCGATGGTACGCCGCTGGCTCGGCCGTTTCGTCGATCGGTGGCTGGGCGAGAGGCCGATACCCGCCTCGGCGGGAGGCGGCTAGCGCCGGTACTGCGCCTGCTGGATCAGCACCGCGATGGTGCCCGGGGGAAAGAGGCGATCCGCCTCGGCCTGCAAGCCCTTCATCACGAAGGCGATGTCGAGTCGCTTGGTTGGTAGCCCGAGCGACGCCGCGTAGTTATTGGCCACGAGAACGAAGGCGGCCTCCAAGCGGGGAATCTGGCGCAGGACCTCGGGACCCTTCTCCTCATCCTTGACCTCGATGATCAACAACAGCTCCATCTGTCCGCGAACGCGCCGGTTGCTGATGATGGGGGCCGTCAGCCGGTTCAGCTCGATGAATCGTGGAACCTCGGACGCGGCGGCGCCCTCGCCGCCTTCTTTCGCGCCTGGTTTGGCAAGCGCCGGACCAGCCAGCAACGCAAACGCGAGGAGCATGGCAAGGGTTGCTTGGATAAGGCGTTTCGGCATGGCGGTTGTCCGGCTGAGCCGCTTTTTCGACCGGGGCCAGAATGCGCCTTCGCCGTTAACAATCGGCTAATAAATTCCCGGCCCGGGCAGGTGGAACGGCCTCAGCGAACCTTTCGGCGCTCACTCGGCACGATGTCCGCGTCGCGCAAGTCCGCGATCTCCCGCGTCGAATAGCCGGCCTCCTCCAGGATCGCCTGGCTGTCCGCCCCGAAGATGGGCGGGACGGAGCGGGCCTCGCCGGGAGTCCGGCTAAATCGGACCGGCACACCCGTGCCGCGATAGCCATCGCGTTCGACCACCATCTCACGGTGAAGCGTATGCGGGTGGGTCAGGATTCCAGGCATATCGAGGATGGGGCCGGCGGGGATGCCGGCGGCGAGCAGCGAGTCACACAGCTTGGCGCCGTCCGTGCCGGCCAGGCGCGCGACCAGCACCGCGCGCAATTCGTCACGATGGGCCATGCGGTCGGCATTGGACAAGAATCGCTCGTCCTCCGCCAAGTCCGGCGCACCCAGTTCATGGCACAGGCGGGTAAATTGGCGGTCGTTGCCGACACTCAAAAAGATCGGACCGGTCGCCGTGGGAAAGGCGTCATAGGGCACGATGTTGGGATGGGCGTTGCCGATGAGTTGCGGCATCTGCCCCGACATGAACCAATTGGCGGCCTGCGGGTGGAGCAGCGCAACGCCGGTGTCGAACAGGTTCGCTTCGACCAGTTGGCCCTTGCCGGAGCGTTCCCGTTCGACCGCCGCCGCAAGAATGGCGTTCGCCGCGAACAGACCGGTGGCGATATCGACGATGGGAATACCCATGCGCAGCGGGCCTGAGTCTTCGTTGCCGTTGACGCTGATGAGACCGCAAATGGCTTGCGCCACGGCGTCGTATCCCGGGAAGCCGCCCAACGGTCCGTCCGCTCCGAACCCGGTGATGTGGCAATGAACGAGCCGGGGGAAACGGGGTTTGAGAACCTCTTCGTAGCCCAGGTTCCACTTCTCCATCGTGCCGGGCTTGAAGTTTTCGATCGAGGCGTCGGCGTCCTCGAGCAAACGAAGCAAGACCTCGCGTCCCTCGGGCCGCGAGAGATCGAGCCCCAGGCTCTCCTTGTTGCGGTTGACGCCGCTGAAGTATGCGCTTTGCCCGTCCTTGAAGGGGGGGCCCCAGTCGCGGGTCTCATCGCCTTGAGGCGGCTCGACCTTGATGATGCGCGCGCCCAGATCGCCCAGGAACTGGGTGCAGTAGGGCCCGCCCAAGACCCGCGAGAGGTCGATGATCTTCCAACCGCTGAGCGGGCCCTTGTAATCGGTGCTACTCATTTCGTGACCTTAACTCAGCGGCGGCAATGCGTTCATGCCACGCTCCACCGCAGGCCGCGCAGCCACGGCATCGCTCCAGCGCTGGAGGTTGGGATAGGGTTCGAGCCCCTTGTCCAAGTACGGGGCCACGCTCACGACAATTGGATAGACCTGGACGTCGGCGAAGGAAAACTCGCCCGCCAGGTATTCTGCTTCCGCAAGACGATTTTCGAAGGTCGCCAGATAACGGTCGACCTGGGTGCCGAGATACTCGAGCGAGGGACCACTGGTATCGGGCACG
>JADFIH010000084.1:10681-12552 GCA_022566715.1 Pseudomonadota bacterium | reverse complement strand
GCTGGGCCCGGTGCCGCCATAGGTCCCGGCCCATTCCGCCAGCGCCCGCCCCCAGGGCAGGGCCGCGCCGGCCAGCGCAACCCCAAGGTGATCGAGCACCAGACCCCCAAGGTGCGCCGTGTCGTCCGCCGACAGATCTTCGAAGCCGAGGCCGGTGACGAAATCCGCCAGCCCCCTCGTCATATCCCGCTGAACTTGTTGATCCATGCTTCCCATTAGGCTAGCAACATGCCCCCCTCCCTAACCGTTCGCCGGGCTTACGCGGCGCCACGGTCCCGCTCAACCCACAAGGGGGGCGGGAATTAGACCCGAGGCGCCATGCCAATCCCCCTCCCCCTGGATGGGGGAGGGCCGGGGAGGGGGTGGAACTAAGAGTTTCTTGGAACGCAACTTCACGCCCCGGCGGCGGCCCTGGGCTGTTGGTTGCCGATACGGTTGAGGTACTCCGTCACCTCGGCTTCGCCGACCACGTCGCCGTATTTGGCGTTCATGTCGAACAGGTTGGCTTCGTGCGGGCGGTCGTCCCGGTCACCGCAGGCGTCGCCCACGATGATGGGGCGAAAGCCGTAGGACACGGTGTCGATGCAGGTCGCGCGCACGCAGCCCGACGTGGTCAGGCCGGTCAGGATCAGGGTGTCGATGCCCAGCGCCGTCAGCGTCGACGAAAGCGAGGTGCCGAAGAACGAGCTCGGGTACTGCTTTGAAATCACCAGTTCGCCATCGCCCGGCTCCAACCCCTTGGGCCAGGCTCCTAGGGGCTTGCCCTCCTCCATGATGCTGAGCGTCGGCACCTTCTTCATGAAGATGCCGCCGTTGACGCCGCCTTTGGTGAACACGACGTTGGTGTAAATGACGAAGACCCCGGCCCGCCGCGCCGCGCCGCGCACCCGGATGGCGCAGGCCAGGGCGTCGTCGACGCCGGCATAGAGGGGCGAGGATTTGTCGAAGTAGGCCTCGACGAAATCAATCAGGATCAGCGCCGGCCGCTCGCCAAAACCGAGCCGCCGATTGTACCCCGCACCGTCGTAGTCGTTCTCAAGGTCCTGCGCCATTTTCTCCTCCTTGCCTTCATCACTTGTCCTTCGACAGGCTCAGGACGAGGCCCTCATGCTGAGCTTGTCGAAGTATGAGGGACCGCATCCCCCTCCTACGGCCCGGCCTTCGCCGGCTTGTCCTCCAGCTCGCGCTGGAGCTCGTCGCGGGCAGCGCCCAGGCCCCATTTTTCCTCGAAATCCCACACCTCGGGAAATCCCATCATCTCGTGCATCTCCATCTCGCCCAGCACCGGGATTTTGAGGTTGAGGGTGGAGCCGTCGCGCTTCAGGGTTTGGTAGACCTCGCGGATGGCGACGGCGGCGGCGCTGAAGGCCGTCCCGGGATAAATGGCGAGGGTGTAGCCAAGGTCCTTGAACTCCTGCGGCGACAGGGCCGGCGTGATACCACCGTCGGTCACGTTGACCAGCAGCGGATGATCGAAGCGGCGGCCCACGGCCTCGATCTCCTCGATCCCGTTCATGGCCTCGATGAAAAGAATGTCGGCGCCCGCTTCGGCATAAGCCTCGGCACGCCGGCAGGCGTCGTCCAGGCCGAAGGTGGCACGCGAATCGGTCCGCGCGATGATCAGGAAATCCTCACTCTCGCGTGCGTCCACCGCGACCTTGATCTTGGTCACCATGTCTTCCATCGGGATCACGTGCTTGCCCGGGGTGTGGCCACACTTCTTCGGGTCGGCCTGATCCTCGATGTGGAGGGCGGCGACGCCCGCGGCTTCGTACCCGCGCACGGTCTGGCGCACGTTGAGCGGCCCGCCGTAGCCCGTGTCCGCATCGGCGATGAGCGGGGTCTGCGTCCCGGCGGCGATCTGCCCGGCA
>JADFIH010000084.1:0-10671 GCA_022566715.1 Pseudomonadota bacterium | reverse complement strand
CCGGCACGGTCGACCATGTCCCGGTAGGAGGCGAGGCCCGCGTCCGCCAAGCCGAGGTGCGATGCGACCGCGCCGTAACCGGTCATGTAAATGGCGTCGAACCCCATGCCGTCCGCGATGCGCGCCGAAATCATCTCGTAGACGCCAGGCGCGACGGTAAACTCGCGATTGCGAATCCGCGCCGCCAACCGGCTTTTTCCGTTTGTCATCCTCATCTCCCCCGGGCCGCTTCAAACCTAGGCGCCTCAAAAAAGTGTGGCGCCACGGTCCCAACCGCGGCGCCACGCTCATTCAAGACCAATTGGCCAAATTCAGACCATTTGGCCGGGGCGCCCGCCGCGCCCGAACCTTATTCCGCGGCCTCGAGCCTCTTGGCCGCAACGTTGTGCCACTTCTGGAACACCGGCGCCCTTGGCGGATCGAAGCCCGTCTCTTCCTTACAGCGCGCCTTGATCTCGTCGATGGTTCCGCCGAAGTCGAACAGTTGGACATCGCCCCGCTTTTCCGTCATTTCGGCGCGCAGCTCCTCGGTCGCCACGGCATCCACGGAATCGTCGGCATTGAGTACGACGCCGTAGCGTTTGGCGCCTTTGGTCGTCACAAGGCCGCGCCGGACGTCGCGGGCGACGAGCTCGGCGTCGCGTTTGAACGGATCACCCCAACCGCCGCCGCCCCAGGTGTTGAAGTAGAGGATGTCGCCCTCCTCCACCTTCACGTGGTCGCATTTCGAGGGCAGCCGCTCTTCGGTCCCGTCCTTACGAACCAGAAGCTTGTTGCTGCGCCCGCCCGGCGTTCCGCCGTTCACACCCCATGGATAGGTGAGCCAGCGGTCGTCGTGGATCGAGACTTCACCCGGTTCCAGGAAGCGATAGCCGGTGCAGATGCCGTTGCCGCCGCGGTGCAGGCCGGCGCCACCCGAATCGGGGATCGACTCGTAGGTCTCGATGCGCAGCGGGAAGTAGGCTTCCAGGAATTCGTTCGGCACATTGGTGAAGGAGGGCCAGAGCGAGTGGCCGTCCGGGCCGTCGCCCACGGGCCGGCCCGGAATCCCGCCGAAACCGATCTGGTAAAGCTGGAACCACTCGCCGTCCTTGTCGTAGCCCGAGTACATAAAGTGCGGGCTGTCGGAGAACCCGGCGGCATTGAGCGCATCGGGCGCGCCCTGACCCAGCACCCCGCCCATGATGTCGAAGATGCGGCCCAGCAAGTGGGTGCGGCAGGAAAGCGCCGCCGGCTTCATCGGTTTCAGGATCGAGCCCGCCGGTATTCGGACATCCACAAGGTCATAGAATCCGTCGTTGAACAGTATCTGCGGATCGAAGAGATTGATCGTGAATGCCCCGAGGAACATCTTGAACATCTCTTCATTGAGCAAGAAGTTCACCGAACTGACCGATTGAGGGTCGGTGCCCGCGAAATCGAAAATCGCGACATCGCCCTCGCGCCAGAGAGTGCAGGCGATCTTGTAGGGCCCCATGCCGACGCCGTCGTCGCAGATGTAGTCCTCGAAATACACTTTCTTCTCGGGCACGAACATCTTGATGATGGCGCCCATGGCAAGCTTGTTGCGGTCGAGCATCTGCTCCATCGCCTCGATGAACACGTCGTCGCCGAAGCGGGTGGCGATTTCGATGCAGCGCTTTTCCGCCAGGCGAACGGACGCGATGATCGCGTTGAAATCGGCCCGGTTCCATTCGGGCAGGCGGCAGTTGTGCAGAATGAGTTCGAGGATTTCCGAGTTCAGCTTGCCCTTTTTGTAGATCTTGGTGGGCGGGATCATGATCCCTTCTTCATAGATTTGGTGCGCATCCGTCGGCAGGCTGCCCGGCACCTTGCCGCCCACGTCGGTCATGTGGCCGAACATGGCGGCCCAGGCGATAACGCGGTGATCCTTGTAGATCGGCATCATGATCAGCCAATCCGGAAGGTGGCTGATGGCGCCGCGGCAGGAATAAGGATCGTTGGTCAGGAAGATGTCGCCTTCCTCGATGTCCCCTTCGTAGCCTTCCATGAAACCGTAGATGAACGACCCGAACTGGCCCACGACCATCTTGCCGTCGTTGTTGGCAATCATGGGGAACTCGTCGTGCTGCTCGCGTATGCCCGGCGACATCGCCGTGCGGAACAGCACCGCGTCCATTTCATAGCGCGCGTTGCGCAGCGCGTTTTCGATGATGTCGAGGGTGACGGGATCAACCTTGACCTTTTTGAACTTCTTCGTGTTCTTCTGAATAATCTTCGCAGGCATCTTGGTTCTCCCCGTCTCTAGCTGACCGGCCGGATCAGAATATTGCCGACGTCATCCACCGAGCCATAGTGGTCGGGGAGTATCAGCGTTGTGGCGTCCATCTCCATGACGATGGCGGGACCCGGGATCTTGTGCCCCGCCTTTAGCTTGGCGCGGTCATAGATCGTGGCATTGCGGGTCTTTCCGTCGGCAAAAATCTTGGTCTTCTGGATCACGGCGTCCTTGGGCTCGCCCCGGCCGCGCGCGAGTACGGTCGCCTTAACGGAGGTTGGTTTGCCTTGGACAATCGCGCGAAGGTTGACCAGCTCTTGGTCGTGCTCGAGCGCGAAGGTGAACATCTGCTCGTGAATCTTGTCGAACCGCTTGGCCACGTCGGCGAGGACGCCCTTGGCGACTTTCGCCGGTGTGGTGTCGATCGTCAGCACGAGGCCCTGACCGTGATACCGCACGTCGATCTCGAAGGTCGTCGTTTGATCCTTGCGCGGCACGCCTTCTTCATCCAGCGCCTTGGCGGCCGTTTCGGCCAATTCTCCGAGAACACCGGCGACTTCCTTGTCGTTGGTATTCGGGAAGGTCCGGATGAACGAGCGCGAGGCCTCGTCCCGCAGGCGCGTCGTGGCGTCGCCATAGGCGCACAGGACGCCGGGGCCCGGCGGAACGATCACCGGCCACGAGCCCATGAGTTTCGCGAGCGCGTTGGCGTGAAGCGGACCGGCCCCGCCGAAAGCGATCAGCGCGAAGTCGCGCGGGTCGTGGCCCTGCTCGACCGACACCAGGCGGAGCGCCCCGAACATGTTCTCGTTGACGATATTGTATATGCCTTCGGCCGCCGCCATGAGCTCGAGGTCCATGCCGTCGGCGACCTTTTGAACGGCCTTTATGGCAAGGTCGACGTCGATCTTCATGTCGCCGCCCAGCAGAACGTCGCTCGGCAGATAGCCGAGCACGACGTTGGCGTCGGTGACGGTCGGTTCTTCCCCGCCGGTTCCGTACGCCGCCGGGCCCGGCGTCGCGCCCGCGCTTTGCGGGCCAACGCGCAAGGCCTTGGTAAGTTCGGGCACGTAGGCGATGGAGCCGCCGCCGGCGCCGACCGTGCGCACGTCGATCGAAGAGGCCCGAACGGTCACGTCCGCGACGCGCGTCTCGCGGCGCTTCGAGGGCGCCCCGTTCTGGACCAGGGCGACATCCGTGGACGTGCCGCCCATGTCGAAGGTGAGAAGGTCCTTGTAGCCACCCTTCGCGGCGATCCAGATCGCCCCGGCGACACCGCCGGCGGGGCCGGACATCAACATGTTCACCGGCGTATTTTCGGCCGCCTCCACCGAATACAGACCGCCATCGGAGCGCAGAATATGCAACTGCACATCCTTCATCTGCTTCGTCAGCTCGGTGTGCATGTTGCGAATATACTTGGAGACGATCGGCCGGATATACGAATTGACGACCGTTGTCTCGGTACGTTCATACTCCTGCATCTCCGGGATGACTTCGGAGGAGATGGAGATCGGAATATCCGGCAGAACCTTTTCCGCGACATCGCGCACCTGGCGCTCATGTGAGCCGTCCGCGTAGGAGTTGATGAGCGAGACCGTTAACGCCTCGACTCCCTTGCCCTTCAGTACCTGAAGGTCTTTTTCGAGCTTCGACTCATTCAGCTCCCTGACGACTTCACCTTTCGCGCTCATGCGCTCGTCCGCCTCGATCGTGAGTTCCAGCGGCGCCAGCGGATCGGTCTTGTTGAAAATCACCCAGCCGCCAAGTCCGCCGGGCACGAACGATCGCGCGATTTGGAGAACCTGTCTGTAGCCCTTCGTCGTCACCAAGCCGACGCGCGCGCCCGAATTGGTAATCACCGTGTTCGTCGCGACGGTCGTGCCATGCATCACATGGGTAATCACGGAGGGGTCGACATTCGCCGCGCTGCACACCCGCCTGATGCCGTTGAAGACCCCGATCGAGGAATCTTCGGGCGTCGACGGCACTTTGGCCGTATGGGTCGAACCATCCTTCTCGTTGATGAGAAGCAAGTCGGTAAACGTCCCGCCGACGTCCACGCCCAATCGATAAGCCATTCCTTCAAACCCCTCCCTCATGGCGTAGACGCGCAAGTGCTTTGCCACACCCGCCTCGCCATCGTAGATGATGCTCAACAGCCCGTCCAGCGACGGCCCGGGCGGACTATCGAATCGTTGGCCTCCGAAGTCAATGGAATGGCCTAAAAAACGTAGGGTATTACAGGTGTTTACGCGATGAGTCCGGCATCCGGCCAAGAACACGCGGCGCGACCGGCCCTAGCTCCGGCGCGTCAGGCGCGGCGAAACTCCCGCCATTTCGAGGCCAAATGCTCGGCGTTCGGGTGGAAGACGGTGTTGTAGGCCGTCACGTTGCCAAGCCGGTTGCGGAAAGAGCCACCGTCGCGGCGCGCGCCGGGCTTATCGTGCACGTTGCCGAAGGGATCTTTGATCTCGGCCGGCGCCGCTTTCCCGTCGTACCAGTAATCCCACTCGTGCTGCTCGAGGAACGCTCTCGCCGCGAGCGGCAACGCCGAATAATACCCCATGCGCGAGAAAAAGGCGCCGGGCCACCCCGAATAGTGCCAGTTCAGGTAGTCGTACGCCGCCTCGAGCTTCAGCCCGCCGACATGGGACATGATCATCAGGCCCAATCCCCACGAACGGTATCCTTCGTCGAGTTCCGCTGCCTGGGCCGGGATTCCCAGGTCCTTGATCGCGGCGACGGCCTGCGACCACATCGACTGGATAACGACTTCGCCCGAGGCCATCAGGTTGACCGACTCGGTGAAGGGCCCCCACAGGGCGCGCCAGTGGCCCGCCCGCTTCAACTCGGTCAGCAACTTGAGGGTCCGGTCGATCTCCGCCTTGGTGGGGAAACCGATGTCATCGTAGTTCGCTTCGCCGGCGGACCGGAAGGCGAGTGCCGAATCGAGATACCCGACGGCGGGGAAATCCTGTAGCGCCGCCCGGCCGCTGAACGCCGGATGGACCAACGCCGACCAGTGCCGTACGCGGCGGCCCAGCAATGGCTCGGCGAGGTCCGAGCGGACCCCGAGGGATTCAATGCTTTGCAGGTAGGGAAGCGCCGTCAGCCAGCGCGTCGGCTCGTCCGCGGAGTCGAGGGACCGCGAGTCCGGGCCCTTGACGTATTGGGAGAGGATCGGATTGTGGCCGGCCCCGCGTACGGAGTCGCGCAGCAACTTGCCCGTCTTATAGATGCCGATGACATCGTCCCAGCGGTGAATCCGGCGCGAATCGATGGCTTGGAAGTTTTCCGTCGGCCACAGGGCCGGGAGCATGAAATAGTCCGCATCGAGGATGTCGAGGCTTTTGGGCCGCGCCAATCCGCGGCTCAGGATGACGGGAATGTCCACGGCCACTTGCTCGACCGTGAAGCCAAGGTCCTCCTTGGCCCGCGCCGCGATCTCGGCCTGATTGGAAACGTTCAGCCCGACCTGGCGCAGCACGACATCTTTGATGTTCTGGGCCCAGACCGTGGGGAAGCCCCCGATTCCGGTGGCGGTGGCGCCTACGAACGCCGCGCCGGCGGCCGCTCCCTTGAGGACTTCGCGGCGTGAAATTCGGGCTTTCCCGCCGGTGGATTTCGAGAGGGGAGAATCAGAAATTACAAATCTCCTGCGCCCAGGCGCATGCGTAAGGCCTTCTCTCCCCGGTCATTCCTCCCGATAATTCGTGCGCCGCGCTTCCCGACGCCGCGGCTTGGTTCGACCCGCGTTAGCCGCCGCCACCCATGCTTCTCGCGTCGGCCGACGCGGTGGTCTTGAGCATATGGACGTCCTTGGCCGCCCATTCCGCCTTGATGGTATCGCCCATCTTCATCGGATCAGCGAAATAGTCCACCTCATCCAGGGCGGCGACCAGTTGGGAGCCATTCTTTCGCACCATCGTGACCTTGACCCAGGTCCCCTGATACTCGATCGCGCGAACCTCGCCCACCAGACAATTGGGGAGCGTCTGCCCCTCATCCAAGCCATTCGCGCGGGCCATTCCAACTTTGTCACGCCGAACCGAGAACGCGACGGACTGGCCGACGCCAAAATCCGTACCGCCAACATTTTTTCCATCGACGGCGAACCTTTCGCCGGCGGCGTTTTCGACCTCGGCCGTCCCATTGGCGATGTCCTTGACCTCGCCGTCGAAGACGTTCCAGCCGCCCATGAACTGAGCCACGTAAGGTGTTGCCGGGGAATCATAAATCACGCGCGCCTCGCCTTCCTGATCGATGCGTCCCTGGTCCATGACGACGATGAGGTCGGCCAGGGCCAGCGCCTCCGGCTGGGTGTGCGTGACGTGGATGAAGGTAATGCCGATGTCGGCCTGCAGGCGGCGCAACTCCTCGCGCATCTGCAGGCGCAGGAACTCGTCGAGCGCCGACAGGGGCTCGTCGAGCAGGAGCACCTTCGGGTCCGTAATCAAGGCGCGGGCGAGCGCCACGCGCTGCTGCTGGCCGCCGGACAATTGCGCCGGCACCCGGTCCGCCAAGTGCTCCATCTGCACCCGCGTCAGGATTTCCATGGCCTGCTCGCGGCGCTGCGCCTTGCCCACCCTTTTCATCTTCAAGCTGAACGAAACGTTGTCCGCAACCGACAAATGCGGGAACAGGGCATAGCTCTGGAACATCATCGCCGTACCGCGCTCCGACGGCACGAGCCCCTCGACCGGCCGCCCACCGATAAGAATGTGGCCCTCGGTCGTTTCCTCGTGGCCCGCGATCATTCTTAGAATCGTGGTTTTGCCGCAACCGCTGGGGCCGATGAGGCAGCAATACGCTCCGTCCGGAATGAATAGGTCGATGTCGTCGATGGCAAGGGTCGGACCAAACCGTTTGGACACCGATTTGATTTCGACGTCGCCTGACTTCTGACTCATGGAATCCGTACCCTCGCAATCAAAAAGGGGGGCGCGCCTTTCGCGGCGCCTACCCCGTATTTCCCGACCCTACACGGGATTATCGTTATTCAACAAACAGGTAGCACTCAATACGCACGTACAGCCTTAGCCGTTTGACCGCGGGCCTTCGCGCACCGCGTAATTATCCTTTGGGCACGTCCTAAGTCAAGATTCTTGTTATGCGGTGGCGCCTTGGCCGGCCCGCCGAAACCTCTCCAGCGCTTCCTGACCGGGGCCCTTCCTCCCGGCCCTTCTCCAAGGCCTTGATTTGCCGGAAAGTCCCGCTCCCGCCCGTGAGCCGACAAGGGATTTGAATTCGCGCCGCCAAGGGTTCTAACCTAGGCGCCCTCCAAGGACCGGAGTGGGCCTTCCTATATCCCGCTTATGTGGCCGCCGCCCCCAAGAGGCGTTTCGCGGGCCGGCGGCAAGAGAAAAGAGGTTGGACGATGATCGAGGAGCTGAAGGCCGGCCTTACCGAGGAGGCCCGCGAGGAGGCCGACGAAAAAGTGAAGCGGACGGTCGAGGATATTCTGGCCGGCATCAAGGCGCGCGGCGACGCGGCGGTCCGGGAGCTGTCGGAGCGCTTCGACCAATGGTCCCCCGCCTCCTTCCGGCTCAGCGCCGCGGAGGTCGCCGAGGCGCTCGCCTCGCTGCCAGACCAGACCGTGAAAGACATTAAATTTGCCCAGGCGCAGATCCGCAATTTCGCCGAACATCAGAAAGCGGCGCTCCAGGACGTGGAGGTCGAGACGTTGCCGGGCGTCGTGTTGGGCCACAAGAACATCCCGGTCGAGTCCGTCGGATGCTACGTGCCGGGCGGGCGCTATCCCATGGTGGCCTCGGCGCACATGAGCGTGCTCACGGCCAAGGTCGCGGGCGTGGGCCGGGTGGTGGCCTGCACGCCTCCGATCGATGGCGGAATACCGGCCGCCACGGTGACCGCCATGCACCTCGCGGGGGCCGACGAGATCAACATTCTCGGCGGCGTTCAGGCGGTGGCGGCCATGGCCTTGGGCACCGAATCGATCGCGCCCGTGGATATGCTGGTGGGGCCCGGCAACGCCTTTGTCGCCGAGGCCAAGCGGCAACTGTTCGGCCACGTCGGCATCGACCTGCTGGCGGGCCCGACCGAGACCCTGCTCATTGCCGACGAGACCTGCGATGCCGAGATGGCGGCCACCGACCTGCTCGGCCAGGCCGAACACGGGCCGACCTCCCCCGCCGTGCTGGTCAGCCTGTCGCGCACGCTCGCGGACGCCGTGCCGGCGGAGATCGAGCGCCAACTGAAAACCCTGGAAACGGCCGAGGTGGCCGGCGAGGCCTGGCGCAAATATGGCCGCATCATCCTCGTGGACACGCCCGAGGAAGCGCTCCGGGTGGCCGACGGGATCGCCTCCGAGCATGTCCAGATTCTGACGCGCGATCCCCAGTACTTTCTCGATCATCTGAGGAACTACGGCGCCCTCTTCCTCGGCCCCGAGACCAACGTCGCCTATGGGGACAAGGTGATCGGCACCAACCACACCCTGCCCACCAAAAAGGCCGCGCGGTACACGGGCGGGCTGTGGGTCGGCAAATTCATCAAGACGGTCACCTACCAGCGTTGCACGGAGGAGGCGAGCGCCCTCATCGGCGAGGTCTGTTCCCGCCTGTGCGCCCTCGAGAACTTCGCCGGGCACCAGGCGCAGGCCGACCTGCGGGTGCGCCGCTACAAAAAGGCGGGGTAGGATGGCGCCAACACTGGACGGCAAGGTCGCGCTGATCACGGGCGCGAGCCGCGGTCTGGGGGCGGTCACGGCCGCCACACTCGCCGCCGCCGGGGCGCGGGTCGTCATCACTCACCGGGACAGCGCGCGCGATGCGGAGCGCGTCCTCACCGGGTTGCCCGGCGACGGCCACCGGATCGTTCAGGCGTCGGTGCTCGAGTCCGATGCGCTGGCGCACGCCGCCCGGTCTGTCGCCGAAACCGAGGGCCGACTCGATATTCTGGTCAACAACGCGGGCGTGACAAAATTCGTGCCGCACGCCGACCTGGACGGTTTGGACGACGATACCTTCGATCTCATCATGCGCACCAACGTGCGCGGCGCATTCGCCTGCGCGCGCGCCTTCCAGCCCCTGCTCGCGGCGGACGGCGGCGGGCTGATCGTCAACATCACCTCGATCGCCGGGCGCACCGCGTTCGGCAGCAACGTGGCCTACTGCGCCTCGAAGGCCGCGCTCGACAGCATCACCATGTCGCTCGCCCGGGCGCTCGCGCCCGAAATTCGCGTTGTCTCCGTGTCGCCGGGTCTTGTGGATACCGAACTCTCGCGCACTTGGGACCCGGCGGTGCGCCAACATCAAATCGACGCGACGCCGCTCGGCCGATTGGCGAACCCGGACGAGGTGGGCCGCGCCGTGTTGGCCGTGGCCACCACGCTCGATTTCACCAATGGGTCGATCATCACCGTCGACGGCGGCCGGCCGCTGGGACGCTAGCTCTTTCTCGAGCGGTAGGTGATATTGAACGCGATACTGATGCGGTCAAGGTTGCTCATGTTCGGTAGAACTTCATGCGGCAGCCAAGCCGGAAACAAGAACATCCGCCCGGCCTTGGGTTCGTACGTGACCTCGCTCCACATCGCGCCCCTTGGGACTGGAAAGATGAGCCCCTCCACCTGCGGCCGGGGATCGCGGAAACATATTTTCCCACAGCCCTTGGGCACCTGAACGTAGTAAACCCCGCTCAGGTACACGTCGGGATGAACGTGCATCCGGTTCGCGGCGTGCTTGGGAGAAACATTGGCCCAACTGGTGTAGATAATCGGCTCCACCGTCTCGACGACGCCGATGTCCCGTCCCAGCGCGGCGACGGTGTCGTTTATCGCGTCGATAATGCCGCGAAATTCCCCTCGCCGATGCAAGTTGTACTGACTATGCCAGCCCAGCGAGTTCGATACCGCAACCCCCTTCGGATCTTCTTCCTGCCATCCGCGGATGGCGCTCAGGAGCTGGCTATTGAGCTGTTCGCTGCCGTCAATGTCCCGGGACCAAATGTGGGTCGGAAACCATGACTCCCGCTTGATGTCGCCCATGATATCGCCACCCCAAACCGCCGTCGCCGGAAGCGGCCGGCCCCACTCCCTAGTAGCAAGCGCCCGGCCGGCCCCATCCGGCCATTCGGAGGAATGGCGCACCCGAAGGTGGTAGGACTCAAAGCCCTTTCAGTCCCCGATTTCCTTGTCCGCCTTGCGTTTGTGGGCGGCCAGGGCCATCAGCCGGCGGTCGCGCCAAGCCTGGCGCTGGGCGAGCTTTTCCAAGGGAAGAATGGCGCGGCGGTCCCTCGCGGCCTGGCCGAACAAGGCCTCGTCCCAGGGCCGGGGCTCCGCGTCCTGGCCGACCTTGTAATAGATCGGCCCGTAACGTGAGGCGTAGTCCGGCAGACCCTCGGGCGCATTGAGATCGATGGTCTCCATCGGCCCCATGAAGGACCAGCGCAGGCCGAACCCGTGGCGG